>JAWKYB010000003.1:0-300000 GCA_041396705.1 Alphaproteobacteria bacterium
GTCATCCATTTCACCCGCGCCATCGCGGCGGACTGGGCGCCGCGCGGGGTCAACGTCAACGCGATCTGCCCCGGCATCTTCATGACCGCGCCGAACCGCGCCTGGGCGGAGAAGAACCCGGCGATGATCCAGGCGATGGTCGACACCGTCCCGATGGGCCGGGCCGGCGAGCCGCCGGAGATCGGGCCGCTGGCCCTGTTCCTGGCTTCGCCGGCGTCCAGCTACGTCACCGGCGCCGCCTTCGTCATCGACGGCGGCTATACACTCTGGTAGCGGCGCTCAGTCCTTGCCGACCCGCGCCAGCAGCAGGAAGAACGACGGCTCCAGCCGCAGGCCCTGCACCCGCGCCGAGGCGACCGCGTTCTGCTGCCAGTTGGCGACGAACACCCAGGGCGCATCCTCGTGCACGATCCGCTGCACCTCGCGATACAGCGCGGCGCGGGTGTCCTGGTCGGCGGTGGTGCGGGCGCGGGCGAGCAGGCGGTCGACCTCGGGATTGGTGTAGTAGCCCGAGTTGAAGCCGCCGGCCGCGGGAAACGCCTCGGTGCGCAGGGCCAGGAACGGCAGCGTGTCCGGGTCGTTCACCATCCAGGCCATCTCGGCCATGTTGCCCTTGCCCGCCAGGCCCGGGTTGACCAGCCCCAGATAGCTGTTCCAGTCGTAGGTCTCGGTCACCACGGTGATGCCGACCGCGGCGAGGTCGCGGCCGATCGCGTCGGCCATCGCCACAGGGTCGAGCATGCCGGAGCCGCCGTCGGTGACCAGGAACCGCACCTCGACGCCGTCGCCGTGGCCGGCCTCGGCGATCAGCGCGCGCGCCTTCGCCGGGTCGTAGGCATAGGGGCCGACGGCGGGATCGTGGGCCCAGGCGAAGGCCGGCGGGATCGGGCCGTCGGCCACGGTGGCGGTGCCGCGCAGCACGTCGCTGACGATCGCCTGCTTGTCGATGGCGTAGTTGACCGCGCGGCGCATGCGCACGTCGTCGAACGGCGGCTCGCGCAGGTTCAGGATCAGGAACCACAGGTGCGGGCCGGTCTGGCGATAGACGGCGAAGGACGGATCGGCGTCGAAGGCGTCGATGCGGTCCGGCGGCACCTCGACCATCAGGTCGATGGTGCCGGCGGCCAGCGCGTCGGCGCGCGCCTGTGCATCGGCGATCGGCCGGAACAGCAGGCCGGCGAGGGCAGGCGGACCGTCCCAGTAGCCGGGGTTGGCGACCAGGGCGATCTCGCCGGTCTCGGTGCGGCGGTCGAAGCGGAACGGCCCGGTGCCGGACGGATGGCTGGCGAAATCCGCGCCATAGGCCTTCACGGCGGCCGGCGAGACGATCAGGCCGGTCGGATAGGCCAGGTTCGACAGCAGCGGCGCATAGGGCGTGCGCAGGTGGAAGGCGACCGTCAGCGGGTCGACCGCGTCCACGTCCTGCACCACGCTGAAGAAGAACGACAGCGGGAACGGGCCGGTGTCGTGATAGGGGTGGCCGGGGTCCAGCATGCGCTCGAAGGTGAAGGCGACCGCGTCGGCATCGAACGGCGTGCCGTCATGGAACGTCACGTCGGGGCGCAGGTGGAAAAGGTAGGTCATGCCGTCGTCGGCGATCTCCCAGCTCTCGGCCAGCGCCGGCTCGACCTCCAGCGTGCCGGGGCGATAGCGGACCAGGCCGTCATACATGTTGACCAGGATGCGGAAGTCGTTCAGCGACGTCACCGCGCTGGGGTCGAGCGAGCGCGGCTCGGCGATCTGGCCGACCACCAGCACGTCGTCCGGCGTGACCGCCCGCGCGGCGGTCGCCGCCGCAAGCACTGCGCCGAGGATGGCGCCGGCAATACGCAGGGCCGGAAAGGTCTTTGCCACGTCGCTGCTCCTGGCCGGTCCGGCTGCTGCCGGCCGCGGCCGGCATTCGGCCGAACCGGGCGGTGCAAGTCAACGCAATATCGCGGCGCGCCGCCGGCCGGCGCTTGGCCGGCGGGGGCGCGGCGGCGGGATTTTTCGGTCGACCCGCGGCGCGAATTGTCCTGTGCTGGACCGACCCCGCCCAACCGCCGCGAGTCCATGCCCGTGCCAGACGTGACGCCCGGAAACGCCGAGCTGCCCGCCGACCGCCAGGGCGACGACGTCCGCTTCCTCACCGGCCGCGGGCGCTATCTCGGCGACCTGACCATGCCGGGCCTGGGCCATGCCGTCGTCCTGCGCAGCCCGGTCGCGCACGGCCGCATCGTCCGGCTCGATGCCGGTGCGGCCCGCGCGATGCCCGGCGTGCGCGACGTGATCGCCGGGGCCGAGATCCGGGCCGCCGGGCTCGGCGCGATGCCGTGCCTGGGCGAGCCGGCCGGCTTCCTGCCCTACCGCCTGCAGGTACCGGCCAAGACCGTGCTGGCCGTCGACCGGGTGCGCCATGTCGGCGAGGCGGTGGCGATGGTGGTGGCGGACACGGTCGAGCAGGCGCGCGACGGCGCGGCGGCGATCGCGCTGGACATCGAGCCGCTCGGCGTGGCGGCGACGCCGGCCGACGCCGTCGCCCCCGGCGCGCCGCTGCTGTGGCCGGACATCGCGGACAACGTTGCGCTCGACTGGCGGGCGGGCGACGCCGAGGCAGTCGCCGCCGCCTTTGCCGGCGCGGCGCACGTCACCCGGCTGCGGCTGGTCAACAACCGCGTCGCAATGGTGCCGATGGAGGCGCGCGGCGCCCTCGGCGCCTATGACAGCGGCAGCGGCCGCTATGCGCTGCACGCGCCGACCCAGGGCGTGCACCGCATCCGCCGCATCGCCGCGGGCATCCTCGGCGTGCCGGCGGAGGCGGTCCGCGTGATCACCGACGATGTCGGCGGCGCCTTCGGGCTGAAGGGCATGGGCTTCCCGGAACACGCGCTGGTGCTGCTGGCCGCCGCCCGCACCGGGCGCCCGGTGCGCTGGCTGGCCGAGCGCACCGAGGGATTCGTCTGCGACACCGCCGGCCGCGACCATGTCACCGAGGTCGCGCTGGCCTTGGACGAGGCCGGGCGCATGCTGGCCCTGTCGGTCGATTCGCTGGCCAACATGGGCGCCTATCTGTCGACGATGGCACCGAATATCGCCACCAAGGTCTTCGGCCGGGTGATGGGCGGCGTCTATCGCATCCCGGCGCTGCACCTGCGGGTGCGCTGCGTGCTGACCAACACGCCGCCGGTGGACGCCTACCGCGGCGCCGGGGTGCCGGAGGCGATCTACGCCGTCGAGCGCGCGGTCGATGTCGCCGCGCAAGAGACCGGCGTCGATCCGCTCGACCTGCGGCGCCGCAACATGCTGGCGCCGGCCGATTTTCCTTGGCGGCTACCGACCGGCTACGCCATCGATTCCGGCGATTTCCGCGGCGCGCTCGACCGCGCGCTGGAGGTGGCCGACTGGGCGGGCTTCGACGGCCGCCGGCGTGAGTCGGCGGCGCGGGGCCTGCGTCGCGGGCGCGGGCTCGCAGTCTACATCCACGGCACAGGCGGCGGCACCAACGAGCTCTCGCGCGTCACCGTGCGGGCCGACGGCCGCATCACGGTCGCCACCGGCGTGCAGTCGGGCGGGCAGGGCCACGCCGCCATGCTGGCCGAGATCGTGGCGGAGGCGCTGGATGTGGATGCGGCGCGCATCGCCGTGCTGCAGGGCGATTCCGACCTGCTGCCGCAGGGCGGCGGCACCGGCGGTTCCGGCAGCCTGATCGTCGCCGGGCGTGCCGCCGCGGCCGCCGCCGGCGTGCTGATCGAGACGGCGCGGGCACTGGCGGCCGACCGGCTCGAGGTCGCGGCCGCCGACGTCGCCTATGCCGCCGGCCGTTTCCGCGTCGCCGGCACCGATCTGTCTTTGCGGCTGGAGGAGGTTGCGGCCGGTGCGCCGGAGGAAAGCTGCAGCGGCGAAGCCGGTTTTGCCGGCGACCACCGCACCTTCCCCAACGGCGTCTATGTCTGCGAGGTCGAGGTCGACCCGGACACCGGCCATGTCGCCATTGACCGTTTCACCTGCGTCGACGACATCGGCCGCATCCTCGACCCGGCCCGCGCCGACGGCCAGGTGCACGGCGCCGTCGCCCAGGGCATCGGTCAGGCGCTGATGGAGCACGAGCGCTACGATCCCGTCTCAGGCCAGCCGCAGACCGGCAGCCTGCTCGACTATGCGCTGCCGCGCGCCGCAGACCTGCCGTCGTTCGCGCTGGCCAAACGGCCCACGCCCGCCCCGTCCAACCCGCAGGGCTTCAAGGGCGTCGGCGAGACCGGCACCGCCGGCGCGCCGCCGGCCGTCGTCGCCGCTGTCTGCGACGCCATCGGCGTTGCCCATATCGACATGCCGGTGACGGCGGAGAAGGTGTGGCGGGCGCTGAACGGCGGGTAACTGACTTATACTAGCTAAGCAATATCAATGCACTAAACGGAAATTCTCTTTTGAATTCGCAAGAACAGTCAGTAGGGCCTTTCGACATTTGCCACGATCGTGCCGGTGGCGGGATCGAACGTCAGCATCCGGCTCTCGATGGTCTGCACCACCAGCAGGCCGGCCGGGTCGAAGCCGCGGATGTAGCCCCAGAGATAGTGCGAGACCGTGCCCTGCAGGTTGTCGAGATCGGCGACGATCTCCGACAACGTGACGTCGCGGACCGGCGCGCCCTGGTGCCAGAACGACAGCATCACCGTCTCGGGCCGCTTGTCGGTGTCGACCAGCAGGTCCAGCCCGTCGTAGCCGATCACCAGATCGGCGCCGTCGGCGGACAGGTGGATGTCGCGGTGCCAGCCGGGGACCGTCCACAGCACCGTGTCGCCGGCCATCACCCGCGTCTCCTCGGCGATCACGTCGGCGACCGCGCAATAGGCGCCGCCGGCGGCGCAGACGCTGTGGGTTTCCGGCATCGGCAGCGGTTCGTCGGCGGCAGCCGGCAGGGCCGCGGCGCAGGACAGCGCGGCGGCGGTCAGCAGTTCGGCCATGCGCAAGCCACGCATCGGTTTGTCTCGCACTCGTTGATCCCGGCGCGCAGCGTCGCACGGCGTCGTGGCGAAAACATGGGCGCTGCGGTCGCGCCCCGTCATCGCGCGCCGGCCTCGGCCACCAGCACGCGGCGCGCGATCGCGGTGACGTTGCGGATGTAGGCCTGCTGCGGCCAGCCGCACACCGCCGTCCACTGCCGCCAGTTCTGTACCGACAGCAGCGTCCACAGGATGTCGGTGGCCTGGGTCGGCGTGAAGCCGGGGGCCAGGGTGCCGTCGCGGGCCAGCGCGTCGACCGCCGCCTTGCAGCCCTGGCGCACGGCCTGCAGCCGGTCGTGCCACGCCGCCGCCGCCGCGCCGTCGCTGTCCTGCATTGCGATCAGCGCCCTGGCGACGCCGAAAATCACCGGGATGTAGTTGCCCCACGCCTCGATGAAGGCGTCGAGCCGCTCGCTGCCGGTGCGGGCGCTGCGGCTGGCCGCCAGCCGCGCATCCACGTCGTTGATCGCGTCGATGTGACGGGTGGTGGCGACCAGCAGGTCGGCCCGGCTGGGGAAGTGCAGGTAGACCGCCTGCCGGCTGACCCCGGCACGCCGGGCGATGTCGGCCATGCGCACACCGTTGTCGCCGGACTCCAGCAGCGCCCGGCAGGCTTCGAGGATGCGGGTGCGGGTGTCGGACTCGCCACTTGACATCGTGTAAACGCGCTCCTACTTGTCATGATGTAAATTTACACGGTGACAAGCAGGAGGTCATCATGAAACTGATCGTGTTCGGCGCAACCGGAACCATCGGCAGGCTGATCGTCGCCAAGGCGCTGGAACAGGGACACAGCGTCACCGCCTACGCCCGCCGGCCCGAGGCGCTGGCGCAGCGCCATCCGGCGCTCAGCCTCGTCGCCGGCGACGCGCGCGACGCGGCAGCGGTCGATGCCGCCGTCCGCGGCCACGACGCCGTGCTGGTCACGCTCGGGGCCGGCCGCAAGGGTGGCGTGCGCGCCGCCGGCACCCGCAACATCGTCGCGGCGATGGAGCGGCAGGGCGTGCGCCGGCTGATCTGCCAGTCGACCCTGGGCGCGGGCGACAGCCGCGGCAACCTGAACTTCCTGTGGCGCACGCTGATGTTCGGGCTGCTGCTGCGCAAGGCGCTGGCCGATCACGAGGCGCAGGAGGCGCATGTGCGCGCCAGCCGGCTGGACTGGACCATCGTGCGGCCCAGCGCCTTTACCGACGCGCCGGCCGACGGCCGCTACCGCCACGGTTTCGCGCCCGACGTGCAGGGACTGAGCTTGAAGATCCCGCGTGCCGACGTGGCCGGATTCATGCTGCGCCAGCTGGCCGACCGGACCTATCTGCATCGCGCGGCTGCCCTGTCCTGCTGACCGCTCCGCCGGGTTGTGCCCCTGGCGCCACCGTGCCACGGTGCGCGCCGGACATCAGGGCGAGAGCGATAAGGGGAGGCGGCCGATGCGGTTGCGGATGCGGTCCGCGTGGGCGGGCATGGCATGGCTGGCGTTGGCGCTGCTAGCTGCACCGGCCACGGCGCAACAGCCGGTGCAGCTCGCCCAGGTGCAGGCCTGCCCGGACACGTTCAGCGGCCTCGGCGCCGGCGACAGCCTCCGCTGCACCTGCCCGACGACACCGGCGGCGGGCGACGTGTGGGGTACCGCGACCTACACCGACGATTCCGCGATCTGCGCCGCGGCCGCCCATGCCGGCGCGATCGGCCCCGACAGCGACATGCTGCTGTTCGGCCAGGCGGCGGTTACGGTTTCCGGCACGGCCGGATGCGAGTCCTATGCGGGCAGCAGCCGCAACGGTGTGACGACGCGGGACTACGGCCCGTGGAGCGGCAGCTTCTACTTCCCCGACATCTCCGGGCCCGGCTGTGCACAGAGCTTCGCGGCGGCGTTGCGGGACTGCCCGGCAAGTCTCAGCGGCATGAGCGCGGGAACGGTGCTCGACTGCCAGTGTCCGGCCGATGCCGCCGGCTCGGTGTGGGGGACGTGGACCTATACCGACGATTCCGCGCTGTGCGCCGCCGCGCGCCACGCCGGCGCGGTCGGGGCCGGCGGCGGGCCGGTGCGGGTGGCCACGTTCGACGGCTGCGACGGCTATGTCGGCAGCGACAACAACGGGATGGTCAGCGCCGACTATGGCGCCTGGAGCGGCAGCATCTACTTCCCCGCCGTGTCGGGGCCGGGCTGCGTGGCGCCGGCCGCACCCGAGTTGCGCAACTACGCGATCCACTTCGTCGGCATGCAGTGCGTGCAGCGGGCGCAGCCGTTCTTCCTGGAACAGGAGGATGCGGTACTCGCGGTCGCCTTCGTGGTCGAGGCCGACGGCACCATTCGTGAGCCGCACACGCTGCCGCGCGACGACGACTACTACCAGGGCATGGTCGCCGGTGCGTACAGGCAGGCCGACGTTGTCGTCTGGCAGGGGCTGACCCAGGACGTCGACCTGCATGCGCTGCTCTACAAGTACGACCCGGTGCTGCCCGAGATCGTCGGCGGCCTGATCCGGGCGACGTCGGCGGTCGGCGGCGCGCTGATCGCGATCGGCACCGGCGGCGCCGGCGCGGTTGCCGGCGCCGGTGCGGCGCTGGCCGGCGACGCCGCGGCCAGCGCGGTACAGGAGCGGATGCGCGAGGTGGCGACTCCGCTGGGGCACAGCGCGACCGATGTCGACCTGACCCGGGTCGGGGATCCGGCCGCCCAGCCGATGCAGCGTTCGGGCCCGATCAGCTATCACTTCAAGACCACGCACACCGACCGCGGCGGCGTGTACGAGCTCTACTGGGTGGTGCGGTAACGGCGGCGGCTCAGCCCTTGACCACGCCTTCGGCCAGGCCCTTGAAGAACAGCTTCTGGGCGAAGATGAAGGCGATGATGCCCGGCAGAACCACGATGACATAGACCGCGGCCAGCCGCGGCCACGCCCACTGGCCCAGCCCGCCGGCGGCCTGGGCGATGACCACCGGCATGGTGCGGGCCGCCTGGTCGTTGGTCAGCGTCAGGCAGAGCAGGAACTCGCCCCAGGCGGTGACGAAGTTGACGATGAACACCACCACCAGGCCGTTGCGCACCATCGGCAGGCCGACCATCCACAGGCTCTTCCACGGGCCGGCGCCGTCGATCTTGGCCGCCTCGAACATCTCGTGCGGGATCAGCTGGAACACCGAGCGCATGATCAGAACGCTGATTGCCAGGTTCAGCGTGATGTAGGGCAGGATCAGGCCGGCGGTGCTGTTGATCAGGTCGAGGAAGTTCTGGATCTCGTAGACCGAGATGATCGAGACGACGCGGGTCGGGAAGTACAGCGACATCAGCAGCGTCATCACGATGATGGTCTTGCCGCGCGACCTGAGGTGGACCAGCGCATAGCCGGCCATCACCGCGAACAGCGTGGTGAACACCACCGTGCCGGCGGTGACGTAGATCGAGTTCCACATGTTGTGCGGCAGCGTGTCGATCTTCTCGAACACGTAGGCGTAGTGGCCGAAGTCGAAGCTGTCGGGCCAGATCTGCGGCCGCATCGACGCCGGCAGCGACTTCACCGACATCAGCAGCACCCAGGCCAGCGGCAGCAGGATGATCAGGCAGAAGAAGATGATCACGCCATGGCGCAGCAGCGCGCCCTTGTTGCGGTTCAGCCAGGAATCGCGCGGGACGACGATGGTCCGGGGCTGGGAGAGTGCCTGCGTGCTCATGCGCGTGCCGCCCCGACCGGCGCCGGCCGTACGCACGCGCACGGTTTGCCGCGCCGCCGGCCGGCGGCGCGCGATGACGGCGAGGAAGAGGCAGTCCGCATGATCATCGCCCTATCCCTTCGGCCTGAACACCCAGAGCAGGCCGGAGACGACGATCATCATCCCGACCGCGCCGATCATGCCGATGGCCGCGGCGAAGCCCTGGCGCCATTCGCCGAGCTGGAACGCCTGGTGGTACATGAACATGGTCCAGGTATAGGTCGGGTGCGCGGTGTTGAAGCCGCCGAAGATCAGATACTCGTCGATCACCGCCATCGCTGTGCCGAAGCGGAGCACGACCAGGATCATCATGATCGGCTGCAGCCGGGGCAGGGTGACGTGCCAGAAGATCTTCCACTCGTTGGCGCCGTCCAGCCGGGCCGCCTCCGGCAGCTCCTTCGGGATCGCCGCCAGCCCGGCCAGGAAGAAGATGGTGTGATAGCCGAGCCCCCACCAGACCTCCATGATCGCGATCGCCGGCAGCGTCAGCGGCGTGCCGCCCATCCACATCTGCGGCGTGCCGCCGAAGGTCTCGACGATCAGGTTGATGGGCCCGACCTGGTAGTTGTACATCCACTTCCACAGCACGAAGATCAGCGTGGACGGGATCACCGCCGGGATCAGCAGGATCACGCGATAGAGCGTGGCCAGCCGGTTCTGCCGCACGCGGTCGACCAGGATCGCCAGCAGCAGCGGGAAGATGATCGTGCCCGGCAGGAACATGATGGTGAACCAGGCGGCGCGCCACAGGCTCTCCCACATCAAGGGATCGCCCAGCGCCTCGCCGTAGTTGTCGACGCCGACCCAGTCGCCGGGCTCGCCGGACAGGAACTCGAAGTCGGTGAAGCTGATCCAGACCACCCGGATGATCGGATAGACCTGGTACCAGACGAAGAAGATCAGCGCCGGCGCCAGGAACACCCAGGTGTTGCCGGTGAGGCCGAACAGACCGCGCGGTCGCGCGACGCCTTGCCCATGCGTCATCGCCACCATCAGTCCACCTCGGAGCCGCGCGGGCCGTCAGGCCTGGTTTTGTGGGAAGGCGTCATGTCCCGTGCAGTGCAAGACAGGGGCCAGACACGCGCCGGTCGGCGTGCCGCGGAAAGTTCTGGTAGGCCGGGGCGGGCCGTGGCCGGCCCGCCCCGCTGAGCGAACGGATCAGCCGCGGTTGACCTCGGCCATGACCGCGTCCTGCGCGGCCTGCAGCGCGACCTTGGGATCGTCGACCTCGCCGGTCAGGTAGGTCTCCCAATGCGGCTGGCCGATGACGAACTGCTGCAGCCCGAACTTGTGGTTGACGATCGCCTTGGCGACGTCGAGCTGGCCGCGGACCAGGCCGACGAACGGCAGCATCCACTCCGGCGGGTTCGCGTCCCACTCGGCGTAGATCGACTTGTACGGCGGCAGCTGGCCGGGGTGGCCGGTCTCGGTGCCGGCGATCGAGTCCTGCCAGATCTGCCGGTCGTAGGTCAGCGCCTTGATGTACTCGGCGACCTTTTCCTTGTTCTTGCCGTGCTTGAACAGTGCGCAGCCGGTGGTCCAGAACACCGTCGAGCCCTCGCCGTTGGCGAACTTGGGCAGCGCGCCCATGTGCAGGGCGGTCGGATCGTCCCAGTACTGGGCCATGCGCAGCGGCGCGTTGAAGTACTTGGTGTAGTAGCCGACGCGCTGGGCCGCGAAGGCGACCTCGTCCGGCGTGCCGTTGACGCCGCCGTCGGAGGCGCCGGCCAGCAGGATGTCCGGGTGCGACAGCGCCATCATCTCCTTCATCAGCTTCAGCGCCTCGACGGCGGCGTCGCTGGTGAACTCGAACAGGCCGGCCTCGTTGTAGACCGCGGTGCTCATGCTGTGCGTGTAGGGCGCCAGCGAACGCCAGCCATGGGCGTCGAAGGTGCAGCCGAACGGCGCGGCGCCGGACTCGACCACAGCCTTGGAATTGGCGAGATACTCGTCCCAGGTCGCCGGCGGGGCGTCGGCCAGGCCGGCCTCGGTGGTCAGGCCGGAATGCCAGCCCATGCCGATGACGTCGAGCAGGAACGGCCAGCCATAGAGCTTGCCGTCGATGGTGCACTCCTCACGGATCGACGGGATGATGTCGTCAAGCACGTCCTGCGGGATGTAGTCGTCCCACGGCTCGATCACGCCGGCGTCCTTCATCGCCGTCATCTCGACGAACGGGGTCTGGCCGACATAGACGTCCCAGGTGCTCTCGCCGGCCTGCGCCTCGGCGACAAAGCGCTCGATGCCGAAACCCTCGACCGGGGCGATCTGGTAGTTGATGCCCGGGAACTGGGCGTTGACCTGCGGAATCGACGGATGCAGGTCCTCGATCCACTGGTAGAACGTCGGGGTCAGCGGGCGATCCTGCGCGCGGGCGGCATTGATGCCGAATTTGGAGGCGACGCCGATGCCGGCCATGCCAAGACCGGTGGTGAGCGTGCGGCTCAGGAACTGGCGCCGGTCGATCTGTCCCAGCAGCAATTGCTTGCGTGCTACCTGCTGCAGCAGGAGTTCCTGCTCCTTGCGTAAGGTCATCGGTGTGCCCTCCTCCAGGCTCGTTCGTTTCGTTCCGCCGGAAGCCGCCGCGGACCCGCGTCCTCACGGTTCATGCGGCCCTCCCCGATCGGCATGCATTTGCGTGCTGGCGTCCGCGCTGTTCTCGGGTCCGCGTCACGCAATGGTCGAAATCTTCTCAGCAACTTCGCTGCGCCGCAACCAGAAAGCTGGACGTGCAGCTACGGCGCCGCGGCCAAGGCCGATCCCCGACCGCGGTGCCGCGCGGGTCAGTCGGGCAGGGTTTCGCCCGAACCGCCGAATTCGGCCGGGAAGTCCTTGAACTTCGGCAGGCCGTCCTTCACCGACACCATCTTGCTGGCGTAGTTGACGTGCACAGCAGGGCGGTGCTCGAAGCCCTGCAGGATATTGGCATAGACGTCGACCAGCCCCATGCCCGGATGATCGGTCAGCAGGTGACCGCCGCAGGTCGTGCAGAACTTGCGATAGGACCTGTCGGTCTTGTTGTAGGTACCGACGCTGCCCTTGCCGCGCGTGATACGCACGTCCGTCGGCGACCACAGGCTGAACGCGTTGATCGGCGCCGCCGACCACGCCTGGCAGTCGGCGCAGTGGCAGTATCCGGTCGCCTTCGGCGCGCCGCGCACCTCGACCTCGACCGCCCCACAGAAGCAGGTGCCCTTGTAGACGTCGCTCATTTTCTCGGATTCCCTGGCGCGCGAACGCTCGGTCCTGCCGCGCCGCAAAAGCTCGCCAGGCTCCAGAGCCCCCCAATGAGCCGGTCGCCCGGGCGAGGCGCCGAGACTTCGTCCGCCCGGCCTCGACTGTCCAATCACGAAGCCTGGATCGACCGCGCGCGCTGTGACGGCCGACACGCGCCGTGACGGCCGTCGGTCCGGCGCTGGGCGCGGCGGCTAGCGGTCGGTCAGCGCCAGCTTGGCGCCGAGCCCGACGAAGGCGGCGGCAAAGGCGCGGCGCATCCAGGCCATCACCGCGGGGCGCGAGATCACGTGGCTGCGGATCGCCGCGGCACACAGGCCGTAGCCGACGAACACCACGAAGGTCAGCGCCATGAACACCGCGCTCATCGCCAGCATCAGCGACAGCGGCGCCGCCCTCGTCGGCGCGGATGAACTGCGGCAGGAAGGCGAGGAAGAAGATCGACAGCTTCGGGTTCAGGCTGTTCAGCAGGATCGCCTGGCCGATCACCCGCAGCGGCGGGCGGCGCGGCATGTTCTCCTCCACCCGCAGCGCGCCGTGCTGCCGGATCGTCATCCAGGCCATGTAGAGCAGATAGGCGACGCCGAGGTACTTCAGCGTCTCGAAGGCGAGGGCGGAGGCGTGGAGCACGGCGGCGAGGCCGGTGATCGCCGCGGCCATGTGCGGCACGATGCCCAGCGTGCAGCCGAAAGCGGCGACGACGCTGGCCCTGGCGCCCTGCGACAGTCCGGCCGCGAGCGTGTAGAGCACGCCGACGCCGGGCGAGACCACGACGATCAGCGAGGGGATGAAAAAATCGAGGCTCATGGCCGCCGGCGCTCCGTGCAGGGCTGGTACCCCGCCACGCTAGCGCATCGGCCCGCGCGCGGCATGCAGCATTTCGCGCGGGGCCGGCCGCGGCCTGCGTTCAGCGCGACAGTGCGATGTCGTGGGTCCACTGGCATTCGAACCCCTCGGGGTGGACATAGCCCGAGGCGACGCGGCCGGCGCCGGCCGTCGGCGACGTGAAGAACAGCTGCATGGCGTTGCTGGCCGAACCGCCTTCGTCGTCGACAACCGCCGTGTTGGAGACGACGACGGCCCCCTGCTCGATCCGGCCTTCATAGACGCACATCGAGGCCGGGCTGCAGGTGGCGCCGGAGTCCACCACCACGGTGATTGCGCCGTCGACCACGGCGATCGACAGCGTGCCGGCCATCGGCGTGCCGAGCGGGCACATGCCGCTGACGGCATGGTTGGAGGTGGCGTAGGTCCACTGGCCGGCGATGTCGATCGTCGCCGGGTCGACCGGGATCGCGACCGGCGCCACGTCATCGGCCCAAGCGGGCAGGGCGAGACCGGCGGGCAGGACCAGACAGGCGGCGAGCAGGGCAGGGGCGGTCCGCATCGGCATGGTCGGCCTCCTCGTAGCGCGGGCGGCGCCCGGCGGCGCCATGGGCCGGCGATCATCGCCGTCCCGCCGCGGTGCGCCTTGACCCGGGTCAAGGCGGGTGCCGTGCGCGACCGGTCGCCGCGCCCGCGCTGCGCCGTTGCGGCTTGACCGGCATCAATGCGCGACTTCCGCCGGCGCGAACGCTGGCCCGGCAGAGATCGACATCCGGGAGGAACGCGATGCGGACGAAGGTGACGGGGTTGGTGGCGGCAGGCCTGGTGCTGGCCGCGACGACGGCGGCGGCGCAGGAAGGCGACCCGGCGGCGGGATTCGAGCTGTCGCAGCAGCTGTGCGCGGTCGTGCCACACCATCGGGCCGGAGCTGGTGTTCAAGCAGGAGCCGCCGAGCTTCGCCGCCATCGCGCTCTACCGCACCGACCGCGGCATCCGCAACCGCATCATGCGCCGCACATGAGCATGCCGACTTTGGGCCCGGTGCTGCACAGCGACAGGGTCGAGGACATCATCGCCTATATCCGTTCGCTGGACACCGAGGAGCGATAGAGCGGCGCGCCGCCGCCGCGGCCAGCGCCGCGGCGGCGCCTTGCCGACAACGGCGGGGTGGGCGCGGGCGTATTGCGGCGGCAGCGCCGGCTCCTCGCCCAGGGCGACCGCGGCCTTCCACGGCCAGCGCGGGTCCCACAGCATGCCGCGCGCCAGGGCGACGAGGTCGGCCTGGCCGGATGCGAGGACGGTCTCGGCCTGGGCCGGCTCGGTGATCAGGCCGACCGCCACGGTCGGCAGGCCGACCCGGCGCCGCAGCTCGGCGGCGAGGCCGGTCTGGTAGCCGGGGCCGACGGGGATCTTCTGGTCCTGCGACAGGCCGCCCGACGAGACGTGGATCAAGTCGCAGCCAAGCGCGCGCAGATGGGTGCAGAACGCGACCGTCTGCTCCAGGTCCCAGCCGCCTTCGACCCAGTCGGTCGCCGACACCCGCACCGCGACCGGGCGGTCGTCCGGCACGGCCGCGCGCACCGCCTCGAACACCTCCAGCGGGAAGCGCATGCGGCCGTCGAGGCCGCCGCCGTAGCCGTCGTCGCGACGGTTGGACAGCGGCGACAGGAACTGGTGCAGCAGATAGCCGTGGGCGGCATGGACCTCGACCAGGTCGAGGCCCAGCCGTACCGCCCGGCGCGCGGCATCGGCAAAGGCTTCGCGCACGCGCGCGAGGCCGGCGGCATCGAGGGCGGCCGGGGTCTCCCATGTCGGCGCGAACGGGATCGGCGACGGCGCGGACGGGGTCCAGCCGCCGCGGTCGCGCGGCACCGGCTGTGCGCCCAGCCACGGCGCATCGGTCGACCCCTTGCGGCCGGCATGGCCAAGCTGGATGCCGATCTTCGCCGGCGACACCGAGCGGCAGAACCCGATAACGCGGGCGAAGGCCGCCTCGCAGGCGTCGCTGTAGAGGCCGGTGCAGAACGGCGAGATCCGGCCCGCGGGCTCGACGCCGGTCGCCTCGACGATCAGCAGGCCGGGGGCGGAGAGCGCGAGGTGGCCGAGGTGCATCAGGTGCCAGTCGCCGACCACGCCGTCGGTGGCCGAGTACTGGCACATCGGCGCGATCACGATGCGGTTGTCGAGCGTGGTTCCGCGCAGCGTGAGCGGGGAGAACAGGCGGCTGGTCATGATGGCTCCGGGGTGGATCGGCGGCGGCGGCACTGTCGGCCAAGCCGGCGGGCGCCGCAAGCCCGGCCGGGGCCGGCGCCCACGTTGACGGCCCGCTCACGCGGACCGCACGGCCGCTCAAGCCCGATCACCTGTACGTTGCGTAATGTTTTCCGCTTGCCTTCGTGGCGCGTCGAGTGGAAGCATCCGCGCCGTCTTTGGCAATCGCCGCATACAAACAGACAAGTGGGGATACATGTCGATTCCGCGCGGGGCGATCGAGATCGGATCGCATTTCTACCTGTTCAAATCGAGCACCAACAAGGAAGACTGCCTGATCTCGGCCCACGGCGGCTATGACCGCAACGTGACGATGTTCGAGCCGAAGGGCTGCACGCTGTTCTTCTATGGCGAGCACGGCAACGTGCTGTCGGACCCCGGCCTGGCGCTGATGGCGCTGAAAGGCCTGAAGGTGGTCGAGCAGATCCCCGACGCCAAGAACAAGAAGGCGCTCAACTACATTCTCAGCAAGTACCAGGGGCGCCACAGCAAGGCGAACGAGACCTACGAGAAGATCATCGGCCGGATCGAGAGCGAGGACACGCAGATCGCCAAGCTGCTCGACCGCATCGCCAACGCCGCCAGCGAATTCCAGCGCAGCAACGCGCAGACCCAGCTCGCCTACTACAAGTCGATGAACGTGCTGACCATCCGCAATCGCTGGTGGCGGTCCGACCTGAGCCTGGAATCGGCGGTGACCGCGGCGAAGAAGGCGCTGCCGTCGCTGACCCGGTTCCACTGCTCGTTCTGCCGCAGCTTCGTCGAGGACGACAATCCCGCCGTCTCCCACGTCCAGTTCGCCTGACCGGCGGCCCGGATCCGGCGCGCGGCGCGATCAGTCGAAGAACGCCTTGTCGTCTTCCGACAGGTAGCGCCGCGCCTTTTCCGGCACCAGGCTGACGCCCAGTCCCGGGCGGTCCCACACCTCGATCATGCCGTCGCGGACCAGCGGGTCGGGCAGGCCCTCGACGATGTCGGCCCACCAGGCCGGGTTGGCGTTGGGCAGCTCGAACGCGATCAGGTTGTGCGGCAGGGTCGCCGCCACGTTGACCAGCGCGCCGAGCCCGAGCAGGCCGTTGGCGGTGCCGTGCGGCGCGATCAGGATGCCGTGCAGGTCGGCATATTCGGCGATCCACTTCAGCTCGGCGAGCCCGCCGACGTCGCAGGGATCGGGCCCGACGATGTTGACCGCGTGGCGCTCGATCAGCTCCTTGAAGTTCTGGCGCAGGTAGATCTGCTCGCCGGTGTGGATTGGCGTCGCCGTGGCGCGGGTGACCTCGCGATAGACGTCGGCGTTGACGAACGGCACGTAGTCGCCGGTGATCAGGTCCTCCAGCCACATCAGGTTGAGCGGCTCGACCGCGCGGGCGAAGCGGATGGCGTCCGGTACGGTCCAGCCCGGCCCGCAGTCGAGCGCGAGGCCGACGGCGTCGCCGAGCACGTCCTTCATCGCCTCGACGCAGGCGACGACGTGCTTCAGCCCGCGCTCGGTCAACAGGCCGCGGTCGAGGCTGCCGTGCACCGGCGTGGTCTGGGTGTCGCCATAGTGGAACCAGGGCAGGGCGCGCTTCATCGGACTGTGGAAGCCGATCGGCTGCTTGATGATGGTGAAGCCCTCGGGCAGCGCCATCATCTTCGCGCAGTCGGCGGCGAAGTCCTCCGGCGCATAGCCGGCGAAGGGGAAGCGGATGCCGCCGTTGTAGACGCGGACCCTGTCGCGGACCTTGCCGCCGAGCAGCTTGTAGACCGGCAGGCCGTGGGCGCGCCCGGCGGTGTCCCACAGCGCCATCTCGATGGTGCCGACCGCGGCGCCCCACGGCTTGAAGCCGCCGCGCTGGCGGATCTTCAACATCACGCGCTCGACGTCGGTCGGATCCTCGCCGATCAGCGCATCGCGGAAGCTGAGGATGTGCGGCTTCAGGTAGGGCTTCCAGAATTCGGCCTGGGCATAGCCGTCGATGCCTTCGTCGGTGACGATGCGCACCACCGGGTGCTCGCCCAGCAGCGCGCATTTGACGTCGACGATCTTCATGGCTGGCGGCCTCGCGGGAAGGCGGCCCGGTCGGGCCGGCAGACGTGCTTGATAGGGCCGGCACCGCCCCGGCGCAACGGCGATCGCCGAGGCGCGCTCAGGCCAGCAGCATGCCCATCGGCAGGCCGACGGCGGCGCCGAGCGCAAAGCCGGCGACGAGGTCGCTCGGATAGTGGTGGGCGGCGACCAGGCGCGCCCAGGCGATGGCGGCGCCGAGCAGTGCCGCCGGCAGCGCCAGCCCGGGATAGGCGGCGCACAGCGGGATCAGCACGGCAACCACGGTCATGCAGTGGCCGCTGGGAAAGGCGAAGGCGTCCAGCGTCGGCAGCAGCGGGGTCAGCGCGGGGTCGGCCTCGAACGGCCGCGGCCGCTGCACCTGGCGCTTGATCCAGGGATAGACCGCGTGCGCCAGCAGCGCCGCCGCGGTGGCGGCGCCGGCGACGGCGGGGAAGCGGCCCGGGTCGGCGAGCAGCAGGCCGGCCGCCAGCGCGACATAGAGCCAGCCGTTGCCGAGGCGGTTCAGCAGCAGGGCGAGCGGGCGCAACGGCGCCGTGCGGCCCCAGCGGGCGGCGATCCGCACCACCGCCAGTTCGCCGCGGCCCAGCCCCGCGGCCAGCGCCGGCGCGCCGCCCTGCCGCCGTGCGTCCGCCGCGATGTTGGCTCTGCGAGATCGCACGTGCACTCCTTCCGGCCTGGGCCGCCCTGGGACGTTGCCGTATCGTCGCGCCGCCGAGTATAGCGGTATGTGGCCGTTGGCACAAAGCGTCCGACCGGGCCAGGAGCGCAGGATGACGACCGGGGTCAAGGGCTATCCCCTTGCCTTTCACATCGCCCTCGACGGCAACGGCATCAACGGCCTGGAGGGCCTGGCCGGGGTGTGCCTGTTCCTCTACGACCCGGCGACCGGCAACCACGCCTACAAGGTGCGCTATTACGACGGCATCGCCGCCGGCCACGCGGTGGCGGTGAACCCGGCGGCGACGGTCGGCTTCCTCGGCAACGCCGGCCAGCACCTGCTGTTCTACGACGCGGGCACGCTCGACGAGATCGCCCGCATCTCGACGCTGCGGTTCGAGCCGACGCCGACCTCGCTGCAGGGCAGCACCCATGTCGTCTGGCTGTCGGACACCGCGTTCGTCACCGCCATCGGCGCCCATCTCTACCGCTTCGAACTCGACCGGCTGGAGAGTCCCGAGCGACTGGGCCCGCACGGGGTCAAGCTGCCGCACGCGATGAAGCGCAGCGCGTCCGGCCGCTACCTCTGCTACGGCTCGATGGACAGCCCGGCCGAGGGCGCGGCCGGCGAGGCCCGCCATGTCGGCATCTTCGACCTGGAAACCGGTGCGGTGCGGGTGGTGCCGCTGCCGGCGACCTGCTGGCACCTGGCCGTGCACGAGAGCGCGGACCTGTTCTATTGCATCTCGTTCCGGGTCGCGCCGCAGGACGGCGTCGACTGGCACGAATGGGGCATGGCTTTCCTGAAGGAATATGCCTTCGAGATTGACGCGGCGACCGGCCAGGTGCTGCGCCACTGGGCGGCCGGCCGCGAGGTTCCGGCGCACATCAACTCCGACGTCGCGTTGTCGTCCGGCGAGCTGATCTTCTGCAACGGCGCCAGCCAGTCGGTGGTGCTGCTGGACCGGGCGAGTTTCGCCCGCTTCCGCATCATCGACGAGCGGCCGGACTTCGCCGGCCAGCTCGCCCACCCGCGCGAGGTGGCGACCCAGCTCTACGACGTGTTCGCCCGCGGCAACTTCTTCACCAACAGCCGCCATTTCCTCGGCGCGCTCAGGGTCAGCCGCTTCACGCTGCTCGATTCGATCTATGCCTGTCAGCTCAACCGTGCGCAGGACCTGCTGTTCACCGCCAACCGCGGGCTGAACCACATCACGCTGTACGACTATCCCTCGACCGAGCGCCGGCTGCGGGTGCCGATGCCGCCGATCCAGGAGTTCGTGCCCTGGATCGGCCCGCAGGCCGACCCGCGGCTGGGCTTCCACCACAGCGTCGTCGTCGGCTGACGCAAGGTTTCACGTATCTGTGATGGGGCTCACTGTCGCCCCGGCACTGCGGTTCTATGCAACCGTCCGCAAGGGCAAAGCGGACGGGCAAGGCTCTCTGGCGCGCGATCCGACCGGCCAGTTTCACAGGCGAGGCAGTGCCCGTTTACAAAAAAGTCCGCAGAGAAATTGGTAAAATTTGGTATAAAACCCGACCATTCCTTAACCGCTCGGCAATGAATCGCCGTACCGGACAGCAAGATTCCGGACGGCCCAGCCTGGAGGCTGCCATGTCTGTTACGCGTCCCTTCCGGACCTTTGCGGCGACCGACCGACAAGGTCGCGATCTTGCGGCCCGCGTCAGCGGCCGCTCTCGCCGTCGCCACGGCTACTGGTCAACCTCTGCGTTGACCGCCGTGTCGATCGCCGGAGCGGTGCTGGCGAGCCCGGCGCTGGCCGGTCCCGAGGGCGGGGTGGTGGTCGAGGGCGAGGCCACGATCACCTACGGCGAGAACTCGATCGTTATCCAGCAGAACTCCGACCGGGTGATCATCGAGTGGCAGTCGTTCGACGTCGGTGCGAACGAGAGCGTGAACTTCATCCAGCCGTCGGAGCTGGCGGCGGCGCTGAACCGGGTGCTGTCGGGCGAGGCCTCGGTGATCCTGGGTTCGCTGACGGCGAACGGCCAGATCACGCTGGTCAACCCGGCCGGCACGTTCGGGGCTTTCATGAACATCGACGTGGCGGCGATCACGGCGACGACGCTGGACATCATCAACACCAACTTCATGGCCGGCGACCTGGTGTTCGACCAGTATGACGACCGGTTTGCCGATGCCAGCGTGACCAACGACGGCACGATCACGGTGGGCGACCGGGGTCTGGCGCCTTGGTGGCGCCGGGGGTGGCGAACAACGGCATCATCCAGGCGCGTACCGTGCGGTGGTGCTGGCGTCGGGCACGGCGGCGACGATCGACTTCTACGGCGACGGTCTGGTCAACTCTCGCGGTGACGGCGCCGACGCAGGCCGCGCCAGTGGACGCGAACGGCAAACCGCTGGACGCGCTGGTCAAAGGTTCGGGGCCAGATCTATGCCGACGGCGGCACGGTGATCCTGACCGCGGAGGCGGTGGCGGACTGGTCGACGAACGCGATCACCATGGACGGCGTGATCCAGGCGCGCTGATCCAGGCTGCAGATCGCGCCGGTCGGCGGCGACGGCGCCGGCGGCAGGTGTGGCGGGCACGCTCGACGCCTCCGGTGCGCAGGCCGGCACCGCCGGCGGCACGGTGCACGTGCTGGGCGACGCGGTGGCGCTGAACGCCGGCGCCGACATCGACGTCTCCTGGCCTGGCTGGCGGCGGCACCGCGCTGGTCGGCGGGGCGGCGCGCGGCGCCGCCCTCGACCCGCTCGACGCGATCGCCGGGCTGGACGCGGGACGCTACGACCGAGCAGCGAACCACTCACGATGCAGATGCATCGGCCGACAGCTCTCCGATCCGCGGCGAGGGCGACCGGTCATCGTCTTCCAGGCGCACTGACGCGTCCGGCCCATGGCGTTATCGACGACGACCTGGCGGCGGCTTTGAAGGCTCGCTGAGGTTCCCACCGACGCACCGGTGGTCATGGATACCGGCGCCGCGACTGGCTATATGCTCGCCGATCCCGGCGACGGTTCGCGTGTCCACACCGCAAGCACCGCCGCTGCACCGCGGGTGCGTCTGGAGATCGACGATGCCGTGATCGAGGCGTGCTGAACGGCGGCGGCACCTTCGAGCTGAATACGGACGCCTATGCGGAACCACCGCACCGGCCGCGTGGAATTCGGCGGCGGCGGCAATGTCACCATCACCAACAAATACCGGCACCATGGGGACGTTCATCATCCATGCTGCCGACACGATCGATACCATACAGGTCGGCTTCCTGACCAACGGCAGCACCGGCACTCAATTATGAAATTCGGCTTGCCGGCAGTATGTCGATTGCCAGCCCCGCCTCGGCAATCGTCAGATCACCGGCCAGGTCTTCAACACCGGCGGCGGCCACGTCATCTTCGATGCCGCCGACGACATCCGCATCGGCGATCCACTGGCATCGAAGCGGCGGCGATGTGACCGATCGCCCGCGGCGGCGACGGCGGCGGGCGGGTGATCTTCCGCACCGCCGACGGCTGGATCGATCTCCGCCGGCGGCACCGTCACCATCCAGACCGACACCCTGTGCAGATCGACCGCCAGCGCCACCTTCGATCCGCTGATCGATGCCGGCACCGGCACGGTGGCGTTGCTGCCGTTCACCACCGGCCGGGCGATCGACCTGGGGACGTTGGACGCGAACAGCCTGAGCCTGATCGAGTCCGACATCGACCGCATCGCCGCCGACGTGCTGCGCTTCGGCGACACAAACAGCGGCGACGATCAACATCAGCGCCGCCCTCAGCTCCGGCGCAGGCGGACCAACTGTCGCTGGCCAGCGGCGGCGCCGCCGTGGATGGCAACCCTCCGGCGCCGACGTGACCGCCACCGGCCTGGTCGGTGCAGGCGGCGACCAGCGACGGGCTTGAGACGGGCGGTCGGCAATCTGGCGTTCGATATCGGCGGCGTGGTCGCTCGCTGTCGACAACACGGGGTTGACCATTGCAACGGTGGACGGCATCTCGTTCTCGACCGCCAGCGGTGCCGTCACGTTGACCACCGCCAGCCCGACTCCTGCCAGCTCCGTGGTCGCCGGCGGCAGCATTTCTGCCACCGCGGGTTTAATCCGGGGCCATCGATACCGACAACCTCACGGTGAACGGGTTCGTGATTGTGCAGTCGACCGGCGGCGACGTGACGCTGCAGGCCGGCGACGACGTGGTTCTGGGCACCGCCGCCACCGTCAGCGCGAACGGCGCGCTGACCCTGACCGCCGGCCACGCCGATGGACGGCGACGGCGGGCTGTCCATCGCGTCATCGGCCCTGCTGGTCGGCAACCCGGTCAACCTGAACGCCGTCAACGACATCGCGCTGAGCCGGTTCCTTGCAGCCGGCAGCACCGTCAACGTCACCTCGACCGGCGGCGGCGTCTCGCTGGTCGATGCGTCGGGGACCTATTCGTTCGGCGCCCTGTCGGTGACCGCCGCTAATGGCATCAGCCTGGGTGCGATGGTCTCCACCACCGGCGCGCAGACATATGACAGCCCGGTGACCTTGACCGCCGACACGGTGCTGACCAGCACCGGCGCAGGCGACATCTCGTTCAACTCCACGATCAACGGCCTGTTCGGGCTGACGGTCAACACCGGCGGCACCACCGCGTTCAACGACGTGATCGGCGGCTCCGCCGGCGGCGACCGCCTCGGCAGTCTGACGACGGATGCCGGCGGCACCTCCGTGTTCAGCATCAACGGGACGACGCAGGTCAGCATTCAGAACGACGCGTTGTTCGGCGACGACGTCTCCATTTCCGGGAACAGCCAGATCTGGGAGTTCTTCGGCGACACCACCTTCGACGGCACCGTCGGCGGCAACGTGCAGATGCTCATGCGGGCGCACAATCCGCTGACCCTCGACGCCGCCGTGGAATTCCTGGCCTATCAGGTCGTCAGCGGCGGTCTGGTCACCGTCAACGGCGGCTCGGTCACGACCACCGGCAACGCTTTCCCGCTGGACATCCAGAACAATCTCGTCCTCGGGGCCGACACGGTGTTTTCCTCCCAGGGCCCCCTCATTTTCCGCGGTACGGTGGACGGCGCGTTTGCGATGACGCTGAACTCGCCGCGACGGACTGTGTTCCGAGGTGTCGTGGGCGGAACCACGCCGCTGACCAGCATCACCACGGATGCGCCCGGTACGACGGAGTTGGAGGGCGGGTCGATCACCTCGTCGGGCAACTCGCTGACCATCAACGATGCCACCATCCTGGGCGCAGACACGGTGATCACCGACGCCGGCGCCGTCACGTTCAACAACACGGTCGACGGCGCCTTCGCCCTGACGATCGATGCCGGGGGCGACGTGACGTTCGGCGGCGCAGTCGGCGGGACCGATCCGCTCACCAGCCTCACCGTCGGGACCGATGCCGCGATCAACGTCAATGGCACAATCACGACGGACAACGGCAATGTGACCTTCGATGCCGACGTCATGGCGATCGCGGCCACACTGAATGCCGGCGCCGGAATCGTCGCTCTGCGGCCGCGCACGGCGGGCGAGACCATCAGCCTGGGGACGGAGACGGCCGGCAGCCTGGCTCGACCGACGCCGAACTGGACCTTATCGCGGCGAGCATCCTGCGCATCGGCAGCGCGAGTGCCGGCAGCATCGATTTCACCGCCGCAATCAGCCCGGCGGGCACCGACACCCTGTCGCTGATCACCGGCGACGAAATCCTGAACACCAATGCCGGCATCGACGTGCAGGTCGCCAACCTGGCCCTGCAGGCGGTCAACGGCATCGGCAACGACTCGCAGATCGACATGGACGTCGACACGGTCGCCGCCCTGGAACACGACCGAGGGCGGCATTGCCCTGATCGAGAGCTTCACCGGCGGCGACCTGATGTCGGCACCGTCGACGGCGTCGTCGGCATCCGCAACACGGCGTCGGCCGGCTTCAGCCCGATCCTCGCCATCCAGTTGGAGACCAACAACGGCGACCCGACCGTCAACAGCGACATCTTCACGTCGCGCCGCAACATCTTCCTCGTCGCGCAGTTCGGCAACGGGCGGACGGCGTGCAGACCTTCACCAACAACGCCAACATCACCAGCGCGGACAGCGGCGCCAACGCCACAACGGCAAGATCGACATCCGCGCCGGCAACATGACGCTGTCGGCCGGCAGCACCATCACGGCCGTGAACCGCGTGATCCTGGAGGACGACCCGGCCTCGAACACCTACACGGTCGCGATCGATCTCGGCGGCAGCGACGGCGTCGCCACGCTGGGCCTGACCCAGGATGAGCTCGACACCGTCACCACCGCCGGCGTGCTGCAGATCGGCAACAGCGGCTCGGGCAACATCACCGTCGAGCCCGATTGCGCTCGATCCCGCCAAGGTCACCACCCTGGATTCTGGAGACGGGCGGATCGCTGTCGGCCTCAACCGGCAGCAGTCCGCACATCACGGTCGAGAGCCTGGCGCTGCGCACCGGCGCCGGCATCGGGATCGCCACCGCCGTCGACAACCTGGCCTCAAACACCGGCGGCACCTTCGTCGTGCTCAACAATCAGGGCGACCTGACAATCACCGCGGTAGACGGGCTGACGGCGTCGACGAATGGCAGCAGCTTAGGCAGCGGAATCAGCGCTCTGGGCGTGCTGACATTCGCCGCCGACACCAGCAGCACCGCAAGCGGCAGCTACCTGGCCACAACCAGCATCGACGTTGCCAACGGCGTCACGGTCAGCTCTGGCATCCTGCTCGCCTTCGAGGCACCGACAGTAAACCTGGACGGCGACCTGATTGGCACCAACGGGATCTCCGGCTCGGCAACGACCGTCAACGTTCTGAGCGACACCGGCGGCGCCGAGGTCCAGGACGCGATCTACGTGGCGCGGGCGGGCGCCCTGGCCGGCGACAACGTGACCATCGACATCGCCGCCGGCACCTATGCCAGCTTCGTGGTGCCGTTCTCGCACCCCAACCCGACCATCATCGGCGCCGGCAACGACGCCGGTTCGATCACCACGATCGAGACCGGCTCACCCGCGATCACCATCGCCGCCAACGGCACGACGATCCAGGACATGTTGCTGACCTCCGGCGCCGGCATCGACATCGGCATCCTGCTGGACGGCGCCACGACGCCGTTCCTGACCGGCATCAATATCGTCAACGTCGATTTCACAGCCTCAGCTTCGGGGTCCTCAGCACGGGCAATATCGGCAACGGCGGCGGCGGCATCGACGTGACCATCCATGGCAACGCCAACGACGACCGCGCCGTTTTCGAGGATATGACGCAGGCCGCCATCGCCGCGGGCGACGTGGACAATGACGCGGTCTATCTGATCAAGGATCTGATCATCCAGGACGGCAGCGACGCCGACGACCTGTCGGCCGGCATCGACGGCATCGCGCTGGGCAGTCTCGGGGCGGCGACGATCCAGGGCGTGAACATGACCCACAACGCCGGCTTCGACGGCATCTTCGTCGGGCCGACGCTGACCGACGCGACCATCCTGATCGCGTCCCGATGCCGACGACGCCAACACGCTCCGGGGCTTGAGCGACGGCATCGATATCAGCACACTCAGCGGCGGCAGTTTCACCGTGCAGGGCAACGACCTGATTCGGCGACGACGACGGCTTCGACGTCAACGGCTCGATCACCAGCGGTGCAAATGTCAGCGTGATCGACAACACCAGCATCGCTGGCAACGAGGATGGCCTGGACTTCGGATCGATCCTGGTGGTGTCGTCACCGTTTCGGGCAATCAGTCGATCACGGGCGCCGCCAGCGACGCCATCGAGTTCGAAGGCGTGATCGGCCTGGGTTCGACCGTCAGCGTCACCAACAACGTCAACCTCATCGGCTACGAAGACGGCATCGATGTCTTCGATCTGACCAGCGGCACTTTCGCGGTCGCCAACAACGCCAAGATCCAGGGCCAGACCCTGAACGGTATCGGGTTCAACGGGTTCATCTTCGGCACGGCGCAGGTCTCGGTGCACGACAATACCGACATCCTGGGCGACATCTTCGGGATCGCGTTCAGCGAGGAGATTCTTGGGGACACATCCGTCAGCATCGATCGCAACGGCACGGCAACGCAGGGCGGCACGGCCTACGATGGAACCGCCCAGGTCAGCCTGGCGACGTTCTTACCGACGGGGCGGATCGAGGGCGGCATCGCATTCTCCGCCATCTCCGGGAATGCGGCGCTGACCGTCAGCCGCAACATCATCAGCGGCGGCAACGACGATGGCATCGGGTTCGCCGGTGCGATCAATTCGACGAATGCGACGGCCGTGCACAACAACTTCGTCCTCGACAACGGCGGCAACGGCGTCTCGTTCACCAGCACCGTCGGCAGCGCGGTCGAAGTGTTTCAAAACTTCATCGCCGGCAACGGCGGCAACGGGGTCAACGTCGGGCGGGGCGATATCGGCACCGGTCTGCTGCTGGTGCAGCAGAACTTCCTGCCCGGCTCCGGCTTCGCGCAAGGCAACGGCGGCTTCGGCTACAGCCAGCTTCGGCACCGGCACGCCGGATATCGAGGGCAACTGGTGGGGCACCGCGCTGGCGGCGCTGGTGCCGGGCACGATCAACGGCGCGGCGACACCGGCGCAGGTTCTGTCCACCGGGCTCGATTCCAATGTCGAGGGTCCGCTCGGCGTGACCGCATTCGACCCGCTGTCTGCCTTCCAGAACGACGGCCTGGTCGCGCCGATCGTGCCGCCGGCCGGCAACGATGTGGTCTTCCTCGCCGATGCGTTGCTGGTCGATATCCTGCGCCAGACCAACGACGAGGCGGCGCTGGCGACCCGCTGGCCGGGCGCGCGGGTGCGGATTCCGGCAACGTGTTCGACAACGTCTTCGCCGATCCGTACAGCTTCCTGGCCGAGGGCAGCCTGAACGACCTTGCCCCGGCGGCGGGCGGCGCGAACTGCCAGCTGCTGCCGACCGATGGCGGCGTCGCCCTGGCGTGCAATGCCGGCGGCGGCGGGAGCAGGGCGGCGAGGGCGGTCTGCCCGACCTGGAGCCGGCGGCCGGCGTGGCGCGCCGGCGCTGGATCCGGGGCTGACCCTTGCAGGACCTGCTGAATATGTGGCTGTTCAACTTCGGCACCGCGCTGGACAGCCCGGTCGCCGACCTGCCGGCGGCTGCAAGCCCGACGCCGCCTGAGCCGAGGCGTCACCGAGACCGGCCGCGGGGCGCGTCGCGTTCCGCGGACCGGCGGGCCGTGCGGGCGTTCACTGGCGCCAGTCGCCGTTTACAATTCTCCCGGCGACAATAACTTAAATTCTCAGTTAAATACGCTCCGTACATAGCCAGGAGCGAAGTTTCGCACGTTGAGCGGACTTGCGGCGACCGAGGCTGATTCAAGGGGGATTGGTCGATGCGTCGTTCGCATGCAGATTCACTTGTGCAATTCCAGGTTGATCGCCGGACCGGGCCGGCACATGTCGGCCGCCCCGCGAAATGGGTGATCGCGCCGTCGTCGCGCGCTGCGCTCCACCAGCGCACTGACCCTGGCGGCCTTCGCGGCCGTGCCGCTGCTGGCACCCACCGCCTCCCTGCCCTGCCGCAGAACGGCACGGTTGTGGAGGGCGATGCGACCATCGTCTACGGCGACAACTCGATCGTCATCCAGCAGGCGTCGGACCGGGTGATCATCGAGTGGGACCGTTCGACATCGCGGCGCACGAGAGCGTGCATTTCGACCAGACCGCGTTCATGGCGGCGCTTTAACCGGGTGCTGTCGGGCGAGGCCCTCGGTGATCCTGGGCTCGCTGAGCGGCGCCGGCTCGATCACGCTGGTCAACCCGGCCGGCATCAGCTTCGGCGCCAGCGCGACTGTGGACGTCGGCGCGATCACGGCGACGACGCTGGACATCCTGAACAGCCGGTTCATGGCCGACGAGCTGGTGTTCGACGGCTATAACGACCGTTTCGCGACCGCCAGCGTGATCAACGACGGCACGATCACGTGGCGGACCAGGGCTTGGCGGCGCTGGCTGTGCCTGGCGTGGCAAACAACGGCGTGATCCAGGCACGGGCCGGCGCGTGGTGCTGGCTTCCGGCACGGCGGCGACGGTGGACTTCTACGGCGACGGGTTGATCAACTTCGCGCTGACTGCGCCGACCCAGGCCGGCCCGGTGGACGCCAACGGCAACCCGCTGGACGCGCTGGTTGCGAACTCGGGCCAGATCTATGCCGACGGCGGCACGGTGATCCTGGCGGCGGGCGCGGTGGCCGGCATCGTCGACAGCGCGATCAACATGGATGGGGTGATCCAGGCGCGGTCGGTGCAGTGGGCCGCGACGGCCAGATCGCGCTGGTGGCAGAGGAAGGCGCCGGCGCCGTGCAGGTGGCCGGCGTGCTCGACGCCTCGGCGGTGCGGAGGCCGGCGTTGCCGGCGGCACGGTGCATGTGCTGGGCGACTCGGTGGCGCTGAACGCGGGCGCGGACGTCGACGTCTCCGGCCCGGCCGGCGGCGGCGAGGCGCTCATCGGCGGCGGCTTCGCCAGCGGCGCGGCGGCGCCGGGCGCCGGACTGCAATATGTGCGCGACGGGGAAGTCACCACGATCGTGGCCGACCCCGGCTTCGCCGCCGGCGGCTACCTGCCGTCGGCCAGCATCGCCTATGTCGACGCCGGCGCCAGCGTGCATGCCGACGCGACCGACAGCGGCGACGGCGGCGCGGTTGCGGTATGGGCGCGCGACGAGGTCCGGTTCCATGGCCTGCTTAGCGTGCAGGGCGGCGCGAGCGGCGGCAACGGCGGCCTGGTCGAGGTGTCGACCGCCGGCGGCGGCGTCATCGATGGCACGGCGCTGGCCGGGGCGGCTGCCGGCAACGGCGGGCAGTTCCTGATCGACCCGCAGAACGTCTGCGTCGCGGCGGCCGGCAACTGCGGCTTCGGCGCCGGCTTCCTGCTGATCACGCCGACCACGATCCAGAATTTCTTCGCCGGCACGCCTGGCGGGACGTTCGAGGTCCGCACCGACCTGGCCAACCCGGCGGGCAACGAGGGCGACATCATCATCGCCAACAGTCTGAACATCGTGGCCACCGGCAGCGGCAGCCTGCTGCGCTTCCTTGCCCACGACGACATCTCCCTGAACGGCGCCGTCAACATCTTCAACAGCGGCGCAGCGCTGAACATCGAGATGATCGCCGAGGCGTTCGGCGGCACGCCCGACGTCCAGCAGATCTTCATCGACGGCGACATCACCACCAACGGCGGCACCTTCCTCGCCAGTGCCGAGACCTTCATCACCGACAACGACGACGACACCATCTCGACGGGCGGCGGCGACGTCACCATCCTGGCCAACGTGCTCACCTTCGCGCAGAGCAACACGCTCAACCCCGGCGAGATCGTGATCAATGCCGGCAGCGGCAAGGTGCAGTTCGACCGGGTCGACCCGGGCGAGTTCAGCCTGGGCGACGACAACGGCGGCACCCATCTGAGCCAGGCGGAGATCCGCGCGATCCGCGCCGGTGTGCTGGTGGTCGGCGAGGGCGGCGGCGACCAGATCGCCAACCACGACGTGCAGGTCAACCTGATCAACGTCGCCAACGTCAACACGAACCTTAGTAGTGCCATCAGCGGCCAGGTCCGTCTGTACGCGCTGGAGGGCAACAACGGCGACGTCGAGTTCAGCGGCGCCAACACTTTCGTTTCGCTGGCGGCGTTTGCCGACGACAACGTGCTGCTGCTTGACGATGGCATTATCAGCATCACCGGCGGCGTCGGCGCGATCGCCGCACTGGCGGCCGGCGACAACATCGAACTGCGCGCACGCACCTTGGTCACCACGAATGGCGGGGCGGTATCGCTGGGCGCCGGCACCAACGAGTCGACCGACACGGTGCTGCTCGACGGCGACGTCACCACCAACGGCGGCCGGTTCTCGTCTGTGAGCAGGGACTTCATCATCGACGACGACGGCGACACGCTCTCGACCGCCGGTGGCAAGGTCGAGATCCAGACCGACAGTATCGACATCGACAGCAACAACGCCGCGGTGGCGGCGATCGACGCCGGCAACGGCTCGGTCTACTTCTATCGTACCACGCCGGGCACGGTCGGCCTGGGCCAGGCGGCCGGCCAGTTCCAGCTGACCCAGGGCGAGATCGACCAGATCAACGCCCACGACCTGACCATCGGCGACCCGGACAACGGCATCGTCGGCGACGACCTCAACGGCCACAGCAACCAGATCACCGACATCGCGCTGCTGAACGTCGACTTCACCGACAACGGTGCCAACGACCAGGGCATCTCGACGCTGGTGCGGCTGTTCGCGCTGCGCGCGCCGGAGAGCGCCGACATCACGATGACGGGCAACATCATCGTGCCGCAGCTGCGCGCCCAGGCGAACGATCAGGTCATCGTCAACGCCTCGGGCAACCTCAATCCGGCCCTGCTCAGCGAACTGGGCACGATCCACCTGATCGCCCAGGCCGGCGCCACCCAGCCGGGGCTGACGATCAACGGCGCGATCACGGCGGCGACCAACTTCCACGCCGACTCGCAGCAGGTCAGCCTCGACGCCAACATTATCGCCCCGGGCGGCATCACCGGCAGCGCCCAGCTGGTCACCGTGGTCGGCGCGACCAACGGCGCGCAGATCAACGACGCGCTCGGCATGATCACGACCAGCGCGACACCGGGCTCGCCGGCGCATGTCAACGTCGGCGACGGCATCTACAACGAAGCCGTGGTGGTGACCAAGAACAACGTGGTCCTGACCGGCGGCCTCGGCGCGATCGTGCAGCCGGCCAGCCCCGGCTTCACCATCAACGCCACCGGCGTCACCATCGACGGCTTCAGCTATTCCGGCACCGGCGGCGATTCAGCCATTCTGCTCACCGGAGCGGCGGACGACGTGATCATCCGCAACGGTGCCATCACCGGGACCTCCGGCGCGGCCGCCGCCGGGATCGAAGTCGACGTCACGGTGACAGCAGCGCTCGACCTGACTGTCGACAACGTGACGATGACCGGCGTTAGCGGTTTCGGGATCAGGATCGACCCGGCGCTGAATGGCGCCAACATTGCGATCACCGGCAGCACGGTCGCCGGGGCGGCCGACGGCATCCGCTTCGCCAACATCACCGACTCGACGGTGTCGATCGGCGGCCTGCTGCTCGGCGACGGCAACAGCATCACTGGCGGCGGCACCGGCATCGCCACCGGCAGCATCAGTGGCGGCAGCTTCGTCGTCGCCGGCAACAGCTTGGTGCGCGGCTCCTCGGGCTTTGTCTTCGGCGCGCTGTCGAACAACGCGCTGGTGGCCATCGTGAACAACAACGAGATCCGCGGGACGGTCGTCGATGGCATTGGCATTCTGCAGGTCACCGACAGCACGGTGGCCATCGCCGGCAACGCCGGCATCTTCGGCAACGACGACGGCATCTTCGTCAGCAACGCGATCGCCAACTCCAGCTTCACCGTTGGCAGCACGAATGTGACGATCGGCGGCACGCCGACGGCCTTCGTCGGCAATGGCACCATCCAGGGCCAGAACGACGGCTTCGACATCGACAGGATCGACAACAGCGTATTCAGGGTGGCCGACAACACCCTGATCCGCGGCGTCAACGGTGATGGCTTCGAGTTCGACAACCTGATCCAGAACGGCGCGAGCATCGAGATCGTCGGCAACGACGAGGTTCGCGGCGGCACGCGTGCCATCCATTTCGAGCAGGCGATCACCGACAGCAGCGTCACCATTGCCGGCAACACCACGATGCTGGGCGACGCCAACGATGGCATCCGCTTCAGCGGCACGCTGACCGGCGACACCGTGCTGATCGGCGGCTTGGCGGGGTCCGACGCCAACAGCATCCGCGGCGCCCAGGGCGGCATCTTCGCCGGCAACATCGCCGGCGGCAGCTTCCTCGTCATCGGTAACACCCTGGTCCGCGGCGACACCCAGGAGGGCATCCTGACCGGCGTGCTCTCCGCCGGCCTGACGTTCGGCATCGCCGGCAATTCCGAGATTCGCGGCGGAATCGACGCCATCGGCATCGGTCAGGTGGTCGGCAGCAGCACGGTGGCGATCGCGGACAACTTCCTGATCGAGGGCGAAAGCGGCGACGGCGTGTTCGTCTCGACCGACATCACGGATTCCGTGTTCCGGGTCGGGTCCGCCACCCTCACGGTCGGGGGCATTCCGACACTGTTCGGCGGCAACGGGACGATCCGCGGACACGAGAACGCCTTCGACATCGACCAGATCGTCAACAGCACGTTCGCGATTACCAACAACGCGCTGGTCCAGGGCGTGACGCAGGAAGCGATCCAGTTCGACAACACGATCGGCGGCGGCGCGAACATCGAGGTCCGGTCGAACACCACGGTCCACGGCGCCACCGACGGCATCGCCTTCCAGCAGACGGTGACCGACAGCACCGTCACGATTGCCGGCAACGTGATCGCCGGCGACAGCGAGAACGGCATCCGCTTTGCCGCAGCGCTGACCGGCGACACCGTGCTGATCGGCGGCCTCGGCGCGGGCGATGCCAATAACATCGCTGGCGGCAAGGTCGGCCTCGTCACGGGCAACATCGACGGGGGCAGCTTCGTCGTCGCCGGCAACGCGCTGATCAAGGGCACGCTGTTCTCCGGCATCCAGATCGGGGCGCTCAGCAACGGCCTGCTCTTCGGCATCGTCGGCAACACCGAGATCCGCGGCGTCGGCCTCGACGGCATCGACGTGCTGCAGGTCAACGGCAGCACGGTCGCCATCGCCGGCAACGACGGGATCTTCGGCGACGCCGACGACGGCATCTTCATCGGCAATGGAGTCTTCGACTCCACATTCATCGTCGGCACCGCGACGGTGGACGTCGCCGGAACGCCAACCGTCTTCGGCGGCAACGGCCAGATCGTCGCCAGGAACGACGGCATGGACATCGATCGGATCGACAACAGCACGTTCCGCATCGCCGACAACACGCTGATCCGCGGCACGGCCGGCGAGGGTCTGGAATTCGACAACACGATCCAGAACGGCGCGGTCGTCGAGGTAGCGGGCAATGTCGACATCCTTGGCGCGACGAGCGGCATCGCGTTCCAGGCCAGCATCACCGGTGGCAGCGTGCTGATCGACCGGAACGGGACGGCCGACCAGAACGGGGCGCCCTATGACGGCACCGCACCGGTGGACCTGGCAACCTTCGTGCCGACCGGCTCGATTGCCGGCGCCAGCGGCGCGGCCGTGTCGTTCTCCGACATCGCCGGCGATGCGGCGGTGACGGTTTCGCGCAACATCCTGACCGGCAGCCAGATCGGGGTCCTGTTCGGCACCGTAAGCTCAACCGGTACCACCGCGGTGCACAACAACTTCGTGCTGAACAACCTGTTCGACGGCCTGCGCTTCGAAGGCAACGTGACCGGACGGGTCGAGGTGTTCCAGAACTTCATCGCCGACAACATCGATGACGGTATTGAGATCTCCGTCGGCGCCGATGTCGGCGCCGGCAACCTCGTGATCCAGCAGAACTTCCTGCCCGGCGCCGGTTTCCTCAACGGCAACGGCGGCTTTGCGGTCAAGCACGGCGGCACCGGCACCATCGACATCGAAGGCAACTGGTGGGGCTCGATCGCGGCCGCCGACATCGCCACCGTGCTGGACAACGTGCCGCTGCCGGCGCTGGTGGTGGCGACCGGTGACGATACCAACGTGCCGGGCGTGCTCGGCGTGACCGGGCTGGACCCGTTCGCTTTCCAGAACGCGGTGCTGGTCGGGCCGTTCGTGCCTGGCGGCGGCGAAGTGCTGGGCTTCCTGGCCCAGGCGCTGCTGGTCGGTGTCCTGGAGCAGTCGTCAGGCGAGGCGACCCCGGGCGACCGCGTCGCCGGCCGGGCCGGTCCGGATGCCGGCAACGTCTTCACCAACGTGTTCGGCGAGGCCTACAGCCTGTTCGGTGAGGGCAGCCTGGCCGACCTGGCGCCGGCGGCGGGCGGCGAGGCCTGCACGCTGAGCCCGGTCGAGGGCGGCGTGTCGCTGGGTTGCGGCGCCGGCGGCGGTGGCGGCGGCACCGGCGAGGGCGGCCTGCCGAACCTGGAGCCGGCCGCGGGCGGTGCGCCGGCAATCGACCCGGGCCTGAACCTGCAGGACCTGCTGAACATGTGGCTGTTCAACTTCGGCACGCCGCTTGACGGCCCGGTCGCCGGGCTGGACGGGGCGGCGGCGGAGGAGGGCGCCTAAGCCGGGTCGCCGGCGATCAGCTTCGCGGCGGCGTCCATCATCCGGCGCAGGTTGCGCGGCACGATCACCGTGACCACGCTCTCGACGAAGCCGGCGACCTGACGCTCGAGCGGGCCGGCAACGGCCCGCAGGGCGCCGGGCGCCAGCTCGAACCGGCCGGCGAAGGTGACGCGCGTGCCGCGTCCGCCCATCGCCGGCTCGAACGCCGTGCTGCCATCGCAGCGGATCTTGTCGGGCAGCACCGACGGTTCGATCTGCCAGCGGCAGATTCGCGCCGCCTCGTCCCAGCTGTTGCGATCGATCCAGCTGACCGCGTCCGCGCCCAGCGGCTTGTGCAGGAAACCGGGGATACGCTGGCCGGAACGCCAGCGGTTGACCAGGCGGACGCATGCCGGGTCTGCATCGTCGCGTTCGACCACCTCGATGCTGTCGATGTCGTCGATCATCGCCGCCAGCTCCGGCAGGCGGTCGCGCACGGTGCGCCACAAGGCGTCGGGCGGCTGCTTGACCACGACGGTGTCGCGGAATTCCTTCATGCCGCACCCGCAGCAGGCAGGGCCGCGGCAGCCCCGCGATGGCGCACGGCATAGACGTCGTCGTGCAGGCGCAGGCCGGCGCGGACCTCGCGGGAAACATGCGGGCTCGCCGCCAGCCAGGAGATCGCCTCGGCCAGTGCGGCGCGGGCTGGGTGCGGCCGGTAGCCGAGCGCCCGGGCGCGGGCGTCGTCGTACCAGTACCAGCGGCCAACCATGGCGGCCTGGTCGCGGGTGGTCAGCGGCCGGCGCCGGCGCGCCCGGGCGACCGCCTCCTCGGTCGCGGCGGCGAGATAGGCGGCGCCGTGGGTGAGGGAAAGCCGGGGCGGCGCCACGCCGGCCAGCTCGGCGACGAGGCCATGGAGCTGCGGCCATGCCAGGTTCTCGCCGCCGAGGAGATAGGCGGCACCGGGCGTCCCGCGCAGTGCCAGCAGCCGGTGGCCGGCCGCGACATCGGCCGCCGCGGCGATATTGCAGCCGCCCGGCCAGGTCAGCCGCAGCGGGTCGGCCAGATAGGCGACGACCAGGCCGTTGCTGGGGCCGAGCGCGGTGCCGTGCGGCCCCACCGTCACGGTCGGGCAGGCCGCGACCAGATCGAGGCCGAGCGCCTCGGCCTGAGCGAAGGCCCGGGCGTGCTGGCGCACCTTGGCGCGGACATAGGCGTTGGCGTCGCTGTCCTGGGCAAGCGCCGCGGTCTCGTCGCGTGCCGCCAGCCGGTCGCTGTGGCCGTAGACCACGGACGACGAGGTCAGCACCACGCGGCCGACGCCAGCCCGGCGCGCGGCCGCCAGCACGCTGTCGGTGGCGGCCAGCGCTTCGTCGAGCTCGCGTTCGCGGCGACGGTCGTAGGTGAAGTGCATCGCGGTGTGGAACAACACGTCGACGCCGGCGAGGGTGGCGGCGAGGGCGTCCGCGTCCGCCAGCGCCAGCCGGCGGATGTCGACGTCGACGCCGCCAAGCGCGGCAAGGTCGCTGCTCGGTCGGGCAATGGCCAGCACATCGTCGCCGGCGGCCAGCAGGCAGCGCACCAGGTTGGCGCCGATCAGCCCGCCGGCGCCGGTGACCGCCGCCTTCATGTCAACGCCTCCGCCAGCCGGGCCGGCGCCGCGATGCCGTCGCGGGCGACAGCGGCGGCAAGGTCGCTGATGAACGCACCGAACGCCGCGACGGCAGCCTGCCATTGCGCCGCTGCGCCGGCCGTGTCCGCCTCCGCGTTCGCCCCGGCGGGACCGACGAAATGGCGGAATCCATCGTCGTCGATGCGGTCGGGCTCGCCGGCACCGCCCGGCATCGCCAACCCGCCGCGCCGGGCCAGCACGCCCTCCAGCTTTTCGCCGAGCGCGACCGCGAGCCGTTCGATCGCCTCGGCCGGCAGCGCCTCGGTGTCGCGCGGATGCGCCGGTTCGTGCCAGTCGCGGCCGATGTGCACCGCGCGGCCTTCGACCAGCGCCTCGAAATTGGCCAGCGTGCGATCGAAGAAGGTCTTGTAGGCGTGGGTGACCAGCGCCGCCTTCAACGCCGGGGCGAGGTCCAGGTTCACCGCCTGCCAGAACGGCGGCAGCGTGAACAGCTGCCGGCCGGCGATGCGGACGGCGGTGCCGCGGGCGCTGCGGGTGAAGGTGACCACGCCGTCGTCGTGGACGGCGGAGCCGTTCGCACTGGCGATGGTCTTCCAGTACATGCGATGGCGATCGGCGCCATAGTCGCAGATCTCGATCTTGCCGACGTCGATCGGCTTGCCCTGGTACAGGACCAGGTCGTTGGGCTGCGGCAGGTAGAGATTGCGTTCGACCTGGCGCAGCACGCGCCCCTGGCGGTCGCGCGCGGTCGGCACCACCACGCCGCCGACATAGTCGTTCATGAACTGGATGGTGCGGGCGACGTCGACCCGGGCGACGAACAGGTCGAACGGAATCGGCAGGTCGCGCGCGTAGCTGAAAACGGTGGCACCGTCGACCTCGCGCCAGGTCAGGTCCTCCGCCGCCGGCGCGACGCCGTCGAGCAGGGCGGCCAACCGGTCCAGCTCCGGCCGGATCGCGGCATAGTCGGCGGCGCGGTAGACGGCAGGATCGAAGCCGAGCGGCACGACCCGGCGGCGGATCGCATCCTTGTCGAACAGCACCCGCCAGCCGTCGAGCCACTGGCCGGCGGCGCTGATGGCGGCATTGGCCAGCACCAGCAGCGACAGCGCCAGCGGGTCGTCGTCGGTGCCGGCGAAGAACCGGCTGACATGCGGGTTGACCCGGGCGTCGACCACGTTCTTCAAGGGAAACAGCCCGGTATCGAGGGTCTGCAGCCAGGGCGCGACCAGCCGGTCGCCGACCGGCAGCGCGGCGCGGGCGCGGGCCGCGGCCGTCAGCGCCGGCGGCACGTTGCGCCAGCCCGGCCATGGCGCCAGGCTGCCGTCGACGGTGTAGGGCTCCGGCAGGCCGATGCCGGCGAACACGCGGTCGGCAAGCGGCGAGCCGTGCGGGTCGAGGCCCATCTTCAGCGCGCCGGCATAGTCGGCGAGGGGCGCGCTGGTGCTGGCGATCACACAACCGGCGGCGATCGGCTGCGGCGCGCGGGCGCCGCCGCTGCCGTGGGCGGCGGTCACCGCATCGATCACGGCGAAGTGCACCGGCGTCGCGCGCAGCAGGTCGCAGACCGCGTCACCCGCGTCCATCCGGCGCCGGTAGTAGTGGTCCTTGTCGGCCAACGGTAGCGCGCCGAGCAGGGCGTCGAGGCACAGTGCATAGGTCTCGCGCTCGTCGGTGCGGGCGCCGGCGACGACGATGCGGAAGCCGGCGTCCAGCCAGCGCCGGGCAAGCGGGCTGCCCCGCAGCACGCCGCCGGAAGGGAACGGCGCATCGATCAGGTCCTCGGCCAGGTCGACGACGTCGTAGGCGCGGCCCTGCGGCGTGACATAGCGATAGCCGAGCAGGTCGGCGCGCACCGCGACGTCGCGGTTCTCGGCCCAGCCGTCGGCGGAATCGGCGGTGCCGCAGAGGGCGACGTCGGTGTAGCCCCGATCGTGCAGCAGGTCGACCAGGCCCTCGACCAGCGCCGGGTCGGCCGCTGCCGGCGATCCTGCCGCGAAGCCGCCCATGTCGGCGAGGATGAGCACCGGCAAGGCCGCCGGTTCGACGGTGCCGTTGCCGCAAACGTCGGCCAGCGCCCGCCACAGTCCCGCCCGCGCGACCGCATCGGCCAGCAGGTCGGACCCCGCCCGGGCCGGGTCCGCGACGACGGCGACGGTGGCCGTCACCGTTCAGTCCTTGGCGGCCTTCTCGGCCGGCTTGTCGTCGAGGCCGAAGGCGGAGGCGGCCCAGCGCGCATAGTCGACCCAGGCCTGCAGCAGGCCCGCTGTCGCCGCCACCGAGCCGCGCACGCCCAGCGCATAGATGTCGCGGGCCAGCGCCTCGGGCGAGGTCTCGCCACGGCCGAACGCCTGCAACGCGCGGGCATAGGCCTCCAGCGCCTCGCCGCCACGCACGCTGTACGTGCGCAGGCCGTCGCGGCCCACCGTCTTCAGGTCGTCCCAGGATGCTGCCATCGCCCCACCTCCATGTGCCGGTTGCGGGTGCAGGACGGCAAGGTAGCGGGCCGCGGCCGGCTTTCCAACCGGCGCGTCAGCGCGCCGCGACCACCATCACCTCGACCAGCAGCGTGTCGACCGCCAGCTTCGCCTCGGTGCAGGCCCGCGCCGGCGTGTTGCCGGGTGACACCCAGGCGTCCCACACCGAGTTCATCGCCGCGAAATCGGCGATGTTGCGCAGCCAGACCTGGGCGCTGAGCAGCTTGGTCTTGTCGGTGCCGGCGGCGGCCAGCAGCCGGTCGACCTTGGCCAGCACCTGGCGGGTCTGGGTGACCACGTCGGCATTCTGGTCGTCGGCGACCTGGCCGGCGAGATAGACGGTGTCGCCGTGGACGACGCACTGGCTCATGCGCGGGCCGACGTCGGATCGCTGGATGGTCATGGGTGTTCCTTCCCTTTGGTGGCGGTGATAGTGCGTGTCGCGGCGACCGTCGCGGGGTCGAGCGCCGGGATCGGATTCGGCCGGCCGGCAAGCAGCGCGGCGACGTAGTCGGCCATGCCGGGCGCCGACTGGATGCCGTAGCCGCCCTGGCCGGCGAGCCAGAAGAAGCCGTCGACCGCGCCGTCCCAGCCGACCACCGGGTTGCCGTCGCCGACGAAGCTGCGCAGGCCGGCCCACTTGTGCAGCACGCGCCGGACGGCGATGTCGAGCGCATGCTCCAGCCGGTCGACCGCGACCGCCACGTCGATCTCGTCGGGCTGGGCGTCGCAGGGCTCGACCGGGGTCTGGTCGGCGGGCGAGACCAGCAGGTCGCCGACCTCGGCCCGGAAGTAGTAGGTTTCGGCCACGTCCGAGACCAGCGGCCAACGGCGCACGTCGTGGCCCGCGGGCGCCGGCACGATGACGGCGGTGCGGCGCTTCGGCTGCAGGCCGCGCGGGCGGGCGCCGGCCAGTGCGGCGACCCGGTCGGCCCAGGCGCCGGCGGCGTCGACCACGATGTCGGCGGCGAAATCGCCGGCGGGCGTCTCGATCCGCCAGCCATCGGCCCGCCGCGTCAGCGCGCGCACCCGGGCATCGGTGACGATCCGGCCGCCGAGGGCGCGGAAGCCGCGCAGATAGCCCTGGTGGATCGCCGCCACGTCCATCGCCATGGCGTCGTTCTCCATCGCCGCGCGGGTCAGCGCGGCGGGGCGCAGCAGCGGCACCATGGCGCGCGCCGCCGCGACGCCGATCGCGCTGAGCATCGGATGGCGCGAAAGCTCGGCCTCCAGCAGCGCCTCGTCGCCGGGGGCGGCGACCAGCATCACCGGCCGCGGCGTCAGCAGCGGCACCTCGGCGAAGCCCGGCGGCGGCGCCATGAAGAAGGCGCGGCTGGCGCCGGTCAGGGCATTGATCGGCTGCGGCCCGTAGGACTCCAGGTACATCGCCGCCGACCGACCGGTGGAGTGGTAGCCCGGCTGTGCTTCCGCCTCGACGATCGTGATCGCCGCCGTCGCCGCGGTCGGCCGCGATGCGCCACGCCGCGGACGCACCGGCGATGCCGCCGCCGACGACGGCGATCCGGGGGTCAGCCATGACGGGCGCCCGCGCCGCGATACACGTTCAATCGCCGAGCCCCCTGGCCATCGCCTCGATCACGGTGACGGCCGAGGCGGCGCCGGGATCGACATGGCCGCGCGCCCGGTCGCCGAGCCGCATCGCGCGACCCTTGGTGGCAACCATTGCCTTGGTCGCTTCCGCGCCGCCGCGGGCGGCCTCCAGTGCGGCGGACAGGCCGGCGGCGAAGTCGCGGCCCGCCGCCTGGGCCTCGGCCATTGCCGCGGCCGCAGGCACCCAGGCGTCGATCATGGTCTTCTCGCCGACCTCGGCCTTGCCGCGGTCCTGGATGCCCTTGGCCATGGCCTGGAAGGCGGCCGCCATGTCGGCATCGTCGAGCGCCGGCTTGCCCTTGACCGCGGCACCGGCCCGCATGAACGCCGTGGCATAGAGCGGGCCGGAGGACGCGCCGACGGCGTTGAGGAACGACTTGGCGGCGGCATTGAGCACCGCGGTCGGCTCGCTGCCGGCCTCGAGCTTGCCCAGCGCCTCGCGCACCGCACCGAAACCGAGTGCCATGGCGATGCCATGGTCGGCGTCGCCGATCACGCCGTCGAGCTGGCACAGGCGCTCCTTGTCCGCCTCGATGGCGGTGGCGATCGCGTCGAACATCGCGATCAGGCGGGCGGAGTCGTAGGTTGCCATCCGGTCCCCCGCGGTCAGTTGGCGCGGAACATGGCGCAGTCGCAGGGATGGTCCAGCATCTGCTGCAGCTCGCCGTCAAGGTGGTGCAGCGTGATCGAGGCGCCGGCCATTTCCAGCGAGGTGCAGTAGGGCCCGACCCAGGTGGCGTAGACCTCGACGCCGATGTCGTCGAGCCGCTGCTTCACCCGCCGGTTCATGATGTAGAGCTCCATCAGCGAGGTGGAGCCGAGCGAGTTGACCAGCACCGCCACCCGGTCGCCGCGCGACGGGCTCATCTCGCCGAGGATGGCGTCGAGCATGGTGTCGCTGATCGAATCGGCGCTGGTCAGCTTGCCGCGGGCGATGCCCGGCTCGCCGTGGATGCCCATGCCGATCTCCATCTCGTCCGGGCCGATCTCGAAATTCGGCTTGCGGGTCTGCGGCAGCGAGCAGGGGCCGAGCGCGACGCCCATGGTGTAGGTCTGCGCATTGGCCTTGCGGGCGACGCGCTCGCATTCGTCGAAGTCCATCATCATGTCGCAGGCCGCACCGGCGGCCTTGAAGATGAAGAAGTTGCCGGCGACGCCGCGCCGGTCGGCGATGCGGTCGCGCGGGGCGGAGGCGACGTCGTCGGTCGACAGCACCGTGCGCACCGCGATGTCGTCCATCGCCGCCATCTCGGCGGCCATGTCGAAGTTCATCACGTCGCCGGCGTAGTTGCCGTACATGAACAGCACGCCCGCACCGCCGCTGACCGCCTTGGCGCATTCGAGGATCGGGTCGGGCGGCGGCGACGCGAACACGTTGCCGATGGCGGCCGCATCGGCGAGACCGCGGCCGACATAGCCGAGGAAGGTCGGCTCGTGGCCGGACCCGCCGCCGATGACCAGGCCGACCTTGCCCGGCCGCGGCCCGTCGACCGCGATCACCGAGCGCGGGCTGCCGTCGACCTGGCGCAGGTGGCGCGGATGGGCGGCGACGATGCCCTCCAGCATCTCCTCGATGACCCGGTCCGGGCCGTTCATGATTTTCTTGGTTTCAGCCAAATGGTCCTCCCCCCGCCGCCGTGCGGCAGCCTTCGATCCGCGCTTGCGCCGGATGCGAAACATCGCCGATGCGCGCACGGATGTCATGCCCCAGTTCGCCAATCCGCGCGCGAATGCTAAACACACCGGGCGGCACCGGGCCGCGGCGCGAGGGCAAGGGGACATGGCGGACTATCTGCTGGGCATCGACAGCGGGCTGACCGTCACCAAGGCGGTGCTGTTCGACTCGGGCGGACGGGTCGTCGCCGTCGGCCGGCGCGCGGTGCCGCGCATCCAGCCACGTGCGCGCCATGTCGAGCGCGACATGGCCGCACTGTGGCGCGAATCCGCGGCGGCGATCCGCGATGCGATCGCCCAGGCCGGCGTGGCGCCGGGCGCGGTCGCCGCGATCGGCGTCACCGGCCATGGCGACGGCCTCTATCTGCTCGGCGACGATCTGGCGCCGCTGGGCAATGCCATCGTCTCGCTCGACACCCGCGCGGCCGAGGTGCTGGACGGCTGGCGGGCCGACGGCACCATGGCGGCGGCGCTGCGGGCGACCGGGCAGCAGCCCTATGCGGCGGCGCCGGCGGCGCTGCTGGCCTGGCTGCGGCGGCACGAGCCGGAGCGCTACGGCCGCATCCGCTGGGTGCTGTCGTGCAAGGATTGGCTGCGCTTCTGCCTGGCCGGTGCGATCGCGACCGACCTGACCGAAGCCAGCGTCTCGTTCACCGACTATCGCAGCCAGACTTACAGCGACGAGGCCTTCGCCCTGTACGGGCTGCCGGCGATGGCACGTGCGACGCCTGAGATGCTGGCGCCGGCGGCGGTCGCCGGGCAGGTGACGGCGGCCGCGGCGGCAATGACGGGCCTTGCCGCAGGCACGCCGGTGGTCGCCGGCTTGCACGACGTCACCGCGTCGGCGATCGGCTCCGGTGTCGCCGAGACCGGCCGGCTGTCGATCGTCGCCGGCACCTTCAGCATCAACCAGGTCTTCTCCGACCGGCCGCAGCCGTCGACGGAATGGTACTGCCGCAGCGGCTTTGCCCGCAGCCTGTGGCTGAACATGGCGATCTCGCCGGCCTCCAGCGCCAACATCGACTGGATGGTGCGGACGCTGTGCCCCGACGCGGTCGCGCGCGCCGCGGCGGAGGGCGGCACTGCCTTCGACCACCTGGAGCCGGAGATCGCGGCGGCATTCGCCGGCGACAGCACCGTCGTCTACCACCCGTTCCTCTATGGCTCGCCGCACGGCGACGACGCCACCGCCGGCTTTCTCGGCGTGCAGGGCTGGCACGACCGCGGCCACCTGATCCGGGCCCTGTACGAGGGCGTGGTGTTCAACCATCGCACCCATGTGGATGCGCTGCGCAGCGCCTTTCCGATGACCTCGGCCCGGCTTTGCGGCGGCGGCGCGCGCAGCTCGCGGCTGTGCCAGCTGTTCGCCGACACGCTGGGACTCGACATCGAGGTGGTGGATGCGGAGGAGACCGGCGCGCTCGGCGCCGCGCTGTGCGCCGCCGTGGGCGTCGGGCGTTACGGGTCGCTGGCCGAGGCATCCGCGGCCGCGGTGAAGCTGCAGCGCCGCTACCGCAGCGACCCGGCGCGCGCGGCCGATCTGGACGCCCGCTATGCCCGCTATCGCGGCTCGATCGACGCCGTGGCGCCGATCTGGAAAAGCCTGCGCGGGCAATAGGCGGTGGCCATGCCGGAGACAGGCGAGACGGGCGCGGCCCGGCGGGCGCGGTTGCTGGCGGCGGCGCGGGCGCGCGGCCGCTTTCCTGTGGTGATCGTCGGCGCCGGCATCAATGGCCTCGGCACCTTTCGCGACCTCTGCCTGCAGGGAGTCGACTGCCTGATCGTCGACCGCGGCGACTATTGCTCCGGCACCAGCGCGGCGCCGTCGCGGATGATCCATGGCGGCCTGAAGTACCTGGAGACCGGCGAGTTCCGGCTGGTGGCGGAATCGGTGCGCGAGCGCAATCGGCTGCTGCGCAACGCCCCGCACCTGGTCCGGCCGCTGGAGATGGTGATCCCGCTGCCGCGTCGGTTCGGCGGCGAGCTGGCCTCGGCGCTGCGCTTCCTGGGGTTGAAGACGAAGATGCGCCGGCGCGGCAAGCTGATCATCGAGGCCGGGCTGACCGCCTACGACTTCTTCGGCCGCAAGACCCGGGTGATGCCGCCGCATCGCAGCATCTCGCGCGCCGAGCTCTATGCCACGCTGCCGGATCTGGCCGAGGGCATGATCGGCGGCAGCTCGTATTTCGATGCCCAGATCGCGATTCCGGAGCGGCTGGGGGTGGAACTGGCGCTGGACGGGATGGCGGCCAATCCGGCCAGCGTCGCGCTGAACCACGTTGCAGTGGAGGGCCGCGACGGTACCGCATTGCGGCTGGTCGACCGGATCGGCGGCGACGCCTTCACCGTCCAACCCGACCTCGTGATCAACGCGGCCGGGCCGTGGATCGACCGCACCAACCGGGCGATGGCGGCCGAAAGCACCCTGATCGGCGGCACCAAGGGCTCGCACCTGCTGCTCGACCTGCCGGCGCTGCGCGACGAACTCGGCGACCGCATGGTCTATTTCGATCCCGGCGACGGCCGGCTGCTGCTGGTCGCGCAGCTCGAGGGCCGGGTGCTGCTGGGGTCGACCGACATCCCGGCCGACGACCCGGACGCCGCGGTCTGCGGCGACGACGAAATCGACTACATGCTGGACGGGCTGCGCGCCGTGTTCCCGCGAATCGGCGCCACCCGTCGGCACATCGTCTTCACCTATTGCGGGGTGCGCCCGCTGCCGCGCGGCGACAGCAGCGACCCCGGCGCGATCAGCCGCGACCATTCGATCGCGGTGGCCGAGCCAGCAGGCGACCGCAGCTTCCCGATCCTGTCGCTGGTCGGCGGCAAGTGGACCACGTTCCGCGCCTTCGCAGAACAGACCGCCGACATGGTCCTCGCGCGGCTCGGCGCCCCGCGGCGCACGGGCACCCTGGAGCTGGCCATCGGCGGCGGTCACGGGCTTTCCAACCGCGCCGAGGACTGGTCGCGGCTGCACGCCGAGGTCGCGGAGCGGCTGGGCGGAGACGGCACGCGCGCCTGGGCGCTGGTCCGGCGCTTCGGCGCGCGGTCGCTTGAGGCCGTGCCCTATTGCCGTGGAAGCGCCGACCCGTTGACCACGCTGCCCGGGATCGGCCGCGGCGAGATCGCGTTCATGGCGGAAACGGAGCAGGTCGAGCACATCGCCGACCTGGCGCTGCGGCGGACGTCGATCGCGCTCGCCGGGCACTTGACAAGCGCGGCGGTGCGGGAACTCGCCGAAGTCGTCGGCGAGCTGCGCGGCTGGGACGCGGCGCGGCGGGACGCCGAGGCCGAGGGCCTGGCCGAGGCGATGCTGCGGCGTCACCGCATCGACATCGCGACCGGTCGGCTGGTATAGCGCGGCACACGAGCGCGGCCGGCCGCGCGAAACTTGGCGAGTGGCGCAGGCGGCTGCGTCGCTCCGACATCCCAGGCAGGGAGGGCGAGGTGGACGGACGCTTCTGGGTCGGCACCAGCTGGAAGATGAACAAGACGCTGGCCGAGGCCGAGGCCTTCGCCGATGCGCTGCTGCGCGCGCCGCGACCCGACGATCCGTCGCTGGTCCGCTTCGTGATCCCGCCGTTCACCGCGGTGCGCGAGGTCAAGCGCCGGCTGGCCGGCAGCGACGTGCTGGTCGGAGCCCAGACCATGCACTGGGACGACTCCGGTGCGTGGACCGGCGAGATCTCGCCGGTGATGCTGCGCGACTGCGGCGCCGACCTGGTCGAACTCGGCCACAGCGAACGGCGCACCCACTTCGGCGAGACCGACGAAGCCATCGGGCGCAAGGTGGCCGCGGCCCTGCGCCACGGCCTGGTGCCGCTGGTCTGCATCGGCGAGACCGCGGCCGAGAAGGACCGGGGCGCGACGGCGTCCGTGCTGGAGCGCCAGGTGCACGGCGCGCTGGCCGGCGTGGACGCCCTGGCAGCAGGGACGGTGCTGCTGGCCTATGAACCGGTGTGGGCGATCGGCGCCGGCGGCGTGCCGGCGTCGCCCGACTACGCGCAGGCCCAGCACGCGCTGATCAGGCGGATCGCCGCCGAGGCGTGCGGTGCCGCGCTGCCGGTCCTCTACGGCGGCAGCGTCACCCTGGAGAATTGCGCCGCGCTGGCGGCACGGCCGGCGATCGACGGCCTGTTCGTCGGCCGCGCGGCCTGGGACGCGGAAGGCTATCTGGCGATCGTCGACCGGGCGGCCGCCGCGCGCTGAACGCCGGGCTGATGCGTCGGGCTGATGCGTCGGGCTCAGGCGGCGCCGAAGGCGGCGTGATAGACGAACAGCGCCGGCGTGCCGCCGGTGTGGACGAAGACGACGTTCTGGCCGCGGACGAATTCGCCGGCCCTGATCGCGGCGATCAGCCCGGCCATCGCCTTGCCGGTGTAGACCGGATCGATGATCAGGCCTTCCAGCCGGGCGCACAGGCCCACCGCCTCGACCATTCCCTCGGTCGGCTGGCCGTAGGCGGGGCCGACGAAGCCGTCGCGCAGGTCGAGCAGGCCGTCGGCGATCGCCGCGCCGCGGCCGAGCCGGGCCGCGGCCTCGCGGGCGATCCGCATGACCTCCGGGCCAAGCTTGGCGGAGGGATCGCCGACGCAGATTCCGACGACCGGCACCTCTCCGCCGATGCCGGCGAGCAGCCCGCCCTGGGTGCCGCCGCTGCCGGAGGCGTGGAACACCGCGTCGACCTTCACGCCGCGGGCCTGGGCCTGATCCAGCAGCTCGCGCCCGGCCGCGGCATAGCCCAGCGCGCCGACCGCGTTCGAGCCGCCGATGGGAATGGCGTAGGGCCGTCCGCCGGCGTTGCGCAGTTCCACCGCCACCCGCGCGATCTGGGCGTCGGCATCGGTGTCGCCGGCGACCATGTGGACACGCGCGCCGGTCAGCCGGTCGAGCAGGATGTTGCCGGAGTGCATGTAGAGGTCGCGGTCGGCATAGGCGACCTTGTCCTGCAGCACCAGGTGGCAGGCGAGCCCGTGGCGGGCGGCCGCGGCCGCGGTCTGCCGGCAGTGGTTCGACTGCGGCGCGCCGGCGGTGATCAGCGCGTCGGCCCCTTCCGCCTGCGCCGCGCCGACCAGGAACTCCAGCTTGCGCGCCTTGTTGCCGCCGAGCGCCAGACCGGTGGCATCGTCGCGCTTGACCCAGATCGACGGCCCGCCGAGATGGGCGCTGAGCCGCGGCAGCGGCTCCAGCGGGGTCGGCAGGTGGCAGAAGCGGCTGCGGGGAAACTGGTCGAAGTTCATGGCGGGCTCCCGTGGGATGGCCGTCAGGCGAAGACGCCGTGGAAACGGCCGAGGAAGGTGGCGAGGCGCTCGGAACCGGGGTTGGCGAACAGGGTCTTGGGCGGACCGTCGGCGGCGATGCGGCCGGCGTCCATGAACACCACCCGGCTGGCCACCTCGCGCACGAACAGCATCTCGTGGCTGACCACCAGCATGGTCATCCCGAGCCGGGCCAGGTCCTGCATGACGGCCAGCACCTCCTGCACCAGTTCGGGGTCGAGGGCGGAGGTGACCTCGTCGAACAGCAGCAGCTTCGGCTCCATCGCCACGGCGCGGGCGATGGCCACGCGCTGCTGCTGGCCGCCGGACAGCTGGAACGGATAGTTCTGCCGCTTGTCGGCCAGCCCGACCCGGGCCAGCCACTTTTCCGCGATGTCGCGCGCCTCGGCCACCGGCTTGCCCTGCACCTTGGTCAGGCCGAGCATGACGTTCTGCTCCGCGGTCATGTGCGGGAACAGGTTGAAGCTCTGGAACACCATGCCGATCTTGGCGCGCTGGCGGGCGATCTCGCGCTCGCTGAGGCGCAGGCGCGCTTCGCCCCGCTTGCGATAGCCGATCGATTCGCCGTCGACGTGGATCTCGCCGGCCTGGAACGTCTCCAGCATGTTGATGCAGCGCAGCAGCGTGGTCTTGCCGGAGCCGCTGGAGCCGATCAGGGCCACCACCTCGCCCTGGACGACATCGAGGTCGATGCCTTTCAGCACCTCCAGCGCGTCATAGCGCTTGTGCAGGTCGACGATGTGCAGCAGCGACTCGGACGTCATGTCGGCAAGCTCAATGTTTTCTGTCTTTACAGGATGTTACGGTCAGTACTTGAGATACGCATAGCGCCGCTCCAGCCGTCCGCCCAGCCACGACACGGCATAGCAGATCGCGAAATAGACCACGGCGGCGATCAGATAGAACGGGATCGGCTTGTAGGTGCGGCCGATGATCTGCTGGGTGGCGAGCAGCAGCTCGACCACGCCGATCACCGACAGCAGCGACGACGCCTTGATGATCTCGACCGCCGTGTTGACCCAGGGCGGCAGGATGCGGCGGGCGGCCTGGGGCAGCACGACGTACCAGACCCGCTGCCAGAAGCCGAGGCCGATCGACTTGGCCGCCTCGGTCTGGCCGACGGGGATCGAGGCGATGGCCCCGCGCGCCAGCTCGGCGATGTGCGCGGTGCAGAAGCCGGCGAGGGCGACCGCACCGGCCTCGAACGCGGCGATGTCGAGGCCGACCAGGCCGAGGCCGTAGAAGCTGAAGAACACCAGCACCAGCACCGGGATGCCGCGCATCACGTCGACATAGGCCCGCGCCGGTATCCGGACCGCCAGGTTGCCGTAAGCCAGCGCTAGGCCCAGCAGCAGGCCCAGCACCGTACCGATCGCGATCGCGATGGCAGAGACCAGCGCCGTGTTGGCCAGCCCGTCCAGCATGGCGAACCGCGCCACCCACAGCTGCTCCCAGAAGCCCGGTTGTCCGCCCACCGCCGGCCCCTAGCGGATGCTTGCATAGCGCCGCTCGACCTGGCGCAGCATGAGGGCGATGGCGTAGCAGACGGCGAGATACAGCGCGCTCGCCACCGTCCAGGTCTCGATCACGCGAAAGGTGTTCACGTTGATCTGGCGCGCCTCGAAGGTCAGCTCCGGCACCGCGATCGCGGCGGCCAGCGAGGTGTCCTTGAACAGCGAGATGAAGTTCGACGACAGCGCCGGCAGTGTGATGCGGAACATCACCGGCAGCACGACATAGCGCTGGCGCTGCAGCGGCATCAGGCCGATCGCCTTGCCGGCCTCGACATATTGCGTCGGGATCGAACCGAGGCCGGCACGGAACACCTCGGTCAGATAGGCGCCGGCATAGAGCGCCAGCGTCAGCATGAACGAATCGTACTTGTCGAGAAAACGGATGCCGATCTCCGGCAGGCCGAAATAGACGAAGAAGATCAGCAGCAGGATCGGCACGTTGCGGATCGCCTCGACATAGGCGGCGACCGCCCAGCGCAACGGCGCGATCTGCGAGGTGCGGCCATAGGCGCAGGCCAGCCCGATGACCGCACCGACCAGCAGCGAGATCACCGCCATCAGCAGGCCGAGGCCGAGGCCGCCCAGCAGATTGTCGAATTCCCGCCAGACGGGATCGAAGTTGAAGTGATAGTCCACGCCGTGCGCAGGCGGCGGCCGGGCGCGCGGACCGCCCGGCCGCGCAGCTCGTCAGGCGTACTCGACCGGGAAGCCGGTCCGCGGCGGCGGCACGTCGGCGCCGAACCACTTCTTGAACGAAGCCTGGTAGCTGAGGAAATCGACTCCGGTCATCGCCTCGTGCAGCACCGAGTTGACGAAGTTCAGCCAGACCTGATCGCCGGGTTTGACCGCGGCGGCGTAGGAGTTCGGCATCCAGCCATAGCCCGAATCGACATAGCGGTCCGGGAACTGGGCAAGCAGCCAGCCGATGGTCGACTGGTCCAGCGCCGCCGCGTGGGCGCGGCCGGAGTTGAGCGCCTGGATTTCGGCGTCGACGCTCTCATACTGGTCGACCTTGGCATCGGGCAGCGCCAGACGGATCCAGTCCTCGATGAACACGTTCTGCAGCGCGGAGACGGTGATGTCGGCGCCGCCGGCCTTGAGCTGGTCGTAGGTCTGGATGTCCTCGCCCTTCATGAGCATGAGGCCGACGCCTTCGCGGTAGTACGGAATGGTGAACTCGACCTGCTGGGCGCGCCCCGCCGTCACCGTCATGAACTGGAAGATCACGTCGACCTTGTCGGTGGCCAGGTTCGGGATGCGGGCGTCGGAGGCGCCGATCACGAACTCCACTTTCTGGTCGTCGTCGAACAGGCCCTTGGCCAGCAGCCGGGCCATGTCGATGTCCATGCCCTGCAGGCCGCCCGCCGCGTCCTCGAAATGCCAGGGCGGGTTGGTGCTGCCGGTGCCGACGATCACGTGGCCGCGCTCGAGCACCGCCTGCAGCCGGCCGCCGGCCGTCTGGGCCGCTGCCTTGCGGGCGCTGACCCCGAGCCCGGCCGCACCGGCGATCGCGGCGGCGCCCGCCACGCCCAGCGACGACAAGGTCAGCATGTCGCGCCTGTTGACGCCGTCTCGGTCACGCTCTGGCTTTTCGGTCATGGCTGAACCTCCCCTGTCATGCCATTCGCCGCCATGGCCGGCGGCCATCGCCGACAATGCACCGGGCCGCAGCACGCGGCAAGCGCTGCCCGAGCGGGCCGCACCGGCCGCCGCAGCGCATCGGCCGGAACCCGGTCGCAATGCAGCACTGCGCGCGCGGGACCGCGTCGAGGAAAACCGCGCAATGCTCAAAATGGATGACCGGCGCGAATACTACCCGATCGGGTAGTTTATCGGTTAACTACGTTGCGGCGTCAGATTGCGCGTGTGGAATGCCACATTTTCACTGCTCACATTCGTGTGACATTCGCCTAAAGAAACTGTCATTACGATCTGATAAGGTGTAACACAGCGACGGGGGATTTCGGTTAGCATCCTGACCGCTGGCACGGTGTCCCGCCCGCGCAAACCGTTGAAATGACGGTATATGCGGGGCGCGGACGCATGATGCACGGTAGCGGAGACGAGCCGGATACCGGGGCAGGGTTCGCACATTTCGCGCCCTGCCGAGCCACTGCGAAAGGAGGTGCCATCGCGAGGGCAGTCACGTTCATAAGTACGCCTAAATTGGTCGGTACCGCTGTCGGCGGTGCCAATTGGCATTGATCGTTCGTTCCCTGGGGGGGGGTACACGCAATGCGACAGTTAGTCGTTCTGGAGCCGAGCAGGCTCGTCCGCGAGGGTATCTCGCATCTGTTGGCCGAACACGGCTATGCGGTCGTCGAACAGACCGCCGTCAACGATCCGGACCAGGATCCGGTATCCGACGACAGCATCGATCTCGTCCTGAGCGAGCTGCCCGGTCCGCGCTACGACATGACCGAGTGGCTGAAGCGAATCGCGGCCTTCTATCCGAAGGCCAGGATCGTGCTGTTGACCGGGCGCTGCGACGATCCGGACACGTTGCGCGAGGCGCTGGCTTGCGGCGCCTTCGGCTATATCGACAAGGATCTGTCTGCCGACGCGGTATGCGCCACCATCGACGCGGTGCTGCACGGGCAGATCGTGTATCCGCGCGAGCTGCGCGACTGCCTGGTCGGCGACGGCCGGGCACGGGCAGGGCGGGCGGCGCCTGCGGTCCGCGTTGCGGTCGGCGAATCGGTGCCGGCCGTGCGCATCGCGGCGGTCGGCAACGTCGTCGACCTGCGCCAGCCGAACGGCACGGCCGTGCATGCCGGTCCTGTGGCAGCCGAGGCGGCGGCACCGCGGGTGCCGGCGCCGTCGAAACCCGCGTTGGCAGGCGCGGGCAGGTTGCAGCAGTTCGGGCTGTCGCACCGCGAGGACGAGATCCTGCGTCATGTGGCGCGCGGCCACGCCAACAAGATCATCGCAAACGAGCTGAACATCAGCGAAGCGACGGTGAAGTCCCATCTGAAGAGCCTGCTGCGTAAGCTCAACTTCACCAACCGCACCCAGGCCGCGATCTGGGCGGTGAGCCAATATGGCAGCGCCGCCGGCGGCATGGATCCCGGTGCGCGCACCGCGTGAACCGGTCCGGGCCCAGCACCCGGGCGCACGAATCCGAACCGGCCGGACGGGGCCCTTACTGGTTGCCGTCCGGCCGGCGGAGGACGCGGGACATGCAGCGATCCCGCGTGTGGCGTCGGCCGGCGCCGTGCGCCGGCCTGCGGTCCGGGCTAGCGCGACTCGTCGGCCGGGCCGATCTGCAGCACCGCGGCCTGCTGCACCCAGGCGTTGACCGGCGAGGGCTGGTGGCCGCGCAGGATCCAGCCCTGTGCCGGCACCGGCAGGCCGGAGGCCATCGCGGTCCATGCGTCGATCGAGGCGGCCGGGTTGGGAATCATGCCGACGCCGATCGAGCCGGTTTCCGCCAGCGCATGGTAGTTCCAGCCGCGCAGGCTGCGGCCGCCGGCGCCGAGAATGGTCGAGGTGCGCGAGCGGACCACGGCCAGGCCGTTGGCGCCGCGCTGCACGTCGACCAGCGCGCCGCTGGAATCGCGCAGGAAGAACTCCGGCCGGTTGCCGGTCAGCTGCTCGTCGATGATGGCCTCGCGGTAGCCCGCGCTCATCCCGACCGACCCGCCGCCGCGGCTGAAGTTGAACGGCTCGTTGAACAGCTGGGCCTGCGCGGGCGCGACCAGCGCGCCGGCCGCCAATGCGATGCCGGCGACAAGGACCTTGAGCATGGGGGTACTCCTTTGGTGTGCAATCAGCTCCGGGCTTTGCCGGTTCCCCCATAGGTATTCAACCAAAGGGGGAGGTTCAAGGAAAATGCAGATCGCAGACCGGCAGGTAATGCGTTCAAAGTGTTAGTGTTTTTATTCTACCGCGCCACCGGCGAATCCGCGAAGCGCTGAGGAATCAAGGCCCGCCGCCTGATGTGGACGCGCTGCGGCCGAGCGGATTCTCTCACATGAAAAATTCTTACCGCGGCCGCGGCCCTGCAGCCGGGCGCACCGCGACGGACCCGGATTCGCCGGCCGCGGTGCCCGACCGGCTCCTCGGCCCGTCGGAGGGAGTCATCCCTTGGCATGAATGCGGCGATCAGCCTTGAGGGCTAGTCAGCAGCGAGGTCATCTTTTGTAGTACAGATCCGGGTGCATGCCGGATCATCCCTTGCGATTAGTACGTTATCGAAATTGTACAAACTGTCATGATTGCTATGATAGAAAACGAACACAAGAAAACGGCGAATTTTCCTGGTGTTCCCTGGGTCTTGGTGGGAATTCGCTCTCACACTGCATGTCGAATATCACGCGACTCAATGCGTGAGGAGAGGTCCGATGCGATTTGGATTGAAGATTGTTGGTCTCGTTGGCCTGGGCCTGGTCGTTGCCGGCTGCGCGCCGCGGGCGATCTATGGCGATAACGGCGTTCAGCCGCAGTACAGCTTTCCGGTGACCAACAACGACACGCCCTACAGCGCCTGCCTGCGCAACCTGGCGGCGCTGCCCGGCAACAACCTGCCGGTCATCGCGGTCGGCGAGGTCTCCGACAAGACCGGCCAGATCAACTACGAGGAAAACGGCAATGCGCTGAGCCAGGGCGCGGCCGAGATGATGACCAGCGCGCTGTTCCTGAGCGGCAAGGCCAATCTGGTCGAGCGCTTCGACCTGCGCGTGCCGCTGGCCGAGGTGTCGATGGCGGAGCAGGGCCTGCTCAATCGCGGCATCGACAGCTATCGCGGCCAGATCCCGGGCAGCGACTTCATCATCCTGGGGGCGCTGACCGAGCTCAACTACAACATCACCAGTGACGGTGCCGGCCTGTGGATCATGGGCATGGGCGCCGGTGCAAGGACAGTCGTAATCAACGTGGCGTTGGATGCGCGGGTGGTCAACTCGCGCAACTTCACCGTTGTTTACGCGAAGTCACTTCAGAAGCAGGTATATGGCTTCGAAGTGGAGGCCAATGTGTTCCGTTTCTTTGGCAACACCTTGGTCGAGTTTGACGCCGGTTCGGTGCGGAACGAACCGCTCCAGATCGCCGTCCGCTCCGTCGTCGAGATGTTCGTGTACGGCATGATGACGGAGGCGTTCGGGCTGCCCACCACGCCTGAGTGCGAGCTGGTGTCGCTCGAATATCCGTACACGTTGCAAACGGAGGACTAAGTCAATGCAGCGTAAGCATCTGTTGGCCGCGGCGAGCGTGATCACGCTCGCCACGGGCCTGGCGGCGCCGTCCGCCCAGGCTTTCGATAGGGTCTGGTGGGACTGGAACCTCGATGTCGACACGAAGGTCGACGTCAGGGTCGACGTCGACATCAACGTCGATCCCAAGGGCGCGGTGATCTCCGAGACCGACCAGTACTTCAAGGGCTCGCAGGAAGCGACCGCGAAGATCGGCGACGTCTATGTCGATCCGAAGGGCTATCACCTGGACGGTGCCACCGACCTCGGCGAGGTCAACAACGTGGCGGCCGCGCTCGGCAACTCGAACGCGATCACCTCGGACTTCTCCGTGCAGTCCGACGTCGACCAGGATGCCATCGGCACCGCCTGGTACGGCGCCGACTTCGAGGCGACCGCGAAAGTCTATGACATCGACAATGCGTCGGTCAGCAACGTCGCACAGGCGATCGCGAACTCGAACTCGATCACCGTCGACCCGCTGCGCGAGCATGGCTGGTACCACAGCAGCTCCGACGACGCGCTGATCATCAGCAATGTCGAGCAGTCGGCCTATGCCAACGGCAGCGCCTACGCCTCGGTCTACGACGTCACCATCCGTGGCTTCGGCGACCTCGGCTCCGGTGACAACGAGCTGAACCGGGCTCTGGTCACCAACTCGGCGATCGCCGCCGGCAACGTGAACAACATCACCCTGGTGAACGGCGCCATCGCCTTCCCCGATCAGGACAACTGATCGCAGGGCTGTTGCTCGCAACGCAAGGGCAGGGGCGGCGTTCGCGCCGCCCCCGTCCGCCAAGACAGGGAATCGCGCTCCCGACCGCGCCGACGGCGCAGGGAGCGAACGCAATGGGGGTAATGATGACTGCACATGCGAAGACGCGGGGCCTGACCGCCGTGACGGCGGTTGCCGTTCTCGCCGCGAGCGCCCTGTGGGCCGCGCCGGCCTCGGCCCAGATGTTCCGCGAGCCGTTCTCGTTCGGCGCGCGCAGCTCGGCCAGCCTGGCGATCTTCATGCGTCAGCGCGACGACGCGCTCAGCGCGTCCTCGTCCGGCGTCGGGATCGGCAGCGGCACCTCGCAGGCGCTGGTCTGCGGCAGCAGCGGCGGCACCACCGCGTCGACTGCGGCCGGCAACATCACCTGCGTGCTCGCCGGCAACAACACCAACGTCGTGGTGAACAGCCACCAGGACTCGACCGGCGACCAGAATGCCGATGCCAACACGCACCAGACGGCGGCGGAGACCATCGGCGACATCCTGAACGGCGAGCCGAACGGCTAGCGGTCGTACGCTCGCGGCCCGCGGCTCGGCGCCGCAGGCAGCATTCGGGTCAGTCCGGCGTCGCGCACGGCACCGCAGGGTGCGGGGGCAGATGGGCGGCAGCGCGGCAATCGGCGCTGCCGGCGACGACCGGCCGGGCCCGGTACGCAAAGCCGAACCGGGATCGCATGCCCGGAGCACCGGAGGAGGAACCAGATGCGCCAGATCGTCATCCTGTCCATGCTGCCGCTGCTGGCGGGCTGCGGCCTGCCGCCGGCGGTCGCCATCGCGTCCTATGCGGTCGACGGCGTGCTGCTGGCCGCAACCGGCAAGACCACCAAGGACCATGCGCTGTCGGTCGCCATGCAGCAGGACTGCAACATGCTTCACGTCATCGCCGGCGAGTCGATCTGCCAGGACTACGAGCCGACCCAGCGTGCGGCGATGGCGATGGCGTCGAGCGGGCCGGGCGAAGAGGCGCTGACCACCACGTCCGACGGGCGGATCATCCGGGTGGCGGCGCAGCCGACGCCGTCGCTCGACGGCGGCCTGATCGCGGCGGCGCCGCGTGCCGGCCAGGCTGCCGCCGGCGATGCGGCCGCCGCGCACTAGGCGCAGGCAAAGCGAACCGAGCTGGCCGGGCGGCAAGTATGGAACACAACACGAGAGCGCGGCCGGGACCGTCGGGCGAGGAGCCCCGCCGGTCGCCGGCGCCGGAGAGAGGGGCAATGGGCGCGGGCGAGGGATCCCGGGCCGAGACGGGGCGCCACCGGCGCTTCACGCCGGAAGAGATCGTCAAGATGCTGCGCGAGGCCGATGTCCGGATCAGCCACGGCGAGAGGGTCGGCGCCATCTGCGCCGACTTCGGCGTCTCGGAGCAGAGCTACTACCGCTGGCGCCGTCGCTATGGCGGCCTGCGCATCGACCAGGCCCGCCGGATGCGGCAGCTGGAGCGGGAGAATACGAGGCTGCGCAAGCTCGTCGCGCTGCTGACTGCCGACCGCGAGCAGCACGGCGGCGCCTGACGCCAAGGGCAGCCGGCCCGGCTCGGCATCAGGACAGGGTGATGACCACCCGCCTGTTCGCCGCGTTGCGCACGCCATCGCCGGTGGCCTCGGCCGGCTCGCGCTCGCCGACGGCATCCATCTGGATCCGGCCGGCGTCGACGCCACGGGCGACCATCAGGTCGCGCACCGCCTCGGCCCGAGCCCGCGACAGCAGCTGGTTGTATTCCGGCGCGCCGGCGGTGTCGGTATAGCCGACCACCGCGATCGGCAGCGTCGGGTCGGCCAGCGCGGCGACGACGGCCTGCTCGACCACGGCGCGGCCGGCGGTGGTCAGCGCGGCGCTGTCGAAATCGAACAGGATCACGAAATTCTGCGCGTCCGCCGCGCCCGGGCCGGTCTGCGGCCGGCCGCCTGCCGCCATCAGGCATTCGTAGAAGCCGTCGCGGCAGACCATGATACGGGAATCGTCCTGGTCCTCTTCGGCTTCGGCGATCCAGCAGTCGTAAAGCGCCTGGCAATGCGCCACCAGCTCGGGCTGGAAGTCGCGGCCGCCGCTGTACAGGATCGCGACCAACTGGGCCCGCGCCTCGATCAGTTCCTGGACGACCGACTCCGGGACGGCACGCGCGGCGACCTCGTCGGGCAGCACCTGCTGTCCGTAAGACGCCGCCAGGCCCTTCAGCGCGAAATAGTCGGCGTCGGTCCAGTCGCCGCGGCCGGCCTCGAACACCGCCAGGTCCTGATACTCGTCCATCAGCGCCACGTTGTGGCGATGGCCGACTCGCGGGGTCTCCTGCAGCGTCTCGATATTCCAGGCGGTGGTGCAGCCCGAAGCCAGCAACACCGCCGCGATGGCAAGCACCAGCGGTTGCCACGATCGGATGGACATGGCGCCTCTCCCCCTCTGCGACTGCCGATCCTAGCCTGCCTCTTTTGTTGCCGTCGGATCAACTCGCAAGGCGTGGCGGGCGCTATTGCACGCGGGCGCGCAGCCGGTCGGTCAGGTACTCCATTGCCAGCACGACGACGAAGATCGCCAGCATGATCGTCGCGGCGTTGGGGTATTGGAACAGATCGAAGGCGACCTTCAGCTCCTGGCCGATTCCGCCGGCGCCGACCAGCCCCAGCACCACCGACGATCGCACCGCCTTCTCAAGCGCGAACAGCCCGGTGTTGATCATCGACGGCGCCGCATCGGGCAGGATGGCACCCGTCAGGATCGACAGGCGGTTGGCGCCGATCGCCGACAGCGCCAGCTGCGAATCCTTGTCGGCATCCTCCATCGCCTCGGCGAAGAACCGGCCGCAGAAGCCGATGGTGTCGACCACGATGGTCATCGTGCCCGCCGTCGGACCCAGCCCGACCGCGACCACGAACAGCAGCGCCCAGACCAGGTCCGGCACCGTGCGGAACAGCGAGACCAGTGCCTTGCCCAGATAGGCGAATGGACCGACCGGCGAGACGGCGCGCGCCGACAGCCAAGCGACGGGGACGCTGGCGGCGACGCCGATCGCCGTGCCGACCACGGCGATCTGGAAGGTCTCGACCAGCCGGTCGAGGATGCGCAGCAGAAACCCCTCGTCCAGGTTGGGCGGCAGCATCCGGTCGAGCAGCCGCCCCAGGCTGGGCAGGCCGTCGGCCAGTCGCTGTGGCGACGGCGCGACATCGCCAAGCGACGCGATCACCACGGCGACCGCAGCCAGCAACAGGGTGAAGGCGACCGGCGACGGCGCGCGCAGCCGCGGCGGCGCGCCTGGCGTCCGGCCGCGCGGAACCTCAGCCATTGAAGGTGCCCGCGATCATGCGGTCGGTTACGGCCATGGTCGGGCTGTCGAAGTGCAGTCGGCCGCCCCGCAACGCCAGCACGCGGTCGGAAAAGGCGAGCGCGTGTTCGATGTCGTGGGTGGTGAACAGCAGCGTGATGCCGTGCGTCCGCGCCAGGGCCGCGAACAGGTCCATGACCTCGCGGCCGGCCGCCGGGTCGAGGCTCGCGGACGGCTCGTCGGCGATCAGCAGTCGCGGCTGGCGCACGATCGCCCGAGCGATCGCCACGCGCTGCTGCTGTCCGCCGGACAGGGTGTCGGCCCGGTGACCCGCCCTGTCGGCAAGGCTGACCGCCTCCAGGGCCGCCAGCGCGTTGCGGCGCCACGCGTATGGCGCGGTCGTCTGGCAGAAGCCGCGCCAACTGCCCGGCGTGCCGAGCATGCCGTGCACGACGTTGGACAGCACCGACCGCCGCCGGACCAGCCCGTGGTGCTGGAACACGAAGCCGGTCTGCCGGCGCAGGCGCGCACGCTGGGCGGATGTCGGCGTCGCGCCGAACCGTTCGCCCAGGGTCTCGACCGTGCCGCGGGAGATCGGCACCAGGCCGATCAGACATTTCAGCAGCGTCGACTTGCCGGACCCGTTCGGCCCGATCAGGGCGACACGTTCGCCTGCGCCGATGGTCAGGCAGACATCGCGCAGCACCGGCGCGACGCGCCCATAGGCCTTGTCGAGGTTTGCGGTGCTGACGATCGCGCGGTCCGTGGCGGTCGGGCCCGGTGCGGGCGGTTCCGCCGGCGTGGACAGGCGCACCTGCCTGCCCACGCCCGGGGGCGCGTTCAGTTGCCGACGAACGCGTCGAAGGTGTCGACGCCGATGGTGCGATACATCGCGCGGACATATTCGTAGTCGGCGTCGTCGATCGCGGTCAGGAAGAAGCCGCCCCGGTACTTGCCGTTGTCCTCGCCGGTCAGCACCGCCTGCATCAGGTCGGCGCCTTCGTTGACGAAGGCGTCGCGCACCGTGGCGACGATCGCCGCGTCCAGATCCGCCCGCGCGACCAGGATGTCGTTGGGCAGGTCGCGGCCGCGGGCGACCACGGTGAACGCCTGGTCGGGGAAGGCCTCGCGGATCGCGGCCAGGTGGGTGAAGTTCATGCCCACAGCGGCGACGTCGCCACGGATCATCGCCTCGACCGCGACGTTGCGGGCGATGATCTGGGCCTCGTAGTCGACGCCGTACATCAGGCCCAGGTCCGCCAGCGCCTGCGCCGGCCCGAGATGCTGCGAGGTGGAGCCGACGGAGCCGAAGGTGACGATCTGGCCGCGCAAGTCGGCGACATCCTTGATCGGGCCATCGGCCATCACCACCACCTGGGCGAAATAGTCGGGCCGCTGCCAGCCGGCCACGATCTGCGCGTCGGTCAGCTGGCGGATGACGACATATTCGGCCGGGCCGGTCAGCACCAGATCGGCCTGGCCCGCGACCATCGCCTCGACCGCTGCCGTGCGCGAGTTGACGGGGTAGAGCTCGATGTCGAGGCCGGTCGCCTTTTCCAGGGCCAGTTCGAACGCGCCGAACTCCTGCTGCAGGACCTCCAGCCCCTCGATGTCGGTCACGGCGAAACTGACCGGCTCGGCCAGGGCCGGGGCGGCGAGCGCCGCCGTTGCGGCGGCGGCGAGAATGGCGCGGAACATGATGCTTCCCCTCTTCTGCGGCTTGTGTATACAGGAACCGTTGCGACCGCCCCTGCATAGCGGGATTCGGTGACAGCGGCGTGACGTTCCCCCAGGGACGGACGGCAGGAGCGGAAGGTGAACTGGATCCTCTCGGGAGGCCGGGTCCTGCGCGGAGACGCGCTGGAGCGCAGCGACCTCCATCTTTGCGACGGGCTGGTGGCCGAGCGGCCGGCCGCGGATGCGCGCCGGTTCGATGCCGGCGGCATGCTGGTCCTGCCTGGCATCGTCGACATCCATGGCGACGGTTTCGAGCGCCAGATCATGCCGCGGCCCAAGGTCAGCTTCGACCTGGAGCTGGCGCTGGCCGAGACCGACCGGCAGCTGGTCGCCAACGGGATCACCACCGCCTTTCATGGCCTGACCGTGTCATGGGAGCCCGGCCTGCGGTGCCTGGACAACGCCCGGACCTTCGTGCCGACGCTGGAGCGGATGCGGCCGGGGCTTGCCTGCGACACTCGCCTGCACCTGCGCTGGGAAACCTTCGCCCTCGATGCGATGGCCGATGTCGAAGGCTGGCTCGACCGCGAACCGGCCCCGATCCTGGCCTTCAACGACCACACAACCAGCAGCGCGCAGAATGGCCGCCTGGCCAGCAAGCTCGGGCATTGGGCCGCGCGCGCCGGCGTCGGCGAGGCGGAGTATGTGGCGCTGGTCGACCGGGTCTGGAGCCGGCGCGACGAGGTACCGGCCGCCATCGAGCGGCTGGCAGGCGTGGCGCGCGATCATGGCGCGATCCTGCTGGCCCACGACGAGGCGACTCCCGACGACAGGCAGCGCTTCCGCGCGCTCGGCGCCCATGCCTCGGAGTTCCCGGTGACGGTCGAGACCGCGCGGGCGGCGCGAGCGGCCGGCGAGGACGTCATTCTCGGCGCGCCCAACGTGGTGCGCGGCGGCAGCCATACCGGTGCCTTGGATGCGACCGCGGCGGTGGCCGACGACCTGTGCTCGGTGCTCGCCTCCGACTACTACTATCCGACGCTGGCCGCCGCGGCGTTCAAGCTGGCCGCCGCCGGGCAGCTGCCGTTCCACGCCGCCTGGGCGCTGGTCTCGGCCAACCCGGCGCGGGCGGCGGGCCTGCCAGATCGCGGCGCGCTGTCGGCGGGCATGCGCGGCGATGTCATCGTGGTCGACGACGGCGGGGCGCAGCCGCGCGTGGTCGCCAGCTTCGTCGCCGGCCGCAAGGTCTATGAGGCCGGCTAGCGTGGATGGACCGGATCTGCTGGCGCGGCTGGCGCTCGCGGGCGGCCCCGCCTTCCGCCCGCGCGGCGAGCGGGCACTGTGGCTGCAGATCTACGACCTGTTGCGCCGGGAACTGACCAGCGGCCGGCTGCGCCCAGGATGCCAGCTGCCGGGCGAGAACCAGCTTGCCGAGGCCTTCGGCGTCACCCGGGTGACGCTGCGCCGGGCATTGCGGCGCTTGCAGCAGGAGGGCGTGCTGGTCGCGCGCAAGGGTGTCGGCGTGTTCCTGCGCAAGCCGCCGAGCGTCTATGTGGTCGCCAGCGACCGCCGTTTCGGCGACGCCCTGGTCGGCGATCACGGCACCGTCGACACGCGGACACTCGGCCTGCGCCGCCGCAAGGCCGGCCGCACGGCCGGCGAACGGCTGTGCCTGCCGGTGGGGGCGCCGACCATCGCGCTTCGCCGGCTGCGCCTGCTCGACGGCCAGCCGGTCTACCTGACCGAGAAGCTGTTCCCGGCGGAGCGTTTCCCCGAGTTCGAGGCGTGCTATCGCGAGCGCCAGTCGGTCGCCGCTGTTTATGCAGGCCACGGCATCGCCCGCTTCAGCCGGGTGGAGACACGGGTCAGCGGCGGCTTCGCCACGGCGGCCGAGGCCGAGGCGCTGGGCCTGACGCCGGCGACACCGGTGCTGCGGACCAGCGCGCTGAATGTCGACGAGGCCGGCATCCCCATCGAGTTCAGCAGCGGCTGCTGGCCGCTGACCATGGTCGAGCTGGTGTTCCGGCAGGGCACCGGCTGAGCGCCGCGGCGGTGCCGCATTGACGCCGGGCCCGCCCTCCGCTTGCATCGCAGGGTGAATCGCACGGGGAGGGCGGATCATGGGCGAATGGAGCGACCCGTTCGGGCGCTGGGGACTGCGGCGGGTGATCAACGCGTCGGGCACGATGACCGTGCTGGGCGCGTCGCGCGTGGCGCCGGAAGTGATCGAGAGCGTCGCCGGCATGCTGCCGCGCTTCGTGATCATGGACGAGCTGCAGGCGCGCGCCTCGCGCGTGATTGCGGAGGCGACCGGGGCCGAGGCGGGCTGCGTCGTCCATTGCACCGCCGCGGGAATCACCCTCGGCGTCGCCGCCGCCATCGCGGGCGACGACCTGGCCGCCATCGAGGCGCTGCCGGACTGCGGCGGGCGCGAGCGCCGGGTCGCCGTCCAGATGGGCCACATGATCACCTACGGCGCCACCGTGCAGCAGGCGATCGCGCTGGCCGGAGCCGAGGTCGTGCCGGTGGGCAGCGCCGCCCTGTGCGAGGTCTATCACCTGCGCCGGGCGCTGGATGCCGGCTGCGCCGCCGCAGTGTACGTGATTTCCCACCACACCGTGCGCGAAGGCGAGCTGCCGCTCGACCTGTTCATCGAGACCTGCGCCGACTACGGCGTGCCGGTGATCGTCGACATGGCGGCCGAATACGACATGCACCGCGCGGCGGCATTGGGCGCCGGCGTGGTCATCCACAGCGGCCACAAGTTCCTCGCCGGGCTGACCAGCGGCGTCGTCGCCGGCAAGCGCGACCTGGTGCGTGCGCTCTATCTGCAGCACCGCGGCATCGGCCGCACGATGAAGGTGCCGAAGGAGGCGATCGTCAGCGTGATGACGGCACTGGAACTGTGGTCGAAGCGCGATGCCGCCAAGGCGCGCGCGGCCGAGGAGACGGTGCTGGCGCTGTGGGAAGGTTATCTTGCCGGCCTGGCCGGCATCGCCATTTCCCGTCACGACGACTGGACCGGCAACCCGGTGACGCGGCTGCGCCTGCACGTCGACGGGCCGGCGGCCGGGCTGCATGCTTGGGAGCTGGCCGGAAGGCTGGCGGCACGCGACCCCGCCATCGTGGTCCGCGACGACCTGGCCGAGCACGGCCTGCTGTTCCTCGATCCGTGCAACCTGGACCAGGGCGAGCCGGCAATGGTCGGCGACGCGATCCTGGAGGAAGTGCGCAAGGCGCGCGAGGCGGGCGACGGCTGTCGGATGAGCTGGAGCGACGTCAAGCGCCGCCGCGCGGTGGCGCCGCTCGACTGGCCCTATGACGGCGGCGGCTGAGGCGTCCTAGGCTGCGGTCGTGGGGAAGCCGGCCGGCCTCGCCCCCACGAGCCGTTGCAGGTCGGCGGAGCATCCGGTGAACGCATGGCCGCTGTGCGGCGGCACGACGAAGCTGTCGCCGGTCGCCAGCGCCTGCGGCGGCGCGCCGTCGACCGCCAGCGTCATGGCGCCCTGCAGCACGAAATGGAACAGGAATTCGGCGTCGTGGCGCACGCGTACGCTGTCTCCGGCGCCGGTCCGGCGCGCGACGCGGGCACCGGCGACGCCGCCGGTGGCGGTTCCGATGCCTGTGTCGCGTGCCGCGAACCCGTCCAGCCGCCATGGATGCCAGGCCGCCTCGGCGGCGACGTGGCGGACGAAGCGCTGGCCGCCGAAGTCGCGGTCGGGCAGGACGGCGCCGGTCGGCAGCGTCAGGTCGTGGTCGACGCAGGTCATGTGCTCGGCCGGGCAGCCAACCTCGATCACTTCCAGCCCGTCGCCGCTTTCCAGCACGCGGTGGCGGATCTGCGGCGGCTGCAGCACGCAGTCGCCGGCCCGCAGCACGAACGGCTCGCCCTGGTCCTCATAAGCCACCCTGACCCAGCCCCGGTAGCAGTAGATCATCTGGAAACGGATCTTGTGGAAGTGGACGTAGTCCGGCACCGGGCCGGGCTCGACGATGCGGATGTGCGAGGCGATGGCGAAGCCGCCCTGGCGGTCGGGCACCAGGTCACGGTAGCGCATGCCGGCGCGGCCGACGCCCCAGCCGGCCTCGTCCTGCATCCGGGTGACGACCAGCGCCGGCGCCACCGGCGGTACCGCCAGCGGCGGCTCCAGCGGCGCCAGCTCGATGCGCGTGCCGTTGGGCGCGGTCAGGGTGCGCGTACCGCCGGCGACCGCGTCCGGGTCGGGGCACAGCAGCCGCAGCGCGCCGGGGTCGCCGGTCGCGTCGCGCTGCAGGCGCAGGTGCACGCCATAGCCGGAGATGTCGGCGATGGCCGGCCGGTCGGCCGGGAAGATCGCGTCGATGCGGAAGCCCAGCGTGTCGGTGAAGAAGGGCAGCGTCGCCTTGAGGTCCGGGCAGGGCAGCACAACCTCCGCCGCCCGCACCTGCTGCCGGTCGATATGGTTCATCGGCTCGCCCCGTCGCTCCGCGCAGCCGCCTGCCGCGCACGCGCCGACAGTAGCCCAGGCCGCCGCGGCCGTCATGCGGACCGGGTGGCTCGCGGCACCATATGCGGCTTCCGGGCACGAAGAGTTGAAGCCGCGTCGCGCGCCGATCGCTCGGCGCTGGCCGCGATTTGGCTATGCTGCGCGCTGGATGCTGCTTTTTGCAGAGGAGGGCGGTCATGCGCTGGCGTTCGTTCCTCGGTCTGGGCCGTCTCGTGGTCGGGCTGGTATCGGCGGTCGTCCTCGGCGGCGGAGCCGCGGCCAAGTGCCTGCCGATCGCGGCAGCGCCGGGCGCCGCCCAGGTCGTCCCGGTCTCCGCGCCGGCCGACGGCGAAATCCGGCTCAGCTTCCTCGGCCATTCCAGCTTCCTGATCGAGACGGCCGGCGGCGCCAGCGCGGTCACCGACTATTTCGGGCTGCCGCTGCCCTTTCCGCCCGATGTGGCGACGATGAACAACGCCCATTCGTCGCACTACACCGACTTCCCGGACCCGAAGATCGGGCAGGTACTGCGCGGCTGGGCGACCGAGGCCGGGATTGCGTCCTACGACGTCACGGTGAAGGACCTGCGGGTCTGGAACGTGCCGACCAACGTGCGCGACTATGGCGGCACCCGTTTCAACGGCAATTCGATCTTCGTGTTCGAGGCCGACGGGATGTGCATCGCCCATCTCGGCCACCTGCACCACACGCTGACCGACCAGCATCTGGCCGACCTGGGTCAGATCGACGTGCTGCTGGTGCCGGCCGATGGCAGCTATACCATTTCGCACAGCCTGCTCGTCGAGGTGATCGAGCAGATCGGCCCGTCGATGATCGTGCCGATGCACTATTTCGGTGCGCTGACGCTGTCCGGCCTGCTCGGCCGATTGGAGGACGACGGCTACGCAATCGACCTGCGCAGCGAGAGCGCGATCACGGTCTCGCGCCTGACCATGCCGCACCGCACGGTGGTGGTGCTCGGCGACGGGTGACGTGCCGGCCGAGCCGAGCGGCCGGCGCATCAGCCCTTCAGCAGCGCCTTCAGCTTGAATCCCGGGTCGCCCAGGGCGGCCGGGTCGGGCACCGCGCGGCGTTCGATCAGCATCTCTGCCAGCCTGATCTCGCGGCCGACCTTGCCGATCGCGCCGAGCGCGCTGGCGGCGACCAGCCGGCCGCCGGCCGCCAGGTGGAACAGCATGACGGCGCCGTCGCCGAGGTCGCGCGCGACCGTCTCGGTGCCCGCGTCGACCAGGCCGGCGATCTGCAGGCACAGCTCGTACTGGTCGGACCAGAACCACGGCACCGCCGAGACCGGCTCTGCCGCGCCCAGCATGTTGCGGGCGGCCAGCGCTCCCTGGTCGTGGCTGTTGCGCCAGGCCTCCAGCCGGATGCGCCGGCCGTCGTACAACGGATGCGGGAACGAGCAGCAGTCGCCGGCGGCCAGGATGTGCGGATCCGCGGTCGCCAGCGTCGCGTCGACCCGGATGCCGTTCTCGACGGCCAGGCCCGCCGCCTCGGCCAGGTCGGTCCGCGGCACGGCGCCGACGCCGGCGATCGCCGCGTCGCATGGCACGACCGCGCCGTCGCCGAGCATCACGGCGTCGCTGCCGACCTCGGCGATCGTCACGCCGGCGCGCAGGTCCACGCCCGCCGCACGGTGGCGTGCAGCCAGCATGTCGGCCAGCGTCTGCGGCACGCCGCGGGTCAGGATGCGCGGCGCGGCCTCCAGCAGCACCACCGCGGCGCCGCGGATGGCGGCGCTGGCCGCCAGCTCCAGCCCGATGAATCCCCCGCCGATCACCGCCACACGGGCGCCGGGCCGCAGCGCGGCGCGGATGGCACGCGAATCCTCGTGCCGGCGCAGATAGAGCACGCGGTCGGCGCCGGCACCGTGCAGCGGCAGGCGCCGGGCCTCGGCGCCGGTGGCCAGCAGCAGGCGGCGATAGCCGACGCCGGTGCCGTCGTCGAGCGCCACCCGCGCGGCGCCGCGGTCGATGGCGACGGCGCGGCGGCCGGCAAGGTGGACGATGCCATGCTCGGCGCATTGCGCCTCGCTCAGCGCCAGCTTCGGTCCGGGATGCCCGTCGGCGGTGATCGCGTCCTTCGACAGCGGCGGCCGTTCGTAGGGAAGGTGCGCCTCTTCGCCGATCAGCGTGACCGGTCCGCGCCAGCCGGCTTCGCGTAGTGTCACGGCTGCGCGCGCGCCGGTCTCGCCGGCGCCGACGATCACCATGCCGTCGTCGCTCATCGCGCCGCGCCGCCTAGATGTCGATATAGACGGTGCCGTCCTCGACCTTGGTCGGATAGGTCTTCAGGTCGATGCAGACGGGCGCGCCCTTGGCCTGGCCGGTCATGTAGTTGAAGCGGCCGTTGTGCTTCGGACATTCGATGATCTCGTCCATGACCAGACCGTCGGCCAGATGCACCTTCTCGTGCGTGCACAGGCCATCGGTGGCGAAATAGCGGTCATCCGGCGACCGGTAGACCGCGAAGGTGCGGCCGCCATGGTCGAAACGGATCACGTCTTCCTCGTCGATCTCGTCTGCGGCGCAGACCTCGACCCAGCTCATCGGCATTCTCCAGGGCGATTGCAGGCAAACGACCGCGCGGCGGATGCGCCGCGCGGCCGCGGTCAGGGTATTCCTTTTGCCTATTCGGCCGGAACCAGTCCAGCGTCGTCCTTGCCCCCCGGCGGGGCCGGCGGCAGCTTGCGGTCGACCCACCAGTCCGGATTGCGGTGCTGGCGGATCAGTGCCGGGAAGATCTCCCGATAGGCCGCCAGGGTGCTGGGATAGGGCGGCGGGCAGTCGGCCTTGATCTCCTCGTGCAGCGCCGGCAGGGCGTGGAACGGCACCATCGGGAACATGTGGTGCTCGATGTGGTAGTTCATGTTCGAATAGAGATAGCGGAACACCGGGTTCATGTAGACCGTGCGGGTGTTCAGCCGGTGGTCGAGCACGTCGTCGGCCAGCCCGATATGCTGGGTCATGCCGAAGAACAGCACCAGCCAGTGGCCGTAGAACTGCGGCAGCAGGAACATCACGATCGGCAGCAGCGACCACGCGATCAGCGCCCAGGCGATGATTGCCGCCCAGATCGCGATCCACACCCGCGCGGTCCAGAACATCCGGTTCCAGTCGGACTCGGGAATGAAATCGCGCTCGTGGTCGCTTACCTTGCCGGCGGCGTGGGCGAACACGCGCATGATGGTCTGGGTGCCGCCCTTCAGATTGAAGATGGTCAGCACCAGGCCGAGAAAGTCGGGCGGGCGCGGGGTGATGATCTCCGGGTCGCGGCCGACAATGATGGTGTCGGTGTGGTGGCGCACATGGCTCCAGCGCCAGACATCGGGCTCGCGGTACAGGAAGAAGCAGGCGAACTGGTAGACGACGTCGTTCAGCCAGTTGGTCTTGAAGCAGGTGCGGTGGCCGCACTCGTGCCAGCGCGAATCGGCCGAACCGGTGATCAGCGTGCCGTAGACCGGCAGCGTCAGCAGCAGCCACCAGGTGCCCCAGGACCAGACCACCAGCGCGCCGGCGGCGAAGACCAGCGCGAACCACAGCCCCTGCCACCACAGGCCCGGCCAATCGCTGCGCTGCATCAGCTCCTTCATCCGCTTGCGCGGTACGTCGCATTTGTACCAGTCGGCCGAGACCAGGCCGCGCTCGAAAGCGCGCACCGTCTCGGCACCGTTCAGGCTGTAGTCGCGTCGCACGGTCATCGCGCACTCTCCCCAGCGTGCGCCTGCCTTCGGCAGGGTCGTCTGTCTAAGTAATAGGCGAAGCCGCCCGCGCAATCAATGCGGCGATGACGGAACCCATCAAATCAATCAGCTCTTGACGGCAGGAACCATCAAAAACCATCAGACCGGGCCGGCGTCACGCATCGTTGGCGCTGCGCCTGCGCTTGTGGGCGACGAGGGCCATCAACTCGCGGTCGCGCCAGCGCGTGCGCGCGGCGATGCGGTCGCGCGGCAGGCTGGCGCTGCGCTCCGCCGCGATCCGTTCGGCCAGGGCGGGGCCCCAGTCGGGCCGGCGCTGCTGCGACGGCCACAGCCGGACATAGATGTCCTGGTAGCGCTCGACGTAGTCGGTCACGCCGCCGGGGGCGTTCAGGTCGATGGTCTCGAACGGGCCCATGAAGGCCCAGCGCAGGCCGAGGCCGTCGCGGATCCCGACATCGACGTCCTCGGCGCTGGCATAGCCGTCGTCGACCAGCCGGAATGCCTCCTGCAGCAACGCGCCCTGCATCCGGTTCATGATGAAGCCGGCGAGTTCCTTCTTCATCACGATCGGCACCTGGCCGATGGCGCGCATCAGGGCCGCGGTGCGCGCGACCGTCTCCTGCGCGGTCCAGGGCGCGGGCACCACCTCGACCGCCGGCACCAGATAGGGCGGGTTGATCGGGTGGGCGACCACGCAGCGCGCACCGCCGGACAACCCCTCGGAAAAGGCCGAGGGCAGGATCGCCGAGGTCGAGCTGGCCAGCACCGTCTCCGGCGCCGCCAGCGCGTCGAGTTGCTGCCACAGCGGCCGCTTGACCTCCAGCCGCTCCGGGGCGTTCTCCTGCACGTGGTCCGCACCGTCCAGCGCGTCCTCCAGGCTGGCGGCGACGGCGATGCGCTGCATCACCTGCGCTTCGGTCTGGCCGTCGAGCAGGTCGGCCGCGGCGAGGTCGGCCAGCATGGCCGGGATCAGCGCCCGCGAGGCCGCGGCGGCGCCGTCGACCGGGTCGTACATCGAAACCGCGCAGCCGCCGCGGGCGAAGCTGATCGCCCATGCCCGCCCGATCAGGCCGGCCCCGACCAGTCCGATTTTCTGCACCATGCACCTCCGCCAAGGGTCTAGATTTGCGGCGCCTCGCCGTCGCCGCGCACCATGCACCGGGCCCCGTTGCCATGACCAGAGCCTCGACCGCACCCACCGCCCAGCGCCTGGCCGCCGCCGCGACCGACGCGATCCGGCGTGCCGACTGGCCCAAGGCGGAGGCGACGTTGCGCCGCCTGGTCAAGCTGCGCGATGCGCCGGCGGAGGCGTCCTACAACCTGGCCCAGGTCCTGCTGCGCGCCGGCAAGCCGGAGCAGGCCGGCAGCTGGCTGCGGCGGGCGGTATCGCTGCGCGCCGACTACGGTATCGCCTGGTTCGAACTCGGCCGGTGGCTGGTGGAACAGGGCGAGCCGGCCGAGGCGCGCGACTGCTTTGCCAGGGCCACGGTGCTGCTGCCCGAGGATACCGATGGCTGGCGCAACCTGGCGCGGCTGGCGGAGCGGCTGGGCGATCCCGCCCAGGCCCGCGACGCCTGGCGCCGGATCGCCGGCGCCGGCTTCGCCGAGGCCAGGGTCGGCCTGATGCGTGCGCTGCTGGAGCTGCGCGACCCCGAAGGCGAGGTCCTGCGCCGCGCGCTGTGGCGCGAGCCGGCGCTGCGGCCGCTGGTTCTGCGCGCGGTCACCCGGTCCACCGCCGGCCGCATCGCGCTGGCGGCAGATGGGCCGTCGGCTCAGTCGCCGGAGCGATAGTCTTTGCGATAGACCCCGCGCTCGTCCTGCAGCCGTTGCTGCAGTTCGCGGGTGGCGGCCTGGTGCGCGGCGTCCATCGTCTCGACCGTCAGAGCGATGCGGTCGCGCGGCAGCGGGATCGCCTGCGCCACCGGCGTGCCGGCCGGGATGGTGCCGACGAAGGCGGGATCGGTCCACAGCGCCGGAAAATGGACGTAGCCATCGGCGTAGCTGTCGCAGTCGACCAGGCCGGTCAGCGTGTGGAACGGCGTCGTCGGCCGGCCGAACGGGTGGGTGAACAGCACCGACCAGCCCGGCGGCGCCTGCAGGGTCCAGAAGTTCATGAACTTGACCACGAAGCGCCCGGTGATGGCGAGCGGCGCGCCGCTGGCCTGTTCCGGCGCGTGCACGCCGATCGGCGCCCGACTGGTCAGCTGGTCCGGCAGCGCCGGCGGATTCCAGTCCCAGGCGATCTCGCCGTCGGCGACGTGCAGGTCGCATGCGAGCGGCATCAGCAGGCCGAGCCCGAGGGCGTCGACCAGCGGCGGGCAGTGCTTCAGCGTGCGCATAGGGATGCCGCCCAGGCTGTCGGCCGGCACCTCCGCCGGCATGTCGCGCAGCCAGTCCGGCCGGGCCTCGCGCGCCGGCACCGGCCGCGGCAGGATCGGCTGCAGCGCCGGGTGGCAACGGGCCGTCAGCGCCACGCTCACGCGCTCAGCCCGTCTTGCGCGCGGCCTCGCGCCGCAATGCGAGGGTGTGGGTCACCGCGGCGGCGACAGTCAGCACCACGATGATGGCGCCGATCGCGTTGATCACCGGCGGGTGGCCGTTCGGGTTGCGCACCATCGCCCCGATCTCGGTGGAGAAGGTGCAGGCGCCGCCCTTGGCGAACATGGTGGTGTTGTAGTTCTCGAACGACGACATGAAGGCGATCACCGCGGCGCTGGCCAGCGCCGGCAGCAGATAGGGCAGGGTGATGCGCCGGAACACCCGCCAGGGCGAGGCGCCGAGGTCGAGCGCCGCTTCCTCGTGCTCCGGCGGCTGGCGCTGCAGGCGGGCCATCACCACCAGCATCGGATAGCCGGCAATGAAGGTGGTCTGGGCGATGATCACCGTGGTCAGCCCGGCGCTGACGCCCATGCCGTTCCACAGGATCATGGTCGACAGCCCGAGCACGATGCCCGGCGCCAGCATCGGCGACAGCAGCACCCACCACAGGAAGCTGTTGAAGCGGGTCTGCCAGCGGGTCAGCATCACCGCGCCCGCCAGCCCCAGCACCAGCGACAGCGGCACGACGAAGGCGGCGACGATCATCGAGTTGCCGAAGCAGTCGTACAGCCGGGGCCGGTCCAGGCTGCGCAGCACCGGGTCGGCGCGGAGCCCGGTCTCGTCCATCCACAGGAAGGCGTACCACTTGCCGGTCAGGCCCTGCCAGTCGGTGACGCTGGGCGGCGAGACGTCGTTGAACGAGGCGACGATCAGCAGCAGCAGCGGCAGGAACATGAACAGCAGGAACAGCCAGGTGTAGCCGCGCAGCAGGCGCGCGCTGAACCGATGCGTCGCGGCGGCGCTCATGCCCGCACGAAGTCCTTCAGCCGCGCGCGCACCGCCCACATGAACACGCCGACAATGGCGAAGCAGATGAACATGTAGGCGAAGGCGTAGGCCGAGCCGAGGTTGCTGTTCTGCGATTCGAAGAACTTGTTGTAGATGGTCTGGCTGAACCATTCGCCCTGCAGGCCGCGCGAGATGATGCGCGGCACCGAGAAGGCGCCCGCCGACAGCATGAAGGTGGCGATGCAGCCGACCGCGATGCCCGGCTTGGCGTGCGGGACGATGATGCGGCGGTGGATGCGCCAGGTGCTGGCGCCGAGGTCGTGGGCCGCCTCGATCTGGTTGCGGTCCAGCGTCGCCATCACGTTGTACAGCGGGAACACCATGAACAGGATGTAGGTGTAGACGATCACCACGAAGACGGTGATCGGGCTGCGCTTGAACGCGATCGCCTCGTCGGCGGCGAGGTCGAGCACGCCGAGCCAGTCGAGGATCTGGTTGAACACGCCGTTGGCGTCGATCAGCGCCACCCAGGCGTAGATCCGCATCAGCTCGACCGTCGCATAGGGGATGATCAGCGCCAGGAACAGCCAGACGGCGCGCTGCGGCGTGGCCACCAGCGCCAGGTTGTAGGCGATCGGATAGCAGGCGATGAGCGCGAGCCCGGTGGCGAGCACCGCGAACAGGATCGTGCGCATCAGGGTGGTCAGCGTGATCCGCTCATAGACCGTGCCGTCGCGCTCGAACCGCAGGCCGATCCATTCCTGCAGCTGGCTGCCGAACTCGGCATCGGCGCGGGCCTTGGCCTCCTCGGTCAGCGGGATCGCCCGCGGCTCGAAGATGAAGGCGAAGTTGGCCAGACCGTGCGAGCTTGCCGAGGCTTCCGCCTGCAGCAGTTGCGCGCGCAGCGCCTCGGCGGCGTCCTGCACCGCCTGCGCCTGGGCGAGTTGGGTTTCGAGGTCGGCGCTGCCGTCGACCGCCAGGGTCGCGATGCCGTATTCGAGATCGAGCCAGGCCTGCTCGCCCTCGTCGCGGGCCAGCATCTGGTGGGTGGTGGCGCGGTCGCACTGGATGATGTAGGGCAGGCCGCTGCCGCCGGGGCTGGGCGCGGCCATGATCGAAGGCGACGGCGACGGCGAGGGGGACGGCGTGATCGAGGGGATCGCCAGCCCGCCGCCGTCCTGGTCTGCGCCCGTATCGTCGCGATAGGATTCGAGGACGGTGCGACAGGTGTGCGCATCCTGCCCGACGGCGTAGGCGATGGAGGAGTCGAGCTGGCGCAGCGGCGTGCGCAGGGCGCTGTCCAGCATGCTGACCTGCGGCAGGATGATCAGCAGTACGCCCCACAGCGCGGTCACCGAGACGAACAGTGCCGTCAGGCCGTGGCCGTAGGCCTGGATCAGCCTACGCATTCTCGGCCATGTCGCGGCCGGTGGCGGCCAGGGCGCCGGCGGGCAGCACGATCGCGTCCTCGCAGGCGAAGCCGATGCGCTGCGGGCCGGCCATGTCGCGCCCGGCGTTGCCGGTATTGGTCAGGTGCATCGTCACCTCGCGCTGCCCGGCGCGTAGCAGCACGTTGACGAACGGACCCTCCAGGTCGCGACGCTCGACCGCGGCATCGAGCTCGTTGCCGTAGCGATCGCCCGGCTGCTGCGCGGCGAGGCCGACATGTTCGGGCCGCACGAACACCATCGCCTCGGCGCCGACCGGCAGGTTGCCCGGATTGCGGCCGAGGAACCGGCCGAGCGGGGTCTCGACATAGGCCATGCCGTCTTCCAGCGCGGCGACGCTGCCCGGAAACACGTTGGTCTCGCCGACGAAGCTGGCGACGAAGGCGGTGGCCGGGTTGCCATAGACCTCGTCCGCCGGACCGACCTGCTCGATCACGCCCTCGCGCATCACCGCGACGCGGTCCGACATGGTCAGGGCCTCGCCCTGGTCGTGGGTGATGTAGATGAAGGTGACGCCGGTCTTGCGCTGGATCGCGCGCAGCTCCGCCCGCATGTGCTGGCGCAGCTTGAGGTCCAGCGCCGACAGCGGCTCGTCCAGCAGCAGCACCGACGGCTCGACCGCCAGCGCCCGCGCGATCGCCACCCGCTGGCGCTGGCCGCCGGACAGCTCGGTCGGCTTCTTCTCGCCCTGACCGGTCAGCGCGACCAGGTCGAGCAGTTCCATCGCCCGCTTGCGGCGGGAACGCCGGTCGACGCCGCGCGCTTCCAAACCGAAGGCGACGTTCTCCCACACCGTCATCAGCGGGAACAGCGCGAGGTTCTGGAAGATCAGCGCCGTCGGCCGCGCGTTCGGGCCGGAGCGGCCCATGTCGACGCCGCCGATCAGGATGCGGCCTGCCGACGGCTGCACGAAACCGGAGACGGCGCGAAGGATGGTGGTCTTGCCGCAGCCGGAGGGGCCGAGGATCGAGAAGAACTCGCCCGCCTCGATGGTCAGCGAGGTCGGCTGGACCGCCGTGAAGCCGTTGGGATAGGTGATCCGGAGCTGGTCCAGGACCACGTCCTTGCCGTGCATGGCCGCTGCACTCGTGGCGCGGGCGCAGGCGGGCCGGCCGCGGGCGACGTGCCCGGCGGCCGGCCCGCAGCGGCCGTCAGGCGTTGGTGATGATCTCGACGAACTCGTCGCGCACCGGCGCGAAGAAAGCCGTGTCGGCCTGCCACCACCACATGTTGTTCAGCACCTCGGCGGTGTAGGTCTCGTTGAACTGGCGCTTGAACTCGTCGGAGGCGAAATCGGCGGCGCCGGCCACGGCGGAGTTGTAGCCGGTGTTGTTGGAGAACATGCCGCCGATCTCCGGCTTCAGCACGAAGTTGATGAAGGCGTAGGCCTGGTCGGCGTTGGCGACCCCCGACGGGATGCCGATCGAATCGAGCCAGGTGATGATGCCGTCCTTCGGCGCCCGGTAGACGAAGTTCGGGTCCTCGCGGTTCAGCAGCAGCCCGGTGGTGTCCCAGGTCTGGCCGATGACGCAGCCCGCGTCCTTGAACGCGCCGGTCGCCTCGGTGGCGTTGTTCCAGAAGGCGCCGAAATTCGCCTTGTGCTCGATGATGAACTGGGTGACCGCGCCCCAGACCCGGCGCGCATCGTCCTCGGACTTGTAGACGTCGAGCATGCGGTTCGACGGCACCTCGCCGGTGGCGTCGAGATAGAGGCCGGTGCCCATGATCGCGGATTTCTGGCGGAACGCCGCCGCGCCCTCGGCCTCCGACCGCCACAGGTCGCCGAACGACAGGTCCGCGTCGCTGATGTTCAGCGCGCCGCGGTTCAGGGTGATGCCCTCGGTGCCCCAGTCGAACGGGATCAGATAGCGCTTGCCGTTATAGGTGGCGCCGAGCTGCACGGAATCGCGCAGGAACGACGGAATCACCGAGTCGAGATTGGCCTTCGCCTCGTCGATCGGTGCCAGCCAGATGCCGTCCGGTGCGTTCGGGTCCTCATAGCCGGCCCGGTTGGTGATCGAGGGCATGATGACGTCGAAGCCCTTGCCGCCGTTGGCGCGCAGGGTCGATTCCGCCTCGTCGTTGGAGCCATAGGTGGTCAGGTTCAGGGTGATGCCGGTCTCGGCCTCGAACGCCTCGGCGATGTTGGGCTGGACGTAGTCCTGCCAGGCGAAGACGTTGACGGAGCCCGACGTGGCGAGCGCGTCATGGGCGCGCAGGACGGCGGGTGCAGCGACGGCCGCGGCCGCGCCCTTGAGGACGGAACGGCGTGAAATGGGCATCGGAAACTCCCTGTGCATTGCTTGCGGTCTTCTTGGGCATCTACCAGCGTCGCATGCCACCCCGATTACGGTTCGATGACGGTCTTGTGACACTCCGGAATCGCGACCGAATCGGGCGCTCTGGCGCCATTCTGGTGACATGGCTGACGGCTAGAGACGCTACGGTAGCGCCGCACGATGCGGCGGGCGAGTCGAAAAAGCGCGGCGAGGGAACGGCGATGAACGTGCTGTTGATCACCTGCGACCAGTGGCGAGGCGACTGCCTGTCGGCGCGCGGCCATCCGGTCGCCCGCACGCCGGCCGCCGATGCGCTGGCGGCGCGCGGCGTGCTGTTCGCCAGGCATTACTGCCAGGCGGCACCGTGCTCGCCGGCACGGGCGTCGCTGCTGACCGGCCTCTACCAGATGAACCACCGGGTCTGCCGCAACGGCACCCCGCTGGACGACCGGCACGACAACATCGCCCGCGCCGCCCGGCGCCTGGGCTACGAGCCGGTGCTGTTCGGCTATACCGACACCGGCATCGACCCGCGCGGGCTCGATCCGGCCGACCCGCGCACCCGCACCTATGAAGGCGTCCTGCCGGGATTCGTCCAGCGCCGCCCGTTGCCGGAGGAATCCGGGCCCTGGCTGCAGTGGCTGCGCCGCCACGGCGTCGCGGTGCCGGATTGCGGCCTCGATGTCTACCTGCCGGCGGAGGGCCCAGCCGACCCGCCGTCGGGCGCGCCGGCGCGCTTTCCGGCCGACCGGTCGGAGGCCGCATTCCTGGCGGAGGGGTTCATCGACTACGCCAGCGAAATGGGCGCGAGCCCCTGGTTCGCCCATGTCAGCTTCCTGCGCCCGCATCCGCCGTTCATCGCCCCGGCGCCCTACAACGCGCTGGTGAAGCCGGAGGCGGTGCCGGACTTCGTGCGCGCGCCCTCGCTGGCGCAGGAGCGGGCAGGGCACCCGTTCCTTGCCTATGCGCTGGCCGGCCAGCGCAAGGGCGATTTCGTCTATGGCGCCGAGGGCCTGGCCACCGACTGGGACGACGCGGCCCGGCGCCGGATCAGGGCGACCTACTACGGCCTGCTGGCCGAGGTCGACGCGCAGGTCGGCCGCATGATCGCGCATCTCGAGCGGATCGGCCGCCTGGACGACACGCTGGTCGTGCTGACCACCGACCATGGCGAGATGCTGGGCGACCATTATCTGTTCGGCAAGCTGGGCTATTTCGACCAGAGCTTCCACATCCCGCTGATCGTCGCCGGTCCCGGTGTGGTCGGCGGCCGCAGGGTCGAGGCCTTCACCGAATCGGTCGACGTGATGCCCACGGTGATCGACCTGCTCGGCGCCGCGGTGCCGCGCGCGGTCGACGGCCGCTCGCTGCGGCCGTTCCTGCAGGGACGGGACGCGGAAGGCTGGCGGGATGCGGCGCATTGGGAGTTCGATTTCCGCGAGGTGGCGACCGGCGCGGCGCAGCGCGCGCTCGGGCTGGATCTGGACGACTGCGCGCTCGGCGTGCTGCGCGACGACGCGTTCAAGTACGTGCACTTCACGGCACTGCCGCCGTTGCTGTTCGACCTCGCCCGCGACCCCGGCGAGCTGTGCAACCGGGCGGAGGATCCGGACTATGCCGCGGTGCGGCTGCGCTATGCCGAGCGCATGCTGGCGTGGCGCGCCCGCCACCTCGACCGCACGCTCAGCGGGATCGAGTTGCACCCGTCCGGCATGGTCGCCGCCGGGCGGGCCGAAACGAACCAATTTGGGCCCAATTGATGGCAATTAATGGATTGAAGCGGCCCGAAATCTGAGGCTAGGTTGCCTCGATGGGAACCAATCGCGGTTACAGCCACATCATCGTCGGTGCCGGTTCCGCCGGCTGCGCGCTGGCCAATCGGCTGTCGGCCGACCCGGCGACGCGGGTGCTGCTGGTCGAGGCCGGCGGCTGGGACCGCGACCCGCTGATCCACGTGCCGCTGGGCTGGGGCAAGATCCTGCAGCGCCGCCTGCACGACTGGATGTACTTCAGCGAGCCGGAGGACTCGGTCGGCGGCCGCCGCATCGAATGCGCGCGCGGCAAAGTGATCGGCGGATCGTCGTCGGTGAACGCGATGGCCTATGTCCGCGGCAACCGCGCCGACTATGACGGTTGGGCCGAGGCCGGGCTCGACCGCTGGTCCTATGCCCATGCGCTGCCCTATTTCCGCCGTCAGGAAAGCTGGGCCGGCGGCGCCGACGCCTATCGCGGCGATTCCGGACCGCTCGCGACCCAACCCTGCCGCTATCAGGACCCGCTGGTCGAGGCCTTCGCCGACGCCGGGCGCGAGGCCGGACACGGCTGGACCGACGACTACAACGGCGCGCAGCAGGAGGGCTTCGCCCGCCTGCAGATGACCATCCGCAACGGCCGGCGCTGCAGTGGCGCCACCGCCTATCTGCGTCCCGTCCTCAAGCGGTCGAACCTCGACGTGATGGTCGGCGCGCAGGCGACGCAGGTGCTGCTCGAGGGCCCGCCGCGCCGTCGGCATCGAGCTGGCGCGCGGCGGAATCCGCGAGGAAATCCGCGCCGACAGCGAAGTGATCCTGGCCGGCGGCGTGATCAACTCGCCACAGCTGCTGCTGTTGTCGGGTATCGGCGATCCGGCGGCGCTGGCGCGGCACGGGATCGCGGTCAAGGCGGCGCTGCCCGGGGTCGGCGCCAACCTGCAGGACCACGTCTCGGTCATCCTGATGTATCAGCGCAAGGAGCCGGGACCGTTCCACCGGCTGATGCGCCTCGACCGCGTCGGCACGGCGATGGCACGGGCCTATCTGACCGGAACCGGGCCCGCGGCCGACGTTCCCGGCGGCATCACCGCCTTCCTGCGCAGCGATGCCGGCCTCGCGCTGCCTGACATCCAATTTCTGTTCACGGCGGCGCCGCTGGGCGCATGGCCCTACCTGCAGCCGTTCAAGGCACCGTTCGCCGACGGATTCGCCAGCCGCATCGTGATGCTGCAGCCGGAAAGCGAAGGCACCGTCGCGCTGGCCGGACCGGACCCGCTGGCCAAGCCGCTGATCCGCTCGAATTTCCTGGCGACCGACGCCGACTGGCGCACGTTGCGCCGCGGCGTCGAAGATGGCCCGCGCGGTCGCCGCGCAGCCGGCGCTGCGTCCGTTCATCGCCAGCGAGATCGCGCCGGGCCTCGACAAGACCACGCCGGACGCAATCGATGCGCATATACGCAGCACGGCGATCACCGTGCATCACCCGCTGGGCACCTGCCGGATGGGCCCGGACGACGACCCGCTGGCGGTGGTGGACCAGGACCTGCGGGTGCGCGGGGTCGACGGGCTGCGGGTGGTCGACGCCTCGGTGATGCCGCGGCTGGTGCGCGGCAACATCAATGCGGCGGTGGTGATGATCGCCGAAAAGGCGTCGGACCTGATCCTGGGCAAGACCCCGCTGGCGCCGGCCGCATCGGTGGCACCGGGCGCGGCCGCCGCCTGAGACTACTCGGCGGCGATGCTCTCCCGCCGAGCGCGATAGCCGGTCGGCAGCGCGTCCGCGAACAGGCTCTGGTGCACGTCGCTCAGATGCTCGTGCATCAACTGCTCGGCACGGGCGCCGTCGCGTGCCGCGATCGCGGCGACGATCGCCTCATGAAAGGCCGCATGGGCCGACTGCCGCTTGAAGCAGTGCCCGCTCTCGCCGAAGCGCGCCATCGCCTCCTCGCGCAGCGCGCCGCTGAACGCGTCGAAGAACATCAGGAACAGCGCGTTGTGCGACAGTTCCGCGATGAAGCGGTGCAGGGCGGTATCGGCGGCCTGGTAGGCGGTATGCTCGGCGGCATCGCGGGTGCGCTGGGCGAGCCTGCGCAGGCGCTGCACATCCTGCTGCGAAGCATAGAGCGCCGCGCGCCGTGCCATGATCGGCTCGATGATCAGCCGCAGCTCGATCATCTCCACCGGGTTGGCGCGCTGCGCCAGCCAGCGCCAGTCGTCCTGTACGGGGACCTCGCCGCGTCGCGGCGCCGGTGCCGCCTTGTCGACGACGAAGGTACCGCGGCCCTGGTGGCGCTGGACGACGCCTTCCTCCTCCAACTCGGCCAGCGCACGACGCAGCACCCGGCGGCCGGTACCGAGCTGTTCGGCCAGCACGCGTTCCGGCGGGACCCGCCCGTCCGATTGCTGCGCCCAGCTGCCGATCATCTGCCGCAGCGACGCCAGCGTGTTCTGATAGCGCTCCATTCCAGCCATCCGAAATCGCCGCGGCCGCCTGCCGTGGCCGCACTTCGCGCGCGCCTGCCTGCACGCCGTCGTTCTGCATACACCAGCCGGAGCGCATTGGTCCACACGCCAGCATGCACGCGGGGCCTGCACGCCGGACGGCGGCGACCGCAGTCGGTTGACAACCGCCGGCGGAGTGGTGTCATCTGATGGCGGAATTGGTGCGCTCGTTGGGTTGGATGCAACCAATTTGGTTCGCATCCGTCTTGCGGGCGCTGCTGGGCTCGGGGGAGGAGCGGCCACCGCCAGTTGTGTCCGCTTTGCTGGCGCGGCCCGTGCACAGGTGTCATTCTGGCGCCTGGGCACGGGCCAACCGGCACGTGATCGACGAAGCAAGGCCTGCGCCCGGCCGCGTCGGCGCGGGCAACAAGGGCGAGGTTGTTCAGGAGGGCGATGATGAAGCATTTCGATCCGAAGTCGACCAAACTGCGTGCGGGCCTGCTGGCGAGCGCGCTGACCGGGGCGATGCTGGCGTTGCAGCCGGCCCTGGCGGCGGACGTGACCAGCATCGCCATCTTGGTGCCGGAGCAGGGCACCGACTATGGCTGGAACCAGCAGGGGGTCGACGCGGCGCGCGCGGTGGCGGAGACCTACGGGCTCGAGTTCCTGCCGGCCGAGGGCCTGGGCTACGGCGACGTCCGGCCGACCCTGCGCGAACTGGCCGAGGAAGGCGCCAGCCTGATGATCGCCCACGCCAGCGGCTACAACACCGCGGCGCCGGAGATCGCGGCGGAGACCGGCGTGCCGGTGGCGATCGTCGACCGGCCCGACGACATCCAGGCCGGCCTGGTCGCCGACTACACGCTGCACGGCCACACCGGCGCCTATCTGGCCGGCGCCATGGCGGCGATGATGACCCGCACCGGCACGGTCGGCGTGGTGGTGTCCGGCGAGCCGCCGTCGTGGAACTCGCAGTCGGCCGGTTTCGCCCAGGGCGTGCGGGCGACCAATGCCAACGTCAAGATCGTCTATGCCGTGATCGGCCCGGCCGCCTACAGCGACGCGGCCGGCGGCCGCCGGGTCACCGAATCGGTGATCGCCGCAGGCGCCGACATCGTGTTCGGCCAGGGCAACGGCTCCAGCTTCGGCATGATCGAGGCGGTGGAGACGACGCCTGCGGTCGATGGCGGTCAGGCCTGGTTCATCGACGTCATCGGCGACAAGTCGGAGCTCGACAAGGGCTTCCTGCTGTCGTCGGTGCTGTGGAACATGGTGCCGGTCTACTCCGCCATGGTCGAGGACCTGCGGGCCGATACCTTCGGCACCAAGAGTTACACCATCCAGCTGGCCGACGATTCGGTGCAGCTGCTGCAGACGGACCATATTCCGGCCGATGTCTGGACCGCGGTGATGCAGATCCGCGACCAGATCATCGACGGCACCGTGACCGTCGACCTGATCACCGATGCCCAGGCCGTGCGCGACCTGATGACGTCGGTGGAGATCGGCGAGGAGTAATCCTCCCGCCGCGCCGCCTGCGGCGGTGCGATCCCAGCCTTGTCCGGGGCTGCGGCCGTCCATGCGACCGGCCGGTTGCAGCCCCGGCGCCATTTCTGCTTTGAATCGGCGACGGCCGGGGCCGGCATGACCGGCAGACGGAACATATGACGATGGACGCGGTGCAGCGCGACGGAACGGCGGCGATCGCCCTTACCGGAATCACCAAGCGTTTTCCCGGCGTGCTGGCCAATGACAACATCTCGCTGCAGTTCAACCGCGGCGAGGTGCACGCGCTGCTCGGCGAGAACGGCGCCGGCAAGTCCACCCTGATCGGCATCATGGCCGGGATGCAGCAGCCCGACGCCGGCCAGATCGCGGTCGAAGGCCACGCGGTCAGGCTCGGCGCACCGCACGACGCGCTGGCGCGCGGCATCGGCACGGTCTACCAGCACGTCCTGCTGATCCCCAGCCTGACCGTGCTCGAGAACCTGATGCTGGGGTCGCCCTGGTACCGGCCCTACAGCCGCGCGCGCACCCTGGCCCGGTTCCGCGAGCTGTGCGCGCTGCTGGCGATCACCCTGGACCCCGACGCACCGGTCGGCCGGCTTTCGCTCGGCGAGCAGCAGCAGGTCGAGATCGTGCGCGCCCTGTGGCACGGCCAACTGGTGCTGATCCTCGACGAGCCGACCTCGATGCTGACGCCGAAGGGGGTCGAGGAGCTGATCACCGTGGTGCGGCGGCTGCGCGACCACGGGCTGGCGGTGGTGTTCATCACCCACAAGCTGCGCGAGGCCTACCAGTTGGCCGACCGCATCAGCGTGCTGCGCCAGGGACGCGTGGTCGGCGAACTGGCTCCGGACCGCCTGCGCGGGATGAGCGAGCACGCGGTCATCGACGCGGTGGTCGCGATGATGTTCGGACGGGCCGAGGCCGACGCCGACCTGGAGGAGGTGCTTGTCGGCGAGGCCCGCGCGCACGAGGCACTGCGGCCGGTCGACCGCACCGGCCCCGCCAAGCTGACCATTGCGGGGCTGTCGACGGTCGGCGAGCGCGGCGAGTGCGCGCTGACCGACGTCGGCTTCGCCGTGTGGCCGGGCGAGATCCTCGGCATCGCCGGCGTCGACGGCAACGGCCAGAAGCATCTGGCCGAGGCGCTGGCCGGCCAGCGTCACGCAACGGCGGGTACGATCCTGCTGAACGATGCCGACATCACCCGGATGGGCGTGCCGCAACGGCGCGAGGCCGGGGTCCGCTATGTCACCGACGAACGGCTGGACGAGGGTACCGCCGGCGGCCACTCCGTGGCGGTCAACCTGATCCTGAAGGACATGGGGCAGGCGCCGTTCTGGCGCGCCGGGCTAACCCGCTGGGGCGCGATCAACGGCCATGCCCGCGCGCAGATCGCGGCACACGACGTGCGTACGCCGTCGGAGCGGACGGCGATCGGCAAGCTGTCGGGCGGCAACATCCAGAAGGTGCTGCTGGCACGGGAGCTCTCGCGCTCGGCCCAGCTGGTGGTGTTCAACAAGCCGACCTACGGCCTCGACCTGCAGACGACGCAACTGGCGCGCAGCCGCATCCGCCAGGGCGCCGGCACCGAGGACGCCGCGCTGGTGGTGATCTCGACCGAGCTGGACGAGCTGTTCGAGGTCTGCCACCGCATCGCCGTGCTCGATCGCGGCCGGCTGGCCGGCATCGTCGACAACCGCGCCGGCGCCGAGACGGAGATCGGCCGCCTGATGACCGGCACGGCCGGCAAGGCGGCGCCGCAATGAGCGAGGCGGCGCTGCAGCGGACGCCGGCAATGGCGGCGCGTCTCGGCGGGCTGGTCCGCATCCTGGTGCCGGTGCTTCTGGCGCTGGTCGCCGGCGGGCTGCTGCTGCTGGCCTGGGACATCGACCCGCTGGCCTACTATGGCTACGTCATCGACCGCGGCCTGTTCAGCGCCACCGGGCTCGAGGGCTCGATCACCCGCACCGCGCCGCTGCTGCTGATCGCGGCCGGCCTGATCGTGGCGTTCCGCGCCGGGCTGTGGAACCTGGGGGTCGACGGCCAGTTCCTGTTGGCCACCGTCTGCGTCGCCGCGCTGGCGCCGGCGCTGGCGCCGCATGTGCCGCTGCTGCTGATGGACCTGATCTGCTTCGCGGTCGCCTTCGCGGTGGCGGCGGCATGGTCGCTGATCCCCGCCTTCCTCAAGGCGGTGCACGGCATCAACGAGATCATCTCGACGCTGATGATGAGCTTCCTCGGCGTCAGCCTGGCCAACATCCTGATCAAGACCGCGTTCAACGACCCGTCGACGACCGTGCCGCAGACCGCCACCCTGGAGGTGGCCGACCGCCTGGGCCGACTCGGCGATTCCACCGTGCACTGGGGCGTGCTGCTGGCGGTGGCGGCGGTGATCGGCGTCCACCTGATGATGGAATACACCGCCTTCGGGCTGCGGCTGCAGGTCGTCGGCGCCAACCCGCGCACCGCGGTGCACGCCGGGCTGAACCTGCGGCTGCTGACCTTTCTGGCCTTCGGCATCAGCGCCGGCCTCGCCGGCATCGGCGGCGCGGTCGACACCGTCGGCGTGCTCGGCACCATCCGGGCCGACTGGAACCCGGCCTACGGCATCCTGGTGATCCCGCTGGTGTTCCTCGCCCGCTTCAACGGCTTCGGTGTCATCGCCTTCGTGTTTTTCTTCGCGGTGCTGATGATCGGCGGCGAGAGCGCGGCCCGGCGGCTGGGCGTGCCGAACTTCTTCGTCCTGGTGCTGGTGGCGCTGCTGCTGCTGTTCCTGGCCGTGGTCGAGTATCTCGACCAGGAATGGCGCCGGCGCAGGATGGCCTGAGCGATGGACGCGCTGCTGACCGAGGTGTTCATCGGCTCGCTGCTGTTCGGCGCGGTGACGGCGGCGGTGCCGCTGCTGCTGGCCGGCCTGGGCGAGCAGGTCTCCGAGAAGGCCGGGGTACTCAACATCGGCATCGAGGGCATGATGCTGCTCGGCGCCTTCGTCGGCTTCGCGGTGACCTACAAGGAGGATTCCTTCTGGCTGGGCTTCCTGGCCGGCGGTGCCGCCGGAATGGCCGCTGCCGCGCTGATGGTGGTTTTCTGCGTCTTCGCCGGGATGAACCAGATCGTCGTCGGCATCGCCATCACCCTGGGTGCGGAGGGGCTGACCGCACTGCTGCACCATTTCGAGTTCAGCCGCAGCTATCCGCGCCTGCCCAAGACCGAGACGTTGCCGATCCCGGGCCTCAGCGATCTGCCGGCTGTCGGTACGGCGTTCTTCGACCGCAACCCGATCGTCTATCTGGCGGTGCTGCTGGCCTTCTTCCTGGTCTGGTTGTTCCGCAAGACCCATATCGGGCTGAACCTACAGGCGGCGGGCGACAAGCCGGCGGCGCTGGACGCGGCCGGCGTCAGCGTCCGCACCACCCGCGCGGCCGCCGTACTGACCACCGGCTTCCTCGCCGGCGTCGGCGGCGCCTTCCTGTCGTCGGTGGGCGGCGGGCTGTTCCTGCCGTTCATGACCGGCGGCGCCGGCTTCATCGCCATCGTCCTGGCCATGCTGGCCCGCGGCAAGCCGACCTGGGTGCTGATCGGCGCGTTCCTGTTCGGCATCAGCCTGTCGCTGACCACCGCGATGCAGGTCGCCGGCATCAACGTGCCGACCGACCTGATCCAGATGCTGCCTTTCGCGATGGTGATCCTCGTGCTGGTGGCATTCGGCCGCAACAGCCGGCTGCCGCCCGCGCTGGGCTTGCCCTATCGCCGCGGCGCGCGTTGAATGCCCTGAAACGACGGAGAGAGCCCATGGCCGAGACCAAGGTCTATTTGCTGGACGGCGGCACGCTGGTGATCGACGGCTTCCACGCCTTCTGGAACCGCGGGCCGGGCGGCGAGCTGCGCTTTCCCTGCTATTCCGTCCTGGTCGAGCATGCCGACGGCCTCTACATCTTCGACACCGGCTACGACTTCGACCACGTGATGAAGGTGCTGCCGTTCGAGAAGCCGATCCAGGACCCGGCGCAGACCATTCCCGGCGCGCTGGCCGCGATCGGCAAGAAGCCGGAAGACATCAACTACGTCATCAACTCGCACTACCACTTCGACCATTGCGGCGGGAACAAGCACCTGACCGCCGCCTGCACGGTCTGCCACGCCAAGGAGCTGGAGGCCTGCAGCTGCCACCAGCCGTTCGAGCACCTGGGCTACTCCGACCTCAGCTTCGCGCCGGAGCTGGCGGCGAAGAAGGCCGGCACCGAGCCGGCGCTCGACATCTACACGCCGAAGTTCGAGACCGTGACCGGCGACCAGGAGATCGCCAAGGGCCTGTGGCTGTTCGAGACGCCGGGCCACACCGCCGGCCACTATTCGATGATGGTGGAGCTGGCGAACCGGCGGCCGATGCTGTTCACCGCCGATGCCTGCTACTCCAAGAAGAACATGGACATGATGTGCATCTCCAGCTTCCACCTCGACCCGACCGCGAGCCTGCGCTCGATGGTGCGGCTGAAGGAACTGGCCGAGAAGCACGATGCCGAGCTGTTCTACTCCCACGACCCCGACAGCTTCGGCGACTACATCAAGGCGCCCGGCTACTATTCCTGACCGCCCCCGGCACGCGCCGCCGTGCGTCCTTCGAGACGCCGCCCTGCGGGCGGCTCCTCAGGATGAGGGGCGGGGGTGTTTGGCAGCGACGATTGGAACGCGGCGGCGATTGCGCTCGCTCGCGCGAAATGTGCGTGCGCCGATCGGCGCAAGACCGATGGAGCCGCACCGCCCTTCCTCATCCTGAGGAGGCGCGCAGAGCGCGCCGTCTCGAAGGACGCACCCTGTTCGCTATCCGGCCGCGTCGATCACGGCCATCGCAGCCGCCACGCCTGCGGGCACGTCGGCGCGGAAGCCGAGGCGGTTGAGGGCGCCGCCGAGGGCGGCGATGGCGACGACGGCGTAGATCGGTTCGGCGGTCGGGCCCATGTGGCCGATGCGGATCAGCTTGCCGAGGGTCTCGCCGCGGCCGACCGACAGCATCACGCCATAGCCGTTGCGGGCGGCAGCGATGATGTCGCCGTCGCGCAGACCCTCGGGCACCGCGACCGCGGTGGTGGTCGGCGAGGCAATGGCCTCGTCGGCGGCCCACAGCCGGCAGCCCATCGCCTTGACGCCGGCACGGCACGCGGCAGCGGTCAGCGCGTGGCGGCGCCAGACATTCTCCGGGCCTTCGGCCAGATAGACGTCGATCGCGGCCGACAGGCCGGCGATCTCCGAAACCGACGGCGTGAACGGGAACGGTGAGTCCTTGCTCCAGGCGTGCTGCCAGTCCCGCAGGCTGAGGATCGAGGCGGTGGGGCAGTCGGGGTTGGCCGCCATCTGCGCCCACGCCGCCTGGCTGACCGCGATGACGGTCACGCCCGGCGTGCCGCCCAGGCACTTGCCCGGCCCGGTGATGAACACGTCGGCATGGCAGTCGGCCGGGTGCACGTCCATGCCGCCGAACGACGACACCGCGTCGACCAGCAGCAACGCACCGTGATCGTGGACGATGCGGCCGATCTCGTTCAGCGGGTTGACGGTGCCGGACGGGGTGTCGTGATGGACGACGGAGACGATCCTGATGTCCGGCCGCTGCTTGAACGCGCGGGCGACGTCGGCCGGGTCGATCGCCGCGTTGTACGGCACCTCGATTTCGACCATGTCGCCGTGATAGCGCGCCGACCAGTATCCGAAGCCCTTGCCGTAGACGCCTGAGGCGAGGTTGAGCACGGTATCGTTGCGGCCGATCAGCGAGGCCGCGGCGGCCTCGATCGCCACCGCCGGCTCGGCCTGGATGATCAGCGCCGGGTCCGGCCAGCGCATCGCCTCGGCGCAGCGGCGCGCCACCTGCTCATAGAAGTGCAGGAAGCTGGGGTCGTAGTCGTAGCCGAGCGGCCGGGCCATCGCGAGCAGCACCTCGGGATAGCCCTGCACCGGGCCGGAGGTCAGCGTGATCACCGCCTTCTTGATCGGTGCGTCGCTCATCGTCTTCTCCCTATTGGTCCCGCCGCGCGGAACCATGATAGGGTCCGATCATGAACGACGCCACGGGGAAGCGCAGGCAGCGCCGATGACGCAGGGCCGCACCGCGTATGATTTCGTCGTGGTCGGGGCCGGCACCGCCGGCTGTGTGCTGGCCGCGCGGCTGAGCGAGGATCGGCACGCCAGGGTGGCCCTGGTCGAGGCTGGGCGCGCGGCCAGCGACCCCGCCATCGCCGACCCGCTGGCTTGGCCGGCCCTGCAGGGCTCCGCCGTCGACTGGGGCTATGCGACCGTGCCGCAGGCGGCGGGGCGGCGGCACGCGTGGCCGCGCGGGCGCGTGCTCGGCGGGTCCTCGGCGATCAACGCGATGGCGCATGTGCGCGGCCACCCCGACGACTTCGACCGGTGGGCGGCGGCCGGTTGCCGCGGCTGGGGCTATGCCGACCTGATGCCCTACTTCCGGCGCAGCGAGGATTCGCCGCTGGCGCCGTCGCCCTACCATGCCGCCGGCGGACCGATCCGGCTGATGCGGCCGGAGGCGCCGCATCCGATCACCGAGGCCTATCGGGCGGCCGGTGCGGAACGTGGGCTGGCGCCGACAGCGGACCATAATGGTTCGCAGATGGCCGGGCCGACGCTGAACACGCTGACCATCGACCGCGGCCGCCGGCAAACGGTGGCCGACGCCTATCTGACCGAGGCCGTGCGCGCGCGGCCGAACCTGGCGCTGCTGACCGGCCTGCTGGTCGACCGGCTGGCGCTGGAGCCGGACGGCCGGTGCACAGGGATCGCCGTCGTCGACCAGTCCGGCACGCGCACGATCCGCGCCGACCGCGCGGTGGTGCTGGCCGCCGGCGCGATCGGCTCGCCGGCCATCCTGCTGCGTTCCGGCATCGGCCCGGCCGACGAACTGGCGGCGCTGGGCATCCGGCCGCTGGTGCCGCTGGCCGGCGTCGGCGCCAACCTGCACGATCATCTGCTGTCGGGCGGCAATGTCTATCGCGCGCGCCGGCCGGTGCCGCCGTCGCGCTACCAGCATTCCGAGTCGCTGATGTACATCGCGGGCGAGGGTGCCGACCCGGCGCCGCAGCTGGTGCTGGCCTGCGTGATTGCACCGGTGACGACCGAGGCCTTCACGGCGCCGGAAGCCGGCAGCGCCTACACCGTCATGTTCGGCTTCACCCATCCGCGCAGCCGCGGCACGCTGCGGCTGGCTTCGGCCGACCCGCTGGCGCAGCCGCTGCTCGATCCGGCCTATCTGTCCGATCCGGCCGACCGCGCCCGTTATGCCGAGGCGCTGGACTGGGCGCGGGCGGTGGGCGGCGCGCAGGCGCTGGACGACTGGCGGGCCGACGAGCTGCTGCCGACGCCGGCCGATCTGGCCGACGAGGCCGCGCGTCAGACATTCCTGGCCCGGGCCGCCTATACCCACCACCACCCGGTCGGCACGTGCCGCATGGGCACCGGCGCGGATGCGGTGGTTGGCCCGGACCTGGCGGTGCGCGGTTGCGAGGGCCTGTATGTGGCCGACGCGGCGGTGATGCCCTCGATCACCACCGGCCCGGTCAACGCGGCCATCCTGGCGATCGCCGAGCGCGCCAGCGACCTGATCGCGGGACGCGATCCGCTTCCGCCCTACGATCCGCGGACGGTGGTGCAGCCGTGAAGCACGCGCTTGCCGTTGCCGGCGTGCTGGTCCTGGCCGGCTGCACCGCCGGCGGTTCGCCGCCGACCGCGGCTCCGCCCGCCACCGTTACGATCGCGATCGACAACCGCAGCGGCGCGACCCTGTTCTGCACCGCCGTGCTGGCGCACTTCATCACGCGCGATACCGGGCCGATCCCTTCCGGCGCGCGTGTCGCGCTCGAGTTCGACCGGCCCGACGACCGCGGCACGCTTGCCTACGGCACCCACAACGGCGCGCCGATGTACGTCGAGAACCTGCTGTGCGGCCGGGAAGGGGCGTGGGACGCGACCCGGGTCGACATCGACCTGCGCCCGGCGCGCAGCGGCACGGCGGAGCGCTATGCGTTGCGTTGTACGGACGGCGAACCGCTCGCCTGCGCGCTCGAACCGCAACCCTGAGCGGCCCGCGCCGGCTCAGCCCGCCTTGCGTCCGTGCAGCACCATGTTGAAGGCGGAGGCGGTGGCCAGCGAGAGATCGTCGAACCCGGCCCGCTGTGCGACGACCCGCAGCCGCGCCGGCCCCGCCTGCGCGCCCAGCGCCGCGCCGACCTCCTGGCTCATCGACGCCGGGGTGCAGACGCAGGTCGAGCCGGAATAGTAGAGCCGGCCGACCGGCGTCAGGTTGTCGGCCAACCGGTCGTTGGCGAAGGGCTCGACCAGCATGACGATGCCGCCGGGCTTCAGCGCGGCATGGGCGTGGGCCATGGCGCCGACCGGGTCGCCCATGTCGTGCAGGCAGTCGAAGAAGGCGATCACGTCGAAATCGCGCTCGGCATAGCCCTTTGCCGCGGCCACCTCGAAGCGTGTGTTGTGCAGACCCGCCTCCGCCGCTGTCTCGCGGGCGCGGTCGATCGAGGGGCCGTGGAAGTCGTAGCCGACGAAGTTCGCATTCGGGAACGCCTCGGCCATCAGCGCGGTCGAGATGCCGTAGCCGCAGCCGACGTCCGCCACCTTGGCGCCGGCACGCAGCCGCTCGGCCAGCCCGACCACCGCCGGGATCCAGTGCTCGACCAGGTTGGCGATGTAGGCCGGGCGGAAGAACCGCTCGGTGCCGCAGAACAGGCAGCTGTGGCGGTCGCCCCAGGGCACGCCTCTGCCGGAATGGAAGGCCTCGGCGATGCGGTCGAGGTCGTGGATCATCGACGCGGTCGACAGGAAGAAGCCCTGCAGGTTGTCGGGGCTGTCGTCGTCGGCGAACACCAGCGCCTGCTCCGGCGTCAGCGTGAAGCTCGGGATCGCCGGGTCGCAGTCGATCCAACCGGCCGCGGCCAGCGCGTTCAGCCATTCGCGCACCATCCGCTCGGCACAGCCGGTGCGCGCGGCCAGCTCGGCGGAGGTCAGCGGCCCGGCGCCCGCCATCGCCTTGAACAGCCCGGTCTTGTCGCCGAGCATGGCGACCACCATCGACGCCGCCCCGCCCAGCTCGGGCATCAGCCGCGCCTTGAAGGCCTCGAGTTTCGCCGGATCCGCTGCGGTCGCCATCGCCTTCCTCCCCAGAAGCGCAGTGGCGGCAGCTTACGCCGGGACGGCCCTCAGATCGATCCCGCCTCGACCATGTAGTTGTTGGCGGTGCACATCGCGCCGTCGTCGGAGGCGAGGAACAGCACCATGCGTGCGAGATAGACCGGCTCGATCAGGTCGGGCAGGCACTGGTTCTGCCGATGGCGCTCCAGCGCCTCGGGCGTGGCCCACAGCGTCTTCTGCCGCTCGGTCATCACCCAGCCGGGCACCACGGTGTTCACCCGGATGCGATGCTTGCCGAGGTCGCGCGCCATGCCGCGGGTCAGGCCGTGCACGGCCGCCTTGGCTGTGGTGTAGACCGGCATGCCGCTGGCCTTCTCCCACCAGCTGTTCGAGCCGAAGTTGACGATCGCGCCCTTGCCGGCCCGGATCATCCCCGGCGCCACCGCCTGGATGGCGAAGAACATGTGGCGCAGATTTGTGGCGATCCGCTCGTCGTAATATTCGGGCGTCACGTCCTCCCAGCCGTGCCGGTCGTCGCGCGCCGCGTTGTTGACCAGCACGCCGGCCGGCCCGAGCGCCGCCTCCATGCCGGCAAAGGCGCGCTTCAGCGCCTCGATGTCGCGCAGATCGGCCGCCTCGAAATGCACCTTGGTGCCCCCGGCCTTCAGATCGTCGGCCAGCGCGGTGCCGCGGGCCGCGTCCATGTCGACAAACCCGATGTGCGAGCCCTGGCCGGCGAATGCGCGAACGATCTCCTCACCGATGCCGGAAGCGCCGCCGGTGACGAAGACGACGACGTCCTTCAGGCTCGGATAGTTTGCGAAGCTCATCGCGCGTTCCCCTCGTTGCTGCCGGCGGTGGCATGGGTGTTGAGCATTCGCGGGCCGCCGTCAAGGCTTCACCGTCCGTCCCGCGATGCTATGGTGCCGGCCGATTCGATGGAGCGAAGGGGGAAGCGGTGAGCGATCATCCGGCACTGGCGGCGGGCAACGTCGCGGTCATCACCGGGGCGGCAAGCGGCATCGGCCTGGCCGCCGCCGAGCGCTTCGCGTCACGCGGCATGCAGGTGTGCCTGGCCGACGTGACCGCCGACGCGCTGGCCGCCGCGTCGGCCAAGGTTGCCGGCTTGGCCCGCGATCCGGCGGACGTCATGCACATGGTCACCGACGTCGCCAACGAGACCGCCCTGCAGCGGCTTAAGGATGCGGCCTATGCCCGTTTCGGCGCCGTCCACGTGCTGATGGCCAATGCCGGTGTCGAGCCGGTCGGCCGTGCGCTGGAGGCCGGCGCGGCCTGGACCCGCATCATCGAGATCAACCTGTGGGGCGTGATCCGCACGGTCCAGACATTCGCCCCGGCGATGATCGGGCAGGGCAGCGCCGGCGCGATCGTCAGCACCGGCTCGAAGCAGGGCATCACCACGCCGCCCGGCAACACCGCCTACAATGTCGCCAAGGCCGGGGTGAAGGTGTTCACCGAGGCGGTGGCGCACGAGCTGCGCGAGCAGCCGGGCTGCCGGATCACCGCGCACCTGTTGGTGCCGGGCTTCACCTTCACCGGCTTCACCCGCGCGCGCACCCAGACCAAGCCGGCCGGCGCCTGGATGCCGGAGCAGGTGATCGATTTCATGATGGCGCGGATGGCGGAAGGCGACTTCTACATCCTCTGCCCCGACAACGACGTCACGCGCGAGATGGACAACAAGCGGATGCTGTGGGCCGCCCAGGACCTGATCGAGAACCGGCCGGCGCTGTCGCGCTGGCATCCCGACTGGAAGGACGCCTTCGCCCGCTTCATGCAGTCATAGGGTCGCCGGTCAGGCGGTGCCGAAGAAGGCCGCCATCTCGTCGATCAGCTGGCGGTGGAACTGCCGCACGCGCTCGCGCGGCTGCTGGTATGCCAGCCGCGGGCCGAGCGGATCCGGCGCCTCGATGGCGGAGCCGGCCATCGCCGCGATCACCGCATGGCCGCAGAACGGGACATGCACCTCGGCATAGCCGCCCTCGTGGGCCATCGCCAGCCGGCCGTCGCAGATCTCGTCGCAGAGCGCAAGCAGGCGCCGCGTCATCGCGCCGAACGTCTCCGCCGACGCCAGCGTGCGCGACAGCGGATCGACGCCGGAGGCATCGAAGCCGCAGGCGACGACGACGCAGTCGGGCCGGAACCGACGCAAGGCGGGCTCGACGATCCGTTCGAAGGCGTGGAGATAGGCATCGTGGCCAGCGCCAGGCGGCAGCGGCACATTGATGTTGCAGCCTGCGCCGGCGCCGCTGCCGCGCACCTCCGCCCCGCCGCTGTCTGGCGGATAGTTGTTGTCCTGGTGCAGCGAGACGGTCAGCACGTCGCCGCGCTCCAGGAAGATCGCCTCGGTGCCGTTGCCGTGATGCACGTCCCAATCGACCACCGCCACGCGCTCGGCCTTGCCGGCGGCGCGCGCCGCCTCGACCGCGATGGCGATGTTCGCCAGCAGGCAGAAGCCCATCGGCGTCGCCGGCAGGCAGTGGTGGCCCGGCGGGCGGCTGAGGGCATAGGCGTTGCGGACCCGGCCATCCAGCACGTCGAACAGGGCGGCCTTGACCAGGCCTGCAGACAGCGCGGCGATCTCGAAGCCGCCGGGCCCGAAGGGCGTGCGCTGGCCCAACTCGCCGCCCTGCGCGTCACTGAGCGCCTTGAAGCGTGCGATGTAGTCGCGGTCGTGGACGCGCAGCAGGTCCTCGTCGGTGGCCGGCTCGGCCGAGCGCATGTCGAGCGCTGCGGCCAGGCCGGTCACCTCGATCAGATTCTTCAGCCGGCGCTTTCCCTCCGGGTGCTCGGGCAGGCCCGGGCCGGCCAGCGGCTGCACCAGTCCGCCGACCGGGGCGAGGAACGCATAGCGGTCGGCCGAGTGCCAGAAGCAGCGTTCGTCAGAGAAAAAAGCCGTTCGTGCCATGAATTACCGAGGCCTCGCAAAGGGGACAACAGGCTGGCCATAGACCACCCCTTGACGTAACATTGCAACCGCAAAGCGGTCGCAGGCCGCCGCGCCAAGTGGGGAAAGAAAAACTGTGGCAGGTATGGTGTTCCGGGCTGACCATGTTGGCAGCCTGTTGCGTCCCACGCAACTAGTGGCGGCGCGCCGGGATCATCGCGCGGGCCGTGTCGACCGCGACGACCTCAGACGCATCGAGAATGACTGCATCGCGCAGGCAGTACGCCGGCAGGAGCAGGTCGGCCTGGCCGTGGTGACCGACGGCGACTTCCGGCGCGAGAACTGGTGGATCGATTTCGTCCGCAAGATTCCCGGCGTCGCGATCGGGCGGTCCGACGGAAACGCCGCATTCGCCGGCCATTCCCACGTCCCGCTGCACGTTGCGGTCAACGGTCGCATCGGCTGGGACGGGTCGATCCTGGCCGACGATGCGGCGCGTCTGCTGGCGATGACGGCCGCGACCGCCAAGGTGACGCTGCCGTCGCCGACGCGGATCCACTTCCACGGCGGCGACGCCGCGGTCGCGCAGGAGGCCTATGCCGACATCGCCGCCTTCTGGGACGATGTCGCCGCCTTCTATCGCCGGGAGATCGCGGCGCTTGAGACGGTCGGCTGCCGCTACATCCAGATCGACGACCCGATGATGAGCTATTTCGTCGACGACTTTCATCGGGCCAACATGCTGGCGCGCGGCCTGGATCCTGATAGCACGCTGGCGCGTTATGTCAGTGTGATCAACGCGTGCGTCGCGGCACGCGGGCCCGACACCAGGCTGGCACTGCACATCTGCCGCGGCAACGCCCGCAGTTCGTGGGTGGCGACCGGCGTCTACGCCCGCATCGCCGACATCGTCTTTCCGGAGCTCGACGTCGACGCGCTGCTGCTGGAATACGACGACGACCGGTCGGGAGACTTCGCGCCGCTCAAGCTGGTTCCGGACCGGGTCTCGGTCGTGCTCGGCCTGCTGTCCAGCAAGCACCCCACGCTCGAGCACGTCGACACCATACTGCACCGGATCGACCAGGCGACCCGCTTCGTCCCGCTCGACCGCCTGGCGCTCAGCCCGCAATGCGGCTTTGCCAGCACGGAGGAGGGCAACCTGCTGAACGAGGACGACCAGTGGCGCAAGCTCGCCCTGGTCGTCGAGATCGCGTCGCGGGTCTGGGGATAGCGACCGGCGCTACCAGCGGACCATGCCGGCGTCGACATTCAGCGTCTGGCCGGTGATCCAGTGCGCCTCCTCGGAGGCCAGGAAGGCGATGGCGGGCACGATGTCGGGCGGTGTGCCGCGACCCTTGATCGCCTGCAGCATCTCGACGAACTCGAAGGCGTTGCGGTGCTCGGTCTGCTGCACGCCCTCGGTGTCGGTCAGGCCGGGGCAGACGCAGTTGACCGTGATCCTGTCGCCGCCCAGCTCGGTCGCCAGCGCGCGGCTGAAGGTCAGCACGCCGCCCTTCGATGCCACATAGTGCGCCATGTTCGGGGTGCCGGCGAACACGGTGTTGGAGCAGACCGAGACGATCCGGCCGTAGCCGCCCTTGCGCATCGCCTCCGAGGAGGCGCGGCACATCAGGTAGAGGCCGTCCAGATTGACGCGCATGACCCGGCGCCATTCCTCGAAGGTGAGGTCGTTCCACGGCACGAACGGCACGATCGCCGCGGCATTGACCAGCACATCGATGCGCCCGCAGCGATCCAGCACGGTCTTGTGCAGCGCGGCCACCGAATCCGGGTCGCCGATGTCGCAGCCGACCGCGAATGCCGTGCCGCCGGCCGCGGCGGCCTTGGCCTCGGCACCGGCCTGGTTGATGTCGACGAAGGCCACCGTGGCCCCTTCGTCGGCCAGGCGCCTGGCGGTTTCAGCGCCGATGCCCTGGGCGGCACCGGTGACGATCGCGACACGGCCCTCGAACCGGTTCATTGCGGCATCTCCTTGATCGCATTGGATTCCAGCGCGCGGCGCACCGCCACGAAGGCACGCGCCCGCGCGGCACGCAGGGCGGCCACATCGGTCGCGCCATAGTCGAACATGCCGGCCCCGGACTTGATGCCGAGCTTGCCGTCGGCGGTGCGGTCGGTGATGGCGGGGCTGACGTCGCTGCGGGTCGAAAGCGTTTCGTTCAGGTAGGAGGCCACCGACTGGTAGATGTCGAGGCCGGCCATGTCGAGCAGGGCCATCGGGCCGATCACCGCCAGCTTGTAGCCGATGCCCCACGACACGCAGGTGTCCAGGTCCTCCGCCCCGATCACGCCGCTGTCGACCAGGTCCAGCGCCTCGCGCATGATCGCATAGAGGATGCGGTTCTCCACGAAGCCCGGCACGTCGCGCGCCACCCGCACCGGCAGCAGGCCGAGGCCGCGGATGAAGGCCATCATCCATTCCGCCGTCTCGGGCGCGGTCCGCGCGCCGGCGATCACCTCGATCATCGGAATGATGTGCGGCGGGTTCGACCAGTGCATGCCGACCATGCGCCGCGGATGGCGAACCGCGGACTGGAGCTTGGTGATCGGGATGCCCGAGGTGTCGGAGGCGAGGATGCAGTCGGCGCCGACCAGCGCGTCGATCTGCTTGAAGACTTCCAGCTTGAGCTCCAGCTTCTCCGGCACGTTCTCCAGCACCATGTCGGCGCCGGCCACCGTCTCCGCCAGGGTACGGCAGAGGGTGACGGACGTGGCGTCGCCCTTGACCGGCATGCCGAGGGCGTCGAGCACGCCGGCGATCGCCGGCAGGTCGCTGCGGGCCTTGTCGCAGGCCTCGGGCCGGACATCGGTCGCGCGCACGGTCACGCCGGCGCGCGCCATCGTCGCCGCGATCCCGGCGCCCATGGTGCCGAGCCCGATGACCGCGACCGTGGTCACGCGGTTCTCCGGTCTGCCGGGGCGCCCGCTGCCGCCACGGTCAGCCGACCACCTTCTGGAACGCGGGCCGCGCCGCCAGCCGGGCGTGCCAGGCGCGCACGTTCGCCAGCTCGGGCAGGGCGATCGGGAAGCCCAGGCAGCGATGCACGATCGGCGCCAGGCAGATGTCGGCGATCGTCATGGCGTCGCCGGCCAGCCACTGCTTGCCGGCAAGCTCGCGGTCCATCATCGAGAGCGCATCGGCAAGCGTCGCCGCGACCGCGTCGGGCACGGTCTCGCCCGCTTTCGAAGCCTTGAAGCCGGCGACGTAGGCGTCGTTCACGCTGGCCAGCAGCCAGTCCATCCAGCGCTCGACCCGGGTGCGGGCGGCCGGGTCGGTCGGGTACAGCGCCGATCCGGCCTTGGCTGCGATGTAGCGCAGGATCGTGTTCGATTCCCAGATGGTCAGGTCGCCGTCGACCAGGGTCGGCACCTTGCCGGTCGGGTTCATCGCCAGATAGGCGGCGTCGCCGGTGTTGCCGAACTGGCGGCCATAGTCCTCGCGGGTATAGGCGGCGCCGAGTTCCTCCAGCAGGAACAGGACCTTCTGGACGTTGCCGGATGTACTGCGGCCCAGGACTTTCATGCGGATGCTCCTCCGATCGTCGGTTTGCGCGGCGCCAGGCTCAGCCCTGTAGCGGCTTGTAGGCGACCGCGTCCATCTCGATTTTCGTGTCGATCACGGCGCGGGCCTCGACCGTTGTGCGCGACACGTTCCCTTCCGGGAAAAATTCAGCGAACACGCGGTTATAGCGGCCGAAGTTGCGGGCATCCTCAAGGTAGGTCGTCACCTTGACCACGTCGCACAGGTCGGCGCCGGCCGTCTGCAGCACGCGGCGGATCGCCTCCAGCGTCTGCCGGGTCTGCTCCTCGATCGGCCCGTTACCCATGTTGCCGGCCTCGTCCTTGGCAACCTGGCCGGAGACGAAGATGAAGTCGCCGGCGCGCACCGCGGGGTGGAACGGCAGGTTCGGGTTCTTCTTGCCGATCGGGACGATGGCGGGGTTGGACTGGCTCATCCTGCGGGCTCCGCTGTTCAGAAGGCGGTGGTTTCGATGATGTCGACGCCGTTCTGGCGGTCGATCAGGTAGATCAGCCCGCGCGCATCCAGCGTGACGTCGTTCGACGACGACCGCTCGAAGCCGGCCGGCGGGTCGGGTTCGTAGCAGCCGACCTCGCGCGGGGCGAACGGGTCGGCGAAGTCGACCAGCCGCAGGCCCTGTGCGAACCAGGCGAACGGCACCACCGTGGTGCCAGACAGCACCTCGGACGGCTGGTGGCAGCCGGTCATCGCCGGCTGCGGGCTGCCGTCCGCATCGAGGCCCGGCACCTGGAAGGTGGCGATCGAGATCGGGTCGAGCTCGTTGGTGATGTCGTAGACCCAGGTGAACGCCGGGGCCGACGGGTAGAGCTTGGCGACGTCCTCGTCGGCCACCAACATGATGTCGCGGCCCTTCAGCGGCATCGGCATCTTCAGGCAGGTGTGGGTGGGGTGGGGGAACGAGCCGCTGGTGTTGCGCGCCGCGATCGCGCGCGGCCGGGCCATGTCCTCGATGTCGAGGATGAAGAAGCCGTGGTGCCAGTAGCTGACATACAGCCGGTTGCCGACCCGCAGCGGGTGATGGCAGCGCGGCGGGACCCAGTCGTGCCAGGGATAGGCCTCGCCGCCGGCCTCCCACTGGCCCGGGATCCACCAGCGGCCGACCTCTTCCGGCCGCGCCGGATCGGCGAGGTCCAGGATCATGGCGATGTTGCCGACATAGCCCTCGACCGTCGGCGAGATGTAGGCATAGCGGCCGTCGAAGTCGTAGCGATGCACGCCCTTGCCGGCCGTCATCCACTTGGTGATCGGCTTCGGTTCCGCCGGATTGGCGACGTCGTAGATGGCGAGCCCGCCGCCGAATTCGGCGTTGGCCTGGCCCAGGCGCTCGTGATTGACCACCATGACGCCGTCCTTGACCCGCACCTTGTGCGAGTGCCAGCCCTCGGGCAGTTCGATCCGGCTCAGCAGTCGCGGACGGGCGGGGTCGGACACGTCGTAGACCGACGTCCCGCTCGGGTGGCGCATGTGGCCGACATAGAGGATGGAGCCGTCGACCCAGACCTGGCCGCCGCCGGGACAGTCGATATGCCCGACCAGCCGGGTCGCCTGCGCCTTGCTCATTCCCCGCTGCCGCCGCTCAGACCAGACGCACGACGGCGCCTTCCGGCGTCTTGCCCCACTGCCGGAAGTGGCCGAGCTTGCGCAGCGCCGGCTCGTCGCTGGCGACGAACAGCACGATCGGCTCGGCGGTGTCGTTGACATGCTCGCACCACGCCCCGCCGGGCACCGCCAGCGTGTCGAACCGCGCCCAGTCGAAGCGCTTGCCGTCGACGATCGAGTGGCCGGCCGGGCCCTCGAACGGCGCGACCAGCAGGCTGGCGGTCTGCTTCAGCGGCCGGGTGCGCTCGCCGGGGCGCAGCATCTGCGCGAAGAAGGTCATGGTGCGGAACACCGGCAGGCCGGTGGTCGGGTCGACATACTCGGCCTTCAGCGCCTCATAGGGGTCGCCGTCGTGGTCGCGATGCTCCTCCAGCAGCGCGCGCATCGCGTCCCAGCGATAGACGTACATCGGCGATGTGCCGCGCACGCCGCGGTCGTGGCGCACGAACCGGGGCATGATGCCGCCGCGGCTGTAGGTCTTGCGCGAATAGTCCGGGTCGAAGCGGGCGGTCTGCTCCTTCTTCCGCACCAGCTTGCCGTTCTCCTCCTCGACATAGTCGTGGTCGAAATGGATCGCGTTCAGCACCTCGACCAGCGGCAGGTCGAGCACAGACAGGTTGACCGCCGGCTCGTCGCCCTTGTTGCCGTGGTTGTGCCAGGTGTCGACCGGCGTCAGCACCATGTCGCCCGGGCCGAATTCGATGTCCTCGCCGGCGACGCCGGTGAAGTTGCGGTTGCCGGTCAGCCCGAAGCGGATGGCGTTGGGCGAATGGGCGTGCGGCGGCATCACCTCGTGCGGGTCGTTCAGGCGATAGGCGGTGTACATGGTGGTGACCGTGGCGCGGCGCGGCGACAGGCCGGGGTTGACCAGGATCAGCGAGCGACGCTCGGAATCCTGCAGGCTGATCAGGTCGGCCGCCCGCTCCAGCAGCGGGCCGATCTCGCGGTCGTAACTCCAGACGAACGGCACCGCCTTCTGCGTGGCCATCAACTGGCGCACCTCGTCGTGCGCGACCTCGGTGGTGGTCGCCCAGAAGGGAAACATGTGGCCGCGGGCAACGTCGCCGTAGAGCTGGTCCAACGCCGCCTTGATGTTGCTTTCCGCGCCCATGCTCTTCCCCTCGCGCTCCCATGCCCTGCTGCCGGACCATTGCGAACCAATCATGCGATTGGTCTCGGCAAAGGCGAACCATCGCGGCATCCTAGGCGCGCCGGCCGCGGAGTGTCAAAACCTTGCTCGTGCCCGGATGCCGCAGCCGGCAGGTGCGACGGACGCGGGTTCCTGGCATCGTTGCGGCAGCAACAGCACGCCGGATTCCGCCTGGCGGACGGCCCCCGTCACACATGAGGCGCGCAGCGGAAGGACCATGGCCATACCCCGATCCCAGCTCGACCACATCGTCGTGACCGCGCCGACGCTGGCGGCCGGCTCCGCATATGTGCGGCGGTGCCTCGGCATCGAGCCGGAGCCCGGCGGCAAGCACCCGCGGATGGGCACCCACAACCGCTTCGTCAACCTGGGCGACGGGCGCTATCTGGAGGTGATCGCCGTCGACCCGTCGGCGCCGCCGCCCGGCCGGCCGCGCTGGTTCGCGCTCGACCGGGTCGGCCCCGCGACCGCGCCGCGCCTGGCCGCCTGGGTCGCGCGCACCGACGATATCGAGGCCGCGGCGGCGGCCGTGCATCTGGGCGCGATCGAGCCGATGACCCGCGGGGCGCTGCACTGGCGGATCACCATCCCCGCCGACGGCAGCCTGCCTTGCGACGGCATGGTGCCGACCCTGATCCAGTGGCCGTCGGGCATGCACCCCACCGCGACGATGGCGGACGCGGGCTGCCGGCTGGTCGGCCTGTCCTGCTTCCATCCGGCACCGGACCAGGTGGCGGCGATGCTGCGGGCGCTCGGCCTGGCCGACGACGTGACCATTCAGCCGCTACCGCCCGGCGCGGATCCCCATCTGGTCGCGCGGATCGAGACGCCGCGCGGGCACCGCCGGCTCGGCGGACCCGCCTGAGGCGGTCACTCCGCCGCGACCGCGGCCTTCTCCGCCTGCCAGGCGTCGAGCTGCGCCCGCGCCTCGTTGATGGCCGGATCGACGGCCTGGTCGTGGTTCGGCCGCTTCGCGGTCAGCTCGATGACATAGCCGTTCGGGTCGCGGAAGTAGATCGAATCGATGAAGCCGTGGTCGGAGATGCCGCGGGTCTCGATGCCCGCGGCCTTGCCCTTGGCCATCATCGGCTCCAGCACGTCGTGCGCCACCTCCAGCGCGATATGCAGGTCGAAGTCGTGCTGGTCCTTGAAGGCGAACGGCATGTCCGGCGCCTCGAAGAAGGCCAGGAACGAGCCGTCGTCCAGCCGGTAGAAGGTGTGCAGCGTGTCGGTCTTGCGGCCGCTCTTCGTCGTCTTCAGCCACAGCGTGGCGGCCAGCGGCAGCCCGAGGAAATCCTCGTAGAAGTGGCGCGTCTCCTCCGAATCGCGGCAGCGATAGGCGTTGTGGTGCAGGCCCTTGATCATCGTGCGGCCTCCTTCCGGCAGCGGCGTCAGACCGTCTCGAACTGCTGGTCCTTGATCGCCTCGGCATAGCCGTAGAGCGCCTCGTTCACCGGCGCCCAGTTCTTCAGCTTCTTCATGTTGGCCAGCCAGCGGGCGACGTTCGGGTATTTCGAGAAGTCGTTGCGGATCAGCTCGCCGAGCGTCAGCAGGCAGGCGCCGAAATAGTCGGCGATGGTGATCTGGTCGCCGAGCAGATAGGCCTTGTTCGGCCCGATCCAGTAGTCGTTCAGCAGCTGCAGCCAGTTGCGAGCCCGCTCCTGGCCCCAGGCGATGGTGTCCTTGTGGGTCTGGTCGGACTGACGCTTGTGGTGCGGGAACAGCTGCGGATAGATGCAGCCATAGGCGTAGTCGCGATAGAAGTTCGTGTTGAACCAATCCATTATCTCATTGACCTTCGCGCGTTGCTTCAGGTCCTTGGGATAGGTCGGCGAGTTGATCCTGTCGGCGAGATATTTGAGGATGGCGGAGCTCTCGGTCAGCTTCAGATCGCCGTCCTCCAGCACCGGCACCATGCGGTTCGGATTGTAGGACGAGAACGGCTCCTGATAGTGGGCGCCGGAGAGCAGGTCGACCACCTCCTCCTCGACGTCGATTCCGTTCTCCGCGATGAACAGCCGGACCGGGCGGCTCGTCATCGAAACCGGGTGCATGTAGAGCTTCATTCGGCGCGTCCTCCCGTGCGGTTTTCGCGCGGTGGGCGCGGCCGCTGGCTTCGTGTGTGGCGGCCCATCACATACGCCCGCCCGCAGCCGGCGACAAGGCCGGCGCATGTGCGCCGACGGCCGGTCCGCTCACGGTCTCGCGAGGACGCGGGCCTCTCCGGCCCGGCGCATCAGAACGGCGGCAGAGGGCGGTTCGCGCTGCCACCCGCCGGCTGCCGGCCGCTGCCGACGGCCCAGATCGCGGCCTGGGTCCGGTTGCTGAACTGCAGCTTGCGCAGCAGGCTCTTCACGTGGGACTTCACGGTCGCTTCGCTGATGTCGAGTTCGCGCGCGATCACCTTGTTGGCGTGACCGGCGACGATATGGCTGAGGATCTCCTCCTCCCGCGCCGACAGATCGATCGTGCGGTCCGCCTCGCCGCCTGCTGCAGCGGGCCGCACCGCGGCTGCTGCGGGGGCGGGAGCGGCCACCGGCGGCCGGGCGAGCGGCCGCAGCGGCGTGACCACCGACGCGGTGCGCGCCGCGGACGCCTCGAGGCTGCGCGGCGGGTGCCCCGGCGCCGGTGCATAGCCGTTGACGGCCGCCGCTGCGGCCACCGCGGGCTTCGGCTCCGCCGCGGCCGTCTGCCGGGTCTGCGCCGCCAGGCTGAGCATGCGTTCGCGCAGTTCGCGCGGAAAGGCGAGCTGGCCGTGCATCACCGCGTCCAGGATGGCGCGGATCGCCTCAGACGACATGTCCTTTTCGACATAGCCCATTGCGCCGCAGCGCAAAGCCTCCTCGATCTTGCCGCTATCGGCCGACTTGTTGGTCAGGATCACGATCCTCGCCGCCGGATAGAGCGCCTGCAGCCGTGCCAGCCAGTCGGCCATCGCGCAGGACGGGTGCGGCAGCTCGGTCAGCACAAGCTCGGCGTCGCGTCCGTCGGCCGCATTCCGTTCCGCCGTATCGATATCGGGCTGCGGGATCACGGCGAAGCCGCATTCGCCGAGCACGCGGCCTATCCCTTCCCGCAGGAGCCTGACCGGCTCCAGCAACACAAGACGACGCATATCGCGCCTCCCCCCAAGGCATGAACGATCAGTAACCAAACCACCCAAGAATTGTGACCAGATTACGCTCGGTCGGTTCCCGACTGGCCCGCGGATGCCCCCCGGCGTTCCGCGTTTCCCCGGCAATCCGCGACGCTCGCCAGACACCGGAAATAACGGTGCTGCGATGCCAGGCCACCCGGGGAATCAGGGGGCGCGGCGCTCAAGCGTCAATCGACAGAAATCTCGCAGAGACCCCGCTCGTGAAGTGATAATTCCCCACGATAACCGTTTCGTGATCTTCCGGTAACGGTTTCGGCTTGTTCATTACATGAAATTCACCTGTGGGACACGCCCGACCCTGCGGCCGGCGCGGCCTCAGGCCGATATCCGGCGCGGCCTCAGTCCGGTATGCGGTAGAAGCGCATCGCGTTCTCGCGGAAGAACTTGCGGCGCTCTTCCTCGGTGCAGGCGGCCGTCAGCCGGTCGAGCATGTCGACCCAGTGGGCATAGGCGTGGGTAAGCTCCGAAACCGGCCAGTCGCTGCCGAACATGATGCGATCGAACCCGAACACATCGATGATGCGGCAGAGGTAAGCGGTGATCTGCTCCGGCCGCCAGCGGTCGTGGTCCGCCTCGGTGACGACGCCGGAGATCTTGCACATCACGTTTGGCATTTCCGCCAGCTGCCTGATCTGCGACCACCAGGGCTCGATCAGGTCATGGCGGATGCCGGGCTTGCCGATATGGTCCAGCACCATCGGCACGTCGGGGCACTGCCGCACGAAAGCCAGCGTGTTGTGCAGCTGCCAGTGCTTGATGCAGATGTCGAAGCTGAAGCCGTAGTCCGGCAGCAGGCGGACGCCTTCGATGAATTTGGGCTGCAGGCAGAATCCGATGTCGGGCTGCGCCTCGATCAGCCGGCGCACGCCGCGGGTCAGCTTGAACTCGGCCAGCCGCTCGAGCGTCGGGATGATCGCATCGCCCTTCTCCAGCGCCGCGGCGGCGACCATGGCCTGGATCCGCGGCTCGGTCTCGGCCAGCTCTGTGATGAAAGCCGCCTCGTCGAGATGCTGGTGATCGGCCACCGCCACCTCGGCGAACACGATCTTCTCGACCGCGACGCCGCCGCGCAGCCGGTCGAAATCGGCAGGCAGGAAGCTCTTGTTGATCTTCGGCACGCTCTCCAGCCACGGATAGCTCAGCCGTGCCGTGTCGAACAGGTGGACGTGCGCGTCGACGATCGGAAATGGGATCATGGCTGCTCCTCCCGCATTGTGCCGAGCTTATTGGACCGCGGCCGCGGCCCGTCTGTGGCAAATCTCATCTGTGGCAAATCTCATGCTGTCGGCTGGCCCGGCCGGTCAGGCGCCGGCATCGTCCAGCGCCGCCAGCTGCTCGTTCATGTCATAGACCTTGGGCATCGGTGTCCACCAGTCGTTCGGGCCCGCGCTCGGCACCCGCTGCTGGAATCCGCGCATCAGCCGGTCCCACTCCGGCGCCCGGTCCGTGTGCGCCATGTAGCTGGCCCACTGCCGGTCCCAGTCGAAGTCGTCGTCGACCTCGACCAGCATGAACAGGCGGTTGCCGGTGCGGAATATCCGCTGGCTGCGGATGCCGACCGCGCGCATGCCGCGCAACAGTTCGGGCCAGACGGCGGCGTGATAGGCGTCGTACGCGGCGATGACCGCGGGATCCTCCCGCAGGTCCAGCGCGAATGCGAGTTGCTTCATGCGTCTCCCCCGTTCCGGTCCGCGGCGTGCGGGCGCGGACCCCCGGGCCGATTGTGAATCCGGCCGGCTGCGAGTAGACAGGGGCTCCCGGCGCTTTTCAACGCGCGTTCCCGCCGCGCCAAGGCGCCGGCCCAGCCCAGGACCGATCCATGGCCGCCCGCATCGTACCCGTTCCCCCGTTCGACCTCGTGGTTTTCGGCGGCACCGGCGACCTCGCCCGGCGCAAGCTGCTGCCCGGCCTGTACCATCGCCAGCGCGCCGGCCAGATGCCGCTCGACTCGCTCGTTCTTGCTCTGGGCCGGACGGAGCTCGGCGACGACGAGTATCGCGCCCAGGCGCGGGCCGCGCTTGAGGCGCATGTGGGCTGGGAGGAGCTGGACGCCGACGCGGTGGAGCGCTTTCTCGGCTGCCTCAGCTATCGCCGCATCGATGCCGGCTCGGACGAGGGCTGGGCGGAACTGGCGGCGGCGCTGGCGCCGCGGGGCGACCGGGTGCGGGCCTTCTACCTCGCCGTCGATCCGCGCTTCTTCAGCCCGATCTGCGAGCGCATCGCCGCCTATGGGCTGCACAGCGCGGGCGCGCGCCTGGTGGTGGAAAAGCCCCTCGGGCACGACCTGGCCAGCGCCCGCGCGCTGAACCGCCAGCTGGCGGCGGTTTTCGACGAAAGCGACCTCTACCGGATCGACCATTATCTGGGGAAGGAGGCGGTGCAGAACCTGATGGCCCTGCGCTTCGCCAACGCCCTGTTCGAGCCGGTGTGGAACGCGCGGCACGTCGACCACGTCCAGATCACCGTCGCCGAACGGGTGGGCGTGGAGGGGCGGGGGGCCTATTACGACCGCTCCGGCGCAATGCGCGACATGGTGCAGAACCACCTGCTGCAGCTGCTGTGCCTGACGGCGATGGAGCCGCCGTTCCGCTTCGAGCCCGATGCGGTGCGCGACGAGAAGCTGAAGGTGCTGCGGGCGCTGGAGCCGATCGATGCCTCCAACGTCGACCGGAGGGCGGTGCGCGGCCAGTACCGCGCGCGCGACGGCATGTCCGGCTATGGCGAGGACGTGGGCGACGCCGGCTCGACCACCGAGAGCTTCGTGGCGCTGAAGGCGGGCATCGCCAACTGGCGCTGGTCGGGCACCCCGTTCTACCTGCGCACCGGCAAGCGGCTGCAGGCGCGGCTGTCGGAGATCGCGGTCGTGTTCAAGGAGGCGCCGCATTCGATCTTCCCGCCGCAGGCCGGCGCCGCGCGCAGCAACGCGCTGGTCATCCGGCTGCAGCCCGACGAGGCCATCACCCTGCGGCTGACCATCAAGGACCCGGGGCCCGGCGGCATGCGGCTGATCGAGGTGCCGCTCAACATGACCTTCGCGAGCTCGCTCGGCGTTTCCGGCCATCAGCTGCCGGATGCCTACGAGCGGCTGGTCATGGACGTGATCCGCGGCGACCAGACGCTGTTCATGCGATCGGACGAGGTGGAGGCGGCCTGGTCCTGGGTCGACCCGATCATCGAGGCGTGGGCGCAGGCGGGCACGCGGCCGCAGGCCTATACCGCCGGCGGAACCGGGCCGGAGGACGCGCTGATGCTGATCCACCGCGACGGCCGGCGCTGGCGCGAGATCGAGGCCTGAGCGGCCGCGCAACCACCGCAAGGGAGGCGACCATGACGCTGGATCGGGCCTGGGCGGATGTTCACGCGGCGGCGCAGCGGTTGCGCGCGACCACGCTGCGCGCGCTGTTCGCGGCCGATGCGCGCCGCTTCGAGACGTTCAGCCGGCAGCTCGACGACATGACGGTCGATTTCTCGAAGAGAAGATCGACACCGGCGCCCTCGATGCCCTGTTCGCCCTGGCGCGCGCCGCCGACGTCGAGGGCCGCCGCGACGCCATGCTGGCCGGTGCGCCGATCAACCTGACAGAGGGCAGGGCGGTGCTGCACACCGCACTGCGCGCGCCGGCCGCCTCGGCCGTGGCGGTCGACGGGCGCCCGGTGGCGGGCGAGATCCACGCGGTGCTCGACCGCTTCTGCGCCTTCGCCGAGGCGGTGCGCAGCGGCGCCTATGCGCCACCGGGCGGCGGGCGTTTCACCGATGTGGTCAATATCGGGATCGGCGGATCCGATCTCGGCCCGGCGATGGCGACGCGTGCGCTGGCCCCGTTCGCCGACGGTCCGCGGCTGCACTTCGTCGCCAACGTGGACGGTGCCGACCTGACCGACACGCTGGCCGGGCTCGACCCCGCCACGACGCTCTTCATCGTCGCCTCGAAGACTTTCACCACGCTGGAGACCATGGCCAACGCCCGCTCGGCGCGGGCCTGGCTGGCGGCGGGCCTGCCGCCGGCAGCGGTCGGCGCCCACCTGGCCGCCGTCTCGACAAATCTCGATGCGACCGCCGCATTCGGTATCGACCCGGCGCGGGTGTTCGGCTTCTGGGACTGGGTCGGCGGCCGCTATTCGGTCTGGTCTGCGATCGGCCTGCCGCTGGCGATCGCCGTCGGTGCGGCCAACTTCCGCGCTTTCCTGGCCGGGGCGCAGGCGATGGATGCGCATTTCGCCGCGGCGCCGCTCGACAGGAACCTGCCGGTGCTGCTGGCGCTGGTCGGCCTGTGGCGGCGCAATGCCATGGGATGGCCGACCGTCGCGCTGATTCCCTACGACCAGCGCCTGGCCCGTTTCCCGGCCTATGTGCAGCAGCTGGACATGGAGTCCAACGGCAAGCGGGTCACCCGCCAGGGCACGCCGGTTGCCACCGCGACCGGGCCGGTGATCTGGGGCGAGCCGGGCACCAACGCCCAGCACAGCTTCTTCCAGCTGATCCACCAGGGCAGCGACGTGATCCCGGTCGACTTCATCGTCGCCGCGCAGCCGAACGAGCGGCTGGGCGACCACCACGCCATGCTGCTGGCCAACTGCCTGGCCCAGGCGGAGGCGCTGGCGTTCGGCAAGACCGAGGCCGAGGTGCGTGCCGAGATGGCCGCGGCCGGCGCCGCACCCGCGCGCATCGACGCGCTTGCCGCGCACCGCACCTTCCCCGGCGACCGGCCGTCGACCACCGTGCTCCACCGCCGGCTCGACCCGTTCGCGCTCGGCCGGCTGATCGCGCTTTACGAGCACAAGGTGTTCGTGCAGGGCGCGATCTGGGACGTGAATTCGTTCGACCAGTGGGGCGTGGAGCTGGGCAAGCAGCTGGCCGGCGCACTGCTGCCGATGGTCAAGGGCGAGGCGGCGGACACGGGCAAGGATGGCTCGACCCGCGGGCTGCTGGCCCGCATCCGCGCGCTCAGTGACTGACCTGGTGCGCCTGGAACAGCTTGCCCCGTTCGGTCAGCAGCACCGAGATCAGCGTCAGCACGCTGAGCACCGTGAAGCCGATCATCAGCGGGCGGATGCCGCCGTCGAACGACTGGCTGACCACGGCACCGAGCACCGCGCCGGCGATGGTCGTGTAGAAGCCGATGAACGATGAGCCGATGCCGGCCATGTGGCCGAGCGGCTCCATCGCCAGCGAATTGAAGTTGGGCATCACCAGGCCGAAGCAGTAGAACAGCACCACCAGGAACCCGATGAACACGGCCAGCGGCGGGTGGTCCGGAAAGCCGATCGCGGCGAACACCGCGCAGGCGACCACCAGCGCCACGCTGGCGGCGTGCGAGATCCGCCGCATGCCGACCCGCTCGACGAAGCGGACGTTGGTGATGCTGGCCAGGATCATGGTCGCGGCGATCGAGCCGAACACCAGCGGGAAGTCGCTGCCCAGCGCATAGGCGTCGACGAACACCTGCTCGGCGCTGCTGATATAGGCGATCAGGCAGCCGAAGATGAAGCCGGTGGCGACGGTGTAGCCCAGGGTCTGGCGGTCCGCGACCAGCAGCTTCACCGCGCTGGCCAGGGCCACCCACGACAGCGGCCGCCGATTCTCCGGCGCCAGCGTCTCCGGCAGCCGCAGCCAGGTCCAGCCGACCAGCACCACGGCGCCGATCAGCAGCGAGAGGAAAACCCAGCGCCAGTCGCCGACCGTCAGGATCGCGCTGCCCAGCGACGGCGCCACGATCGGCACGATCATGAACACCATCATGACGAACGACATCACCCGCGACATGCCGCGGCCGACGAACAGGTCGCGGGTGATGGCGACACCGATCACCCGCGCCGAAGCCGAGCCGAATCCTTGCAGGCCGCGCGCCAGCAGCATCACCGCATAGCCCGGCGCCAGCACCGCGGCGACGGTGCCGAGGATGAACAGGCCCATGCCGAAGTACAGCACCGGCTTGCGCCCGAAGCGGTCGGACAGCGGCCCGTAGAGCGGCTGGCCGAGCGCGAAGCCGATCATGTAGGCGACGATCACATATTGCTGGGCGTTCGGGTCGGTCAGCGCATACCAGGCACCGATCTCCGGCAGCGCCACCAGCATGATGTCGATGGACAGCGCCGTCATCGCCATCATCAGCGCGACGAGGGCAACAAACTCCGTGAAGCGGGGGGCGGCCCGCTGGGCAATTGCGACCGGTTCGTGCATGGCACGCACAGTTTCACGACCGTGTCCGGCGGGCAAGCGCGGGCAGAGCGGCGGTGTGCAACGCAGCATTGCGCATCGCGCATGGCAGGTCGGCGATTGACGCGGGGCAGAACTGTGCGGATGAATGGCGCCGGCCGCGCTGACGGCCGCTGCACGCCAAAGGACGGGGGAGAGACCGCAATGCGCAACACGTTGGCCGCAACGACGGCTGCCATGGCCCTGCTGATCGCCGCAGGCGGCCCCGCCGCCGCGGCCGGCGAGCGAATCGCGGTCGTGACCCCCTATCTCTCGGCAGTGGCGACGGCGGAGATGGTGGAGACCTTTTCGGCGGAGGCCGAGGCGCGCGGCTGGCAGATCGACCTGGTCGACACCGCCGGCGACCTCGCAGCGATGGCCAGCCGGATCGAGGACGTCACTGCCTCCGGCGTCGACGCCATCGTGGTGGTGTCGATCGATCCGGCCCAGATGCAGGACCAGATCGACGCCGCCGCCGCCGCGGGCATCCCGGTGGTCGCCATCGACGGGGCGGCCAATCCCGCAGTCGCGCTGAACGTCACCTCCGACAACTACGTGCTCGGCCAGACGATGACGGCCTACCTGTTCGACGCCATCGGCGGCGCGGGCCAGATCGTCCGGTTCTTCCACTCGGCGCATCCAGGCGTGCGCCAGCGCGAGATCGCACTGGACGACGCGCTGGCGGCCAACCCCGACGTGACCGAGGTCGCCAGCCACTACGTCCAGGTGCCCGGTCAGATCGACGACAGCCGCAATGCGATGGATTCGATCCTGCTGGCACATCCGGGCGAGGGCGACATCGACGCGGTGTGGGCCGCCTGGGACGAGCCCGGCATCGGCGCCCAGCTCGCCATCGAGGCAGCCGGGCGCTCCGGCATCGTCATCGCCGGGATCGACGGCAACCCGCAGGCAATCGAGCTGATCAAGGCCTGCTCCCCGTTCATCGCCACCGTGCGCCAGGGCTTCGGCGACATGGCGCGGATCGCCGCCGAGCAGTTGGAGGCCGTGTTCGGCGGTGCGGCGGTGGAGGCCGGCGAGATGTATGCGCCGGTGGAACTGATCACGCGAGACAGCCTCGGTGTCTCCTGCGGGTGAGCCCCTGCTGGCGCTGGCGGGCATCGGCCACAGCTTCGGCCGCACCCGGGCGCTCGATGCCGTCGATTTCACCGTCCGGGCCGGCGAGGTGCACGGGCTGATCGGCCACAATGGCGCCGGGAAATCCACGCTTATCAAAGTGATGGCGGGTGTTCTTCACCCGGATTCCGGCACTGTGACGGTGGCGGGCCGGCGCATCGCCACGGGCGTTCCGGCGGCGAGCCATGCGGCCGGCCTGCGCTTCATCCACCAGAATGCGCCGCTGGTGCCGATCTTCGATGCGGTCGAGAACTGCTTCCTGGGGCGGCGCTATCCGCGCCGACGCGGCATGATCGACCGGCAGGCGATGCGCGCCGAGGTCGCCGCGATCGCGGCGCGGCTGGCGCCCGAGCTGCCGCTGGATGTACCGGCGGCCAGGCTCTCGGCCGGCATGCGCCAGTTGGTCCTGATCGTGCGGGCGATGGCCGATCGCGGCCGGGTGCTGGTGCTGGACGAGCCGACCGCGGCCCTGTCGGCGGCGGAGACCGACAGGCTGCTGCGCGCGCTCTGCGACCTGCGTGCCGAGGGCATCGGGATGGTTTTCGTCAGCCATCGCCTCGACGAGGTCTTGGCGGTGTGCGACCGGGTGACCAGCCTGCATGACGGCCGGCGCGGCGGTTCCTGCGCGACCGGCGAGGCCACCGTTGCCGACCTGGTGCGGCTGATGGGCTTCGAGGCTCCGGCCGACCGGCAACGCCATGGCGCCGGCGGCGACCGAACGCCGGTGCTGCGGCTGGCCGGCATGCGGCTGGTCCCCGGCGGCCCGTCGTTCGACCTCGACGTTGGCGGCGGCGAGGTGGTCGCGCTCTACGGCCGCAACGGCGCCGGCCGGTCGCGCCTGCTGCGCGCGATCTGGGGCGAAGGGGCGGTTTCCGGCGCCATGCAGCTGGACGGAAGCGACTTCCGGCCGCGCGGCCCGCGCCAGGCCATCGCCCGCGGTGTCGCCTATGTGCCCGACGACCGGCGGCGCAACGGGCTGCTGGCCGACCGGCCGCTGGTCGAGAACCTGACCCTGCCGCGGCTCGCGCGCTTCCGCGCGCATGCAGGCCTGCCGGTCCCCGATCGCCGGCGGGAAGCGGCCGCATTCGCCGACGCAGCCAGCCGCCTGCGCCTGGTCTTCGGCAGCCCGCGCCAGCCGGCCGCCACCCTCTCCGGCGGCAACCAGCAGAAGCTGATGTTCGGGCGCTGGCTGCAGGAGCGCCCGCGCCTGCTGCTGCTCGACGAGCCGAGCGAGGGCGTCGACATTGCCGCCAAGGCGGAGATCCACCGCCTGGTCCGTGACATGGCGGCGCAGGGCTGCGCTGTGCTGCTCGCAACCTCGGACCGCGACGAGGCGCTCGCCCTCGGCGACCGGATCGCGGTCATGCGCGGCGGCGCTCTGGCTGCGGTCGTCGACGGCTCGGCGGCCGACGGCCACGCGCTCGACGTCGCCGCGCAGGCCGCGGAAGCGGCATGAGCCTGGCCGCGCTGCAGCGCTGGGGCACGGCGGTCGCTTTCGTCCTGCTTTGCGCCGGTTTTGCCGCGGCGGCGCCGGACGCCTTTGCCAGCTGGGCCAACCTCGCCAACCTGCTGCAGCAGGTGGCGACGCTCGCCATCGTCGCCGCCGCGGCGACGCTGGTCATGGTGATCGGCGAGTTCGACCTGTCCATCGGCTTCATCGCCTCGCTGTCCGCGGTGCTGTGCGTCGCGCTGTTCGGCGAGCAGCTCGGCGTCGTGCCGGCGCTGGCGGCGGGGATGGTCGCCGCGCTGGCCGGCGGCGCGATCAACGGCGTGCTGGTCGCGGCCTTCGCGGTGCCGTCCTTCGTCGCCACCCTGGCCAACGGCACCATCCTCGGCGGCATCGCCTACTGGGCCTCCGGCGGCGCCAGCCTGTTCCAGGGCGTGCCCGACGGCTTCAAGGCGCTGGCGCGCGGCGATGTCGCCGGCATCCCCACCCTGGCCTGGTGGATGGCCGCGGTGCTGCTGGCCGTCGCCTTCCTGTTGGCGCGGACCGAGTTCGGGCGCCGCCTGCACGCGATCGGCAGCAACCGCGAGGCGGCCCGGCTCGCCGGCCTGCCGATCGTGCAGGACCGCATCCTCGCCTTCGTCCTGTCCGGCGGGCTGGCCGGGCTGGCCGGGCTGCTGTTGGCCGCACGGCTGGGCAGCGTGCAGCACACCATGGGCGACCCGCTGCTGCTGCCGGCCTATGCCGCCGTGTTCCTCGGCACCACCGCGTCGCCGACCGGGACCCCGACCGTCGCCGGCACATTCCTCGGCGTCGCCATCGCCGGCGTGCTCGCCAACGGGCTGACCATCGTCGGCGTGGAGCCGTTCGTGCAGAAGATGCTGACCGGGGCGATCATCATCGCGGCGGTGCTGGTGCGCCGGCTGGGGCGGCCGTCGTGAGCGGCAGCGGCGGTCCCGTGCTGGTGCTCGACGCCGGCACCTCGGCGCTGAAGGCGGCGCTGGTCGACGCCGAGGGCCGTATCGCGGCCGCCGCGGAGGCGGGCTATGGCGCCGAGCCGGCGCCCTATCGGCAGCGGCCGGAGGCCTGGTGGCAGGCGGCCTGCACGGCAGTGGCCGGCCTCGGGCCGGTCGCGCCGCGGGCAATTGCGTTGACCGGGACCATGGAGAATCTCGTGCCGGTGTCGGCGCAGGGCAGGGCGGTCGCCGACGCCATCCTCTATGCCGATTCCTGCGGCGAGGCCTGGCTGGCGCGGCATGGGCCCGCCCTGGCCGCCGCCGATGCCGCAACCGTCCTCGGCAATGCGCCGGAGCCGCTGATGTCGGCCTTCAAGGCGCTGTGGCTGGCCGAGGATGCGCCCGACGTGCTGGCCGCAGCGCGCTGGCTGCTGCTGTCGCCGAAGGACTTCCTCATCCTGCGCATGACCGGGCGCGCCGTGTCGGACCCGACCACGGCCACCACCAGCGGCTTGATGGCACTGGCAACCCGGCGCTGGAGCGCACCGCTGCTCGACCTGCTCGGGATCGAGGCGCAGCGGCTGCCCGCGCTCGTGGCGGCGGATACCGTGGTGGGGACGCTGGGCGCGGCGGCGGCGCGTTCGCTCGGCCTCGCCGAAGGCCTGCCGGTCCATGCGGGCTGCGGCGATGCCGGCGCCGCCACGGTCGGCTCCGGCTGTGTCGCGCCGGGGGATGTCAGCGTCCATCTCGGCACCACCGGTTGGGTCGCACGGGTCGTGTCCGACGACACGCTGGGCCGGCCGCGGCCCTGCTACCGCCTGGCGCATCCGCGGCCCGGGCTGGTGATCGAGGTGCTGCCGCTGCTGTCGGCCGGCGGTGCTGCAGCCTGGGCCCGGCGCGTGTTCGGCCTTGAGCCGGCGGCGGCGGAGCAGGCGGCGCGCGAGGCGGACCGCGATGCCCCGGACATCCTGTTCCTGCCCTACCTCAACGGCGAGCGTTCGCCATTCCTCGACCTCGACGTGCGCGGCGCGTTCCTCGGCCTGGACGCGGCGCACGGGCCGGGCGCGCTCTACCGCGCCGTGCTCGAAGGTGTGGCGCTGGCGCTGCGCGCCAGTCTGCGTGCGCTGTGCGGCGACTCGGTTCCGTCCCGCGTCGGCCTGTGCGGCGGCGGTGCGCGCAGCGCGTTGTGGGCGGCGCTGATTGCCGACTGCCTCGATACGCCGGTGCATGTCGCGGCGGAACCGGAGACCGTAACGGCGGTCGGCGCCGCCGTCGCCTGCGGCCTGGTCCGGGCCGCCGACATTGGCGCGGGGCCGCCGGTGCGGCCGCGGCCCGACCGGCAGGCGCGGACGGCGCGGCTCGCGCGTCTCTACGACGAGGCAACTGCGTTCGCCCGGGCCTCGGCCGGCCTGTTGCGCGGCAACGGCGCCTGACGGCACGACGGATGCCGGTTACGCCGAAAGGCGCGGATTCGCTGAAATGTTATCGATAACGCGGTTCACGCTGGCCAACCGCCGAGCGATGCCGCTATGGTCGGCACACAAGCAAGAAATCATCGCATGATCGGGAGGAACGACCGATGAAGACTGGTATCCGCACATTGTACGCCTCCGCCGCGGCGGCCGCCCTGGCCCTCGCGACGACGGCTGCGTCCGCCGAGACCTATACGCTGATCGGCGCCGTGCAGTTCGACGACAACCACGCCTTCACCAAGCTGATGGTCAAGTTCGAAGAGTTGGTGCACGAGTACTACACCGGACCGGACGAGGTAGTGTTCGAGCTGCACAAGAACAGCGAGCTCGGGCTCGAGAAGGACTATTTCGAGTACATGAGCCAGGGCATCTCGGTCGACTATGCGGTGGTGTCGCCGTCGCACATGTCGACCTTCTCGCCAATGGCGCCGCTGATGGACATGCCGTTCCTGTTCCGCGACCTCGACCACTGGGACGCGGTGCTGCGCAGCGACGCGTTCCAACCGATCGTCGACGACGTCTACAACAACGGCGACGTGATGCTGATCGGCTATGGCGGCGGCGGCACCCGCAACCTGATCGTCAATCGCCCGGTCACCAACATGGCCGAGCTGGAAGGCCTGCCGATGCGTGTGATGGGCGCGCCGATCCAGACCATGATCTTCGAGGCGGTTCGCGCCGCACCGTCGGTGATCGCCTATGACGAGGTCTACAACGCGATCCAGACCGGCGTGATCGATGCCGCGGAGAACGAGGCGGCCGGCATCGAGCAGATGCACTTCTACGAGGTCGGGCCGTTCATCTCGCTGACCCAGCATGCGATCACGGTGCGCCCGCTGTGCTTTGCCGGCGCCACCTTCCGCCGGCTGCCGGAAGACCTGCAGCAGGCCATCCTGCGCGCGGGCCAGGAAGCCGGCGAGTACGGCCGCCAACTGGAATCGAGCCAGGACAGCGAGAAGCTGGCGGCGATGGAGGCGGCCGGCCTGCTGCAGACGGTGGTGTTCACCGAGCGCGACCAGCTGCTGTCGCTGGCCGAGCCGGTGAAGGAGGAATACGCCGCCTCGCTGGGCGCCACCGAGGTCCTGCACGCGATCAACGCCGTCCAGGCCGACTGAGCGCCATTCCCGCCTGAACGCTTCGACCCGTCCGTCGCCGGCCGCGCCATCTGCGCGCGGCCGGTGGCGTGTCGGGCCGACGCGTGTGCCGGATCGCCGCCGTGAGCGCACTGACCAAGATCCTCGACGCCTATTACCGGCTGCTGAAACTGCTGCTGACGCTGTTGATGGGCGGACTGATCGTCCCGATCCTGATGCAGGTGCTGTCGCGCCATGTCGGCATCATCCCGCGCTTCATCTGGACCGAAGAGATCGCCCGCTTCTGCTTCGTCTGGGTGATCATGCTCGGCGCCATGGTCGCTGTGCGCGACGGCACCCACTTCGACGTCGACCTGCTGCCGGACCGGATTCCGCGCTGGCTCAACGCGGCCATCACACTGTTCGCGCATCTGGCGGTGTTCTGCGTCGCCATCACCTTCATCTACTACGGCTACGACTTCGCGGTGCTGGGGTCGCGCCAGCAGTCCGAGATTTCCGGCCTGCCGATGCTGACGATCTACATCGCCTGGCCGATCGCCGGCGTGACCTGGGTGCTGTTCCTGTTCGAGCGCATCGCTGCCGATATTCGCCGCTTCCGCACGGAGCAGCCGGCATGAGCGCCGGCGAGGTCGCCGCCATCCTGTTCTCGGTGTTCGGCGTGCTGATCGTGCTGCGCGTCCCGGTGGCCTTCGCGCTGGGTCTCGCCTGCGTGCCGGTGTTCTTCATCGAGGATCGCCTGACCCCGGTGATGCTGGCGCGCGAGATGTTCAAGTCGTACAACTCGTTCGTGCTGCTGGCGGTGCCGTTCTTCCTGCTGGCGGCCAACCTGATGAACTCGGCCGGCATCACCGAACGGCTGATCAACCTGTCCAAGGCGATGGTCGGGCACCTGCCGGGCGGGCTCGGCCACATCAACGTGGTCGTCTCGATGCTGTTCGCCGGCATCTCCGGCTCGTCGACCGCGGATGCGGCCGGCATCGGCTCGCTGCTGATCCCGGCGATGCAGAAGCAGGGCTACGACACCCGCTTCTCCGTTGCGGTCACCGCCTGCTCGTCGGTGATGGGCGTGATCATCCCGCCGTCGATCCTGATGGTGGTGTGGGGCGGGCTGATGTCGGTCTCGGTCGGCGGGCTGTTCCTCGCCGGCGTCATCCCTGGCGTGCTGATCGCGCTGTCGATGATGGCGACGGTGTACGTCTACGCCCGGGTCTACAACTATCCGGTCTATTCGCGCGCCTCGCTGCGCGACTTCGGCCAGGCGCTGGCCCGCGCGCTGCTGGCGCTGGCCACCCCCGCCATCATCGTCGGCGGCATCGTGCTCGGCTGGTTCACGCCCACCGAGGCCTCGGTGATCGCGGTGATCTATTCGCTGACACTGGGGCTGCTGATCTACCGCTCGATCCGGCCGCGCGAGGTGCCGAAGGTCCTTTACGACTCCGGCCGCTTCGCCGCGATCTCGCTGTTCTGCATCGGCACCGCGTCGGCCTTCGGCTGGATCCTGGCCTATTTCCGCATCCCGCAGGCGCTGGTCGACGTGATCGTCGGCTGGGGGCTCAGCGGCATCGGCATCGGGCTGGCCATCGCCGGGGCGTTCCTGGTGATCGGCATGTTCATCGACGCGATCCCGGCGATCATCATTCTCGGCACCGTGCTGCGCCCGGTGGCGGAGGCCGGCGGCATCCACCCGATCCACTTCGCCATCATCGGCGTGGTCAGCCTGGCCTTCGGGCTGGTGACCCCGCCCTACGGGTTGTGCCTGCTGATCGCCTGCTCGCTGGGCAAGATCAAGGTGGTGCAGGCGCTGCGCGACGTGTGCGTGCTGCTGATCCCGATGCTGCTGGTGCTGGTGCTGATCGTCGTGCTGCCGGACGTGATCATGGCGCTGCCGCGCTGGTTGATGCCGCAGTTCGTCAACTGAGCCCCGGCTCAGAGGATCCCGTACTTCGCGAAGACGTCCTTCAGCGGCTGGCCGGCGGCGAGGTCCTCGCGCATGGCGTTCTCGCTCGATACCTTCTGCAGTGCCAGGTCGATGGCCCGTTCCGCGACCGCGGCAGGCAGCACCACCACGCCGTCGACGTCGCCGAACACCCAGTCGCCCGGGTTGACGCGCACGCCGCCGCAGCGCACCGGCACGTCGATGCGCATGATCGTGCCGCGGCCCTTGCTGTCGAGCGGACCGATCCCGCCGGCGAACACCGGGAACTTCATGCCGCGGATCAGGCGCACGTCGCGGACCAGCCCGTCGGTGACGCAGCCGGCAGCCCGGCGCGCCACCGAAGCGGTCGACAGCAGTTCGCCCCAGGGCGCCACCCGCTCGCCGCGCGGGCAGGCGAGCACGGCGACGTCGTCCGGCTTCAGGTCGTCGACCAGCGCGATCTCCAGCTCATACGGGTTCTCGCCCGGCGTCTCGGCATAGACCTCCATGTAGAGCCCGGTGCGGGCGCGGCCGAACAGGACGAGGCTCTCGTCGAGTGGGCGCAGCGAGGGGTGCATCGCCTGCTCGGTGTGGCCCAGCCCATCCAGCGTGTCCGACAGCACGGCCGAATAGAGCCGCGCACGCACCGTTTCGATCAACGCCTGGTCGATCATCCCGAACTCTCCTTCCCAACCGTCCGGACGGGCCGGTCCGGCCTGCGTCCGCGCGCGACGATGCCACGCACGCCGCGGCGTGTGAATTCCCGCGGACCGGCCCGCAAGATGATTCCGGCCAAAACGTTTCGGATGATCCATTGTGTCGCACCGCACATGACTGTAAGCTTTGCGTAGGCGTGCGAAGACCGGTCTTCAGGCCGGCTGGCGCCTTGTGTTTGGGGAGGAGACGAACGATGACATCACAGCGGACGCTGGCCCTTTGCCTGTTGACCGGCAGCATGCTGGTCCCGGTTAGCGCGGCATTGGCCCAGGACAAGGTGATCGGGGTCAGCTGGCGCCACTTCCAGGAAGAGCGCTGGCGCATCGACGAGCGCGGCATTCTCGACGCGCTGGAAGGTCCCGGTTGGGAGTATGTCAGCGCCGACGCGCAGGCCGACCCGCAGAAGCAGATCACCGACATCGAGGGCCTGATCTCCAGCGGCGCCGACGTGCTGATCGTGCTGGCGCAGGACAGCTTCGCGGTGGTGCCGGCGATCCAGTCGGCGCAGGCCGCCGGCATCCCGGTCATCGCCTATGACGTGCCGGTGGACATGACCGACATCCTGTTCATCAGCTTCGACAACATCGCCGTCGGCCGGCTGATGGGCGAGGCGCTGGTTGCCGCCCAGCCCGGCGGCAACTGGGCGATCCTGAACGGCGACCCGTCGATGTCGATCGTCAACCTGTTCAAGGAAGGCCAGATGCAGGCGGTGCAGCCGCTGATCGACAGCGGCGCCATCACCGTCGTCGCCGAGCAGTTCATCGAGAACTGGAAGCCGGACGTCGCGCAGACCGCGATGGACCAGATCCTGACCATGAGCGGCAACGAGATCGACGCAGTGCTGGCGATGAACGACGGCATGGCCGGCGGCGCTGCCGCGGCGATGGCCGCCCAGGGCATGCACGGGGTGGCGCTGTCCGGGCAGGACGGCGACATCGCCGCGCTCAACCGCATCGCGCGCGGCGACCAGACCGTCTCGGTCTGGAAGAACTCCTATTCGCTCGGCCAGACCGCCGCCGTCGCCGCCGTCGCACTCGGCGAGGGCACGCCGATGGCGGAGGTTGCCGGCGCCCAGCCCTACGAGACGCCGTCAGGCCAGATGCAGAGCGCGATCCTGCTGGAGCCGATCGCCATCACCCGCGACAACCTCAATCTGGTCGTCGATTCCGACTGGATCAGCAAGGAAGACCTGTGCCAGGGCGTGACCGAGAACGCGCCCGCGGCTTGCCAATAGGGGGCGACCGGGGCCATGGGAGGCATGCGGCGTCCAGCCGGCGCCGCATGCTGACCGGGCGGCCGGTCCCGGCGGATGGCCGGGGCGGACCGGGGCGGGGCGGACTGGGCCGCGCCGACGGTCCCCCCGTCGCCGGCGACGCCGGTCACGCTCGTAACGCGCCATGACCATGACCCTGTCCGGCGGACCGGCCGGCGTGCAAACGCTGCAGCAGCGTGCGCGGCAGATCGCGCTCGCCACGGGTATCGACACGCGCCTGATCGCGCTGATGTCGATCATGGCGGTCGTCTGGGTCGCGCTCGATGCCGCCACCGGCGGCGTGTTCCTCAGCGCCCGCAACCTGTTCAACCTGTCGGTGCAGTTCGCTGTCGTCGGCATCATGGCGACCGGCATGGTGCTGGTGATCGTCACCCGCAACATCGACATCTCGGTCGGCTCGCTGCTCGGCTTCATCGGCGTGTGCGGCGCGTTGCTGCAGGTGCGCAGCCTCGGCCTCGACGACCCGAACGCCTGGTGGATCACCACGGTCGCGATGGTCGCCGGCGGCGTGCTGCTCGGCCTGATCAACGGCCTGGTCGTCGCCTATCTGCGGGTGCCGGCGCTGATCGTGACCCTGGCCGGACTGATGTTCTACCGCAATGCCGCCTATCAGGTGACCGAGGGCGTCACCATCGCGCCGCTGGACGAGACCTTCCAGATCATCGGCGGCGGCCTGAACGGCACCATCGGCGAGACCTGGAGCTGGATCGTCGGCGCCGCCGCGGTGGCCGCCATCGCCTGGGGCACGCTCGCCACCCGGCGCCGGCGCAGGAAATACGGCTTCCCGCTGCGCCACCCGGCGATGGAGGCGGCGATGATCGCCTTCTGGTCGCTGGTGGTGCTGGTGTTCGTCAACACCATGAACAACTACAACAAGCCGAACACCGAGGAGCCGATGGGCATCGCCGTGCCGGTGCTGATCCTGTTCGGCGTGGCGGCGACGATGTCGTTCATTGCCAAGCGCACCCGTTTCGGCCGTTACATCTATGCCATCGGCGGCAACCCGGACAGCGCCGAGCTGGTCGGCATCGACACCCGCAAGGTCGTCGTCTCGACCTTCACCCTGATGGGCTTCCTCGCCGGGCTGGCCGCCGTTGTAGTGACCGCGCGGCTGAACGCGGCCACAAACGCGACCGGCATCATGACCGAGCTGCAGGTGATCGCGGCCGCCGTGGTCGGCGGCACCTCGCTGGCCGGCGGGCTCGGCACCATCTTCGGCGCCGTACTCGGTGCGCTGTTCATCCAGAGCCTGGAGAGCGGGATGGTGCTGCTGCGGCTCGATTCCCCGGTGCAGAAGATGGTGATCGCCGTGGTGCTGGTCAGCGCGGTGGTGATCGACATGGCGTTCCGGAGGAAGCGGTCGTGAGCACCCCGCTGGTCGAGATGCGGCGCATCTACAAGACCTTCGGCGGCGTACACGCGGTCGAGGACGTCACCATCGATGTGCAGCCGGGCGAGGTGGTCGGCCTGCTCGGTCACAACGGTGCCGGCAAGACCACGCTGATCAAGATCCTGGCCGGGGTCTACACCGCCGATGCGGGCGACATCCTGCTCGACGGCCGCCGGGTCGAGATCCGCTCGCCGCGCGACGCCCGCGCGCTCGGCATCGAGACCATCCACCAGAGCCTGGCGCTGGCCGACAACCTCGACGCCACCGCCAACCTGTTCCTCGGCCGCGAGACCACCCGCTTCGGCATCCTCGACGAGGAGGCGATGGAGCACCAGGCGCGCCAGGTGCTGGACCGGTTGCGGCTGCGGCTGCCGTCGCTGCACGAGATCGTCGCCAACCTGTCCGGCGGCCAGCGCCAGGCGGTGGCGATCGGCCGTGCGATCCACTTCAATGCCCGGGTGCTGATCATGGACGAGCCGACCGCGGCGCTGGGACCGGAGGAGACGGCCAAGGTCGGCGATCTGATCAAGGCGCTGGCCGACGAGGGCATCGGCATCTTCCTGATCAGCCACGACATCCACGACGTGTTCGCGCTGTCGCATCGGCTGAGCGTGCTGAAGAACGGCCGGCTGGTCGGCACCGTCCGCACCGAGGACGTCAGCAAGGACGACGTGCTGGCGATGATCATCGCCGGCGAGCGGCGGGGCAGGGCGGCGGACGCGGTGCTGGCCGCCGAGGGCCATGGCTGAAGCCGCCGAACGGCGCATCGACGCCCACATCCATTTCTGGCAGCTCGCCCGCGGCGACTACACCGCGCTGACGCCGGCGATGCCGACGCTGCTGCGCGACCATTTGCCGGTCGACCTGGCCCCGCATCTCGAAGCCCACGACATCGGCGCCATCGTCGTCGTGCAGGCGGCGGAAACGGTGGCGGAAACCCGGTTCACACTGGGGCTCGGCAAGCGGTGGCCGTTCATCGCCGGCGTGGTCGGCTGGGTCGACCCGGCCGCGCCGGACCTGGCCGCGACGCTCGACGGCTTTTGCGGCGATCCGCGCTACAAGGGCGTGCGCCCGGTCCGCGACGACAACCGGTCGATGGCGTGGCTGGCCGACCCGGCCTTGGCGCCCGGCCTCGCCATGTTGGCGGCGCGCGGCCTCAGCCTCGACATCCTGGTGCAGCACCCCGACGAGCTGCCGCACGCCACCGCGATCGCGGCGCGGCACCCGGATCTCGCCATCGTGCTCGACCACTGCGGCAAGCCCGACATCGCCGGCGGCCGCTTCCGGCCCTGGGCCGACGACATCGCGGCCCTGGCCCGTCATGGCAACGTCGCCTGCAAGCTCTCGGGCCTGCTCAACTGCGCGCGCCCGGGCGCCGGCGCCGACGATCTGCATCCCTATGCCGCGCATGTGCTGGCCTGCTTCGGCGCGGACCGGGTGATGTGGGCCAGCGACTGGCCGCCGCTGACGCTGGCTGCCGACTATGGCCGCTGGTGCGACGTCAGCGACACCCTGCAGGCAGGCCTGTCGCCCGTGGATCGCGCCGCGGTGCGCGGCGGCACGGCGGCCCGCGTCTACCGCCTCTGACGCACAGACGCTTCAGCCCGCCAGTGCCGCGGGGTCGGCCCCGAAGCCTTCGGCCAGGCGGCGCAGTTCCGCCGCGGTGTTGGCGTCCAGCGGGATTCCCTCGGCACTTCGCCGGGCCGCGGTCTCGCGCTCGACGTCGCCGGGCATCAGCACCCGGTCGCCGGTGCCGGCCGGCGGTGCGCCGGTGACCCATGCGGTCAGCCGCTCCGCCTCGGCGATGTAGGCGTCGCCGGTGCCGAGCAGGTCCGGCGCCAGGTAGATCGACAGCATGTTGTTGAGCAGATAACGCGCATCGTCGCGGCCGGGATCGGTAGTACCGCCGCCGGTCAGCGCGCCGGCCAGCAGCTCGATCATCACCGACAGGCCGTGGCCCTTGTGGCCGCCGAACGGCAGGATGGCACCGCGCGGCGGGCCGTAGAACGCGGCCGGGTCGGTGGTCGGCCGCCCGTCGCCGTCGAGCACGAGGCCGGCCGGCAGCGCCTTGCCGGCGGCGCGCGCAACCTTGATCTTGCCCTCGGCGATGGCCGCAGTGGAGATGTCGAGAATGATCGGCGGGGCACCGCGCCGCGGCGCGCCGAAGGCCATCGGGTTGGCGGACAGCCGCGCCTCGGTGCTGCCGAACGGCGCCACCAGCATGCCGAATCCGGTGGTGTTGACATAGTGCATCGACACCAGCCCGGCCTCGGCCGCGCGCTCGGCCCAGTGCCCGATGCGGCCGAGATGGCCGGTGTTGCGCACCGCCACGACGGCAATCCCGCGTGTGCGCGCCTTGTCGATGCCGACCCGCACCGCCTCCTCGCCGATCGCCTGACCAAGGCCGCGGTCGCCGTCGACGACCGCGCCGACCTCGGTCTCGTGCGTGACCTTCGCCTTGCGGCCGGCGCGCACCATGCCGTCGGCGAGCCAGGGCACATAGGTGACCAGCCGGATCACGCCGTGGGAATCGTGGCCGGCCAGGTTGGCGCCGACCAGATGATCGGCCACCACCTTCGCCTCGTCCGGCGGGCAGCCGGCGCCCTGCAGGACGGCGGCTGCGACTGCGCGCAGGGGCTGCGGCGCGACGGCGATCGGCCGCGCCATCAGTAGCGCCGCGCCGCAGCGACCTCGTGGTGCGCGCCGTCGGCGCCGATGGCGAGCCAGGTCTCGGCCTTGTCCGGCAGCGGCGGATAGCCGAACACCACCGGTTCCGCGCCTTCGATGTCGAGCAGATAGCGGATCGCCGCATTGCTGCGGTCGTACAGGTCCTTGCCCAGGTGCTTGCGCTCCACCGTCTGTTGCGGCACGTCCCGGCGGCCGATCGCCAGGTGCAGCACCCGGCGCGGCTTGCCCGAGGTGTTGACGGTGCCGCCGTGCCAGCAGCAGCCGTTGATGACGGCAACCGATCCGGCCTTGCCGGTCACGTGGAACTCGCCGGGATAGGGGGCGAGCGGATCCTGCGGAATGCGCGGGCGCGTCGCCTCGTCGATCACCTGCTCGGTGACCTCGGCCAGGTTCACCTCGGGCACGTTCAGCGGCGACCATTTGTGCGAGCCCGGCACCACCCGGGTCGGCCCGTTGTCCTCGGTCATGTCGTCGAGCATGACCATCGAGTTGACCGCGCGCCAGTCGGTCGGGTGCACGCGGGGCACATCGGAGTGCAGCGGCTGTTGGCCTTCGCCCTTCAGCGGGTTGCGCGCGTTCAACGAGTAGGTGTGGATCTCGCCGAGCAGATAGTGGGCGGCGACCAGCGTCGGCCGGCAGGTCAGGCAGCGGTCGAACTCGGCAGACTTGTTGAACAGGTTGGACAGCCGCGGCGCGCCGGGTTCGATGTGCACCTCGTGCCCGCCCATCTCGCCCTCGATGCCGCGCAGGCGGTCGAACTCCGCCTTCATGGTGGCGACCTCTTCGGGGGTGAACACGTTCTCGGCGATGAAGAAGCCGTCGCGGTCGAACGCTTCCTTCTCCTCCGGTCGCAGTTCGAGATCGGTGATGCCGAGCGCCCGCAACGCCTGCGCCGTGTTCATGGCGGTTTCCTCCCGTTCGCGCGGTTGATCGAAACGTTTCGTTTTGAAAAGCTTAGCGCCGCGCGCGCCCGCGCGCAATCGAAGCGGCGCGCCGCGTGAGCCTCAGTCCTCGATATCGCGAATATGGGCGCCGTAACGCGAGGCGATCACCTGCGGCAGCACCGGGATGAACCGGTCGCCGTGGCCGAGCGCATTGGCCAGCGTGAAACTCTGCGCGGCGTGGGCGATGATCGGGGTCGGGACGTCGTCGGCCGCCGTCATGCGCAGGAAGGCACGCATGTCCTTGGCGCCGACCCACAGCGTGCCGCGATGCAGGCTGTCGTCGCCGTCCAGCACCCAGCGCATGGTGGAGCGGAACACCCGGCTGTCGCCGCCGCCGGTGGTGATGACGTCGTGCAGCATGTCCAGGTCGATGCCCAGCTTGGCGGCGGCGGCGATCGCCTCGGCATTGGCCGCGGCGATGGCCATGCAGATCGCGTTGTTGAACAGCTTGATGCGGTGGCCCATGCCGGGGCCGCCGATATGGAAGATGTTCTCGGTGAAGGTCTCCAGCACCGGCCTGACGCGCGCCAGCGCCTCGTCGCTGGCCCCGACCAACACGTTCAGGCGGCCCTCCTCGGCCTCCTTCGGCGTGCGGGTGAACGGGGCGTCGACCAGCGTCGCACCGACCTCGGCCAGCGCCGCACCGACGCGCAGCGTCTCGTCCGGCTCGGCCGTGGTGCAGTCGACCACGATCGAGCCGGGGCGGATCGCCGAGGCGACACCGTCGGCGCCGAGCACGACCCGGTCCACCTCGCGCGACGACGGCAGGCAAAGGAAGGTCACGTCGCAGGCTTCGGCCACCGCGGCCGGCGTCGCCGCCTCGGCGGCGCCGCGGCCGACCAGGTCATCGACCGGCTGGCGGTTGCGGTGGGCCATCACCGTCAGCGGAAAGCCCTTCTCCAGGATGTTGCGCGCCGCGCCGTGTCCCATCAGCCCGACGCCGATCCATCCCACTTTCGTCGTGTTCGCCATGCTCGCCTCCGTCCTCTGCGTTGCGCCGGATTCAGCACGGCGGCGGCGGCATGGCAACCGGGATCGGCTCAGCGGCCTTCGGCGAGCCCGTGGATCCAGGCCTGCAGCGCCGGCGTGTCGCCTATCTCGCCGTCCCACGGGATCTGGGGCACGATGGCCAGGTCGGCCTCGACGCCGCGTCCCATGAACGCCTTGGTCGAGAAGGCGAGGCTGGCCCAGCCGGACGGCAGCCGCACCTGGCGCAGCTCGCCATAGAGGCCGTGCGCGCGGGTCGGCCAGCCGACCAGCACCGCGTCGGGGTAGCCGAGCACGGTATCGATGAACAGCAGCGTCGAACTGAATGCAGCGCCGTCGGTCAGCAGGAACACCTGTCCGGCATAGGGCGCCGGCGGCATGTCGATGCCGGCCTCGGGCGTCGGGCCGCCCAGCGCGGCGACCGGCTCGCCGGCGGCCAGCGCGGCGTCGATCGCGGCGACCAGAATCTCGAAATAGGCGCGCGCTCCCGGGTCGTCATCCGTGCCGGCGCCGGCGAAGTAGGCGCGGTTGCCCGGCGAGGCGCGAACAAGGTCGGGCGCGCGTCCGCCCGATTCGATGCGTTGCCATGTGCGCACGTAGTCCTCGCCGAACAGGGCCATCGCGAACCCGTCGGCGAAGAAGCTGCTGCCGCCGCCGTTGCCGCGCAGATCGAACACCACATAGGGCGCATCGCGGCCGTCCCGCAGCATCGCCTGCACCGCCGCGGCATCCTCCGCGGCGATCTGGCCGGCGACGAAGGTCGGCAGCGCGATCCACAGCCCGCCGTCGCCGAGCCGGGTGGCGCCGAAGGGCGGCGGCGTGCCGAACGTCGCGTCGGCATAGGCCTGGCCGATTTCGCGGAACGAGGTCTCGCGCCAACGCAGCGCCGCCGTGACAGTGCGGCCGGCGTCGTCGAACGAGCAGCGCTCGGGCCGGACGAAACCGGGCTGGCCCTGGTCGACGAACAGCAGCGGCGCGAAGCGCATCGGGTCGGCCGGCTGCTCCGCGCGGCCCTGGAAGCGAAAGATGTTGGCTGCCGCCAGCGCATCCGCCGTCCTGCCGTCGCAGGAAACCACGGCCATGCCGTCGCGCACCTCGCCCGCATCTGCGGCGGCCCTGACCCGATAGGCGCCGTTGCGCCAGGCGGTGATGAAGCCGGGATACAGGGTCGGCGGGCGCGGCACGCTGGCCCATTCCGGGTTATCGCGTGCGCCCCAGATCTCCAGATGGTTGTCGGGCAGGGCGTTGGCATAGGCCATCAGCAGGTAGATGTAGGCGGTGACGCTGTCGGCCGACCGTGCCGCCGCGAGACCTTCGGCCAGCGCCGAATCGAGCCGCGCGGCAAAAGCCGGGTCGATCGCCGGGCCGGGATGGTCGGCCGCCAGGGTGTCGTGCATGAACTGCAGGTCGACGGCCGTCCGCTCCGGCCAGGGATTGTCCTCGGCGGCGGCGACGGCGCAGCCGGCAAACAGGGCGACGAGGGCGCCCGCGAGACGTCGGGGCATGGTCCAGCGCTCCTACTGCGCGCGGTTGAGCACCAGGGTGCACAACGCCGCCATCTGCGGCGACGGGCACGCGGCATTGACCAGGACCAGCTGGCCGCCGCGCCGTTCGAAATACCACAATTCCCCGGGCGGCGTGGGGCCTTCGCCGGCCGTCGACCAGTGCTGGCGCACCTCCAGCCGCAGCAGGTTTCCCTGCGTGAACCACGGGCCGGCGATGTAGTCGTAGCCGGCTCCGATCTGCAGGCTCTTCTGATATGTGCCGTCGTCGAAGAAGCCGTATTGGACGGCGAACGGAACGCCGGTCATCTGGTCGACGCTCTGCGCGGTCCAGGCGCCGACCACGTCGTTGGCGCCCTGTGCGGCGCCCTGTGCGGCGCTCTGCGTGGCGGCCGGTCCGGCGCCGGCGCACAGCACGGCAAGAATGAACGGAATGGCTCGTGTCGCTTGCATCTCGGCACCCCCCTGCCTGACGGGATCGTCACGATCCCCTTGTCAGGACATCGGGTGGCGGCAATGGCGATGCGATGCGGCAGGCTGTCTCGCGCCAGGTCGGGCAGGGCGGGGCCGGTCGGGCCCCGGCCCTGCCGAGCGGGTCAGATCACGTAGGTGCGCAACGGCGGGAAGCCGTTGAAGGCCACCGACGAGTAGGTGGTGGTATAGGCCCCGGTCGCCTCGATCAGCAGCTCGTCGCCGATCTCGAGCCCGATCGGCAGCGGGTACGGGTTCTTCTCGTACAGCACGTCGACCGAATCGCAGGTCGGCCCGGCGATCACGCACGGCGCCGTCTCCTCGCCGTCGTGCGGCGTGCGGATCGGATAGCGGATCGCCTCGTCCATGGTCTCGGCCAGGCCGCCGAACTTGCCGATGTCGAGATAGACCCAGCGGGTCGGATCGTCGGCCGACTTGCGCGAGATCAGCACGACTTCGGTCTTGATCGTGCCCGCGTTGCCGACCATGCCGCGGCCGGGCTCGATGATCGTCTCCGGCAGCCGGTTGCCGAAGTGGCGACGGATCGAATCCGTGATCGCCTCGGCATAGTTGGTCACCCCGGGGACGTCCTTCAGATAGCGGGTCGGGAAGCCGCCGCCGAGATTGACCATCTTCAGCGCGATGCCGCGCTCGAACAGGGTGCGGAAGATGTCGGCAGACTGCGCCAGGGCGCGGTCCCAGGCCGCCGGGTTGTGCTGCTGCGAGCCGACATGGAACGAGATGCCGTAGGCGGACAGCCCCTCGCGCTGGGCAGCTTCCAGAACCGGCACCGCCATTTCCGGCGCACAGCCGAACTTGCGGCTCAGCGCCCAGTCGGCCCCCTCTCCGTCGGTCAGGATACGGCAGAACACGCGTGCGCCGGTGGCCTGGCGCGCGATCTTCTCGACCTCCTCGACGCAGTCGACCGCGAACAGGTCGACACCGAGCGCGCGGGCGCGCGCGATGTCGCGCTCCTTCTTGATGGTGTTGCCGAAGGAGATGCGGTCGGGGGTGGCGCCGGCGGCCAGCACCATCTCGATCTCGGCGACCGAGGCGGTGTCGAAGCACGAGCCGAGCTCGGCCAGCAGGCGCAACACCTCGGGTGCCGGGTTCGCCTTCACCGCATAGAAGATGCGGGTCTCGGGCATGGCGCTTGCGAAGCGCAGGTAGTTGTCGCGGACGACGTCGAGGTCGAGAACCAGGCAAGGGCCTTCGGGTCGTCGCTCAGCCAGGAAATCCAATACGCGCTGTGTCGCCATCGGTAAGTGTCCCACTGCAAACCGGTGATGACCGGCCCCGGTCCGTACGGCGAGACGTGGTGGAGACGTCCCGGCCCGCACAGGCCGCGGCCTGTGTCGACAAGGGGAGCCGCTGCATGCGGAGCCCCGCTGGAGCGCCTTCGGTTTGGAGCGGGAGACCCGTTCCGCACGTGGGCAAGGATGGTGTGCCTCTTCAGCGACGCCGGCATATGGACAACCGGCGGAGAAAAAGCCCGCACCGTCGTTGCTTGCGAGCGCCTCGTCCGGATGGGACGCGATGCCGGCGCCTCTGGGCACGTGCGAATTAGGGCGATTGGGTAAATACGGCCGAGTGCCTTGAGAATCAATGAAGAAAGTCACATCGCCCGAAAAATTCACACGGCGGACACCGCATGGTCCAGATTCGCGGCGGTGCGGCGCCTTTGACGGTGCATTCCACCTTTGCGGGTGGCTATAGTTCGGCGCCCGGCCGCTCGGCCGGGTCGGGCGGAACGAAAAGGCCGGGCTTCGCGGCCAGGCATAGCCCATGAGAAACGGGAGGAGACATCAACCATGCAGGCAACCCTGACCACGATCCGGCGTGGCCGCCGGCGGCTGACCCTGGCGGCCTTCGCGGCGACGCTGCTCGCCGGGACGGCGGCCCAGGCCAGCGACACCCGCGTCGCGCTGGTGCCGGGCGGACCGCACCCCTATTTCGCAGCCTGGGAGCAGGCGGGCCAGGATGCGGCGCGCGACTTCGGGCTCGAGGCGGCCGACTTCAAGGTGCCGGCGGCCTGGGAGCTGAGCCTGCAGAACGAGATGATCGAGAGCCTGGTCGCCCAGGGCTACAACGCCATCCTGGTGTTCCCGGGCGATGCGGTCGGCACCAACAGCACGCTCAGCGAGCTAGCCGACTTCGACATCCCCTCGGCCGCGCTGGCCGGCTGCGTCGTCGACCCCACCGACGCGCTGTTCTGCCTGGGCACCGACACCGGCCATTCGGCCTATCTCGGCACCCAGGAGCTGATCCGCACGCTGGGCAACAGCGGCAAGATCGCCCATTTCACCGGCTTCCTGGTCGACCCGAACACGCAGCTGCGCATCGACGCCGTGCAGCAGGCGGTGGACGAGGCCAACGCCGCCGGCGGCGACTTCGAGGTCATCCAGGTGATCGCCGACATCGATGCGCCGGAGCCGGCCGACGAGAAGATCAACGCCTTCCTGGCTGCCAGCGGCGACCAGGTCGACGGGATCGTCACCACGGCGTGGATCCCCGCCGTCGTCGCCTCGACCGCGCTGCGCAACATCGGCGACAAGCGCATCGTCATGGTCGGCATCGACCACGACCAGGTCGTGCTCGACGCCATCGCCGACGGCTATGTCCACGGGACCATGCTGCAGAACCCGTACGGCCAGGCCTATATCGGCTCGTTCGCGATGGACCGGGTCCGCGCCGGCTGTACCTTCAAGGACGATGCCCCCTGGGCCTCGACCTCGCAGACCAACCGGTTCATCGATTCCGGCACGGCCTTCGTCGGCGCCGACCAGATCGCCAACTACCAGGACGCGATGGTGGCGGTGACCAAGGAGCTGATGGGCAGCTTCGAGGCCAGCTACCTGGATTGCCCGCAATAGGGCAGACCGCACGGCGGGACACGGGCCGCGGGCGTCGGCCCGCGTCCTGCCGGCAACCGCCTCCCAGCGTCGTGGTCGGGCTCGCCCCGACCGACCACGCCTTCACGCCTGCACTGACGGCGCGGCGTGGCTGCCCGGGAGGGGCCCGGGCATGACGCTGCAGGGGTGATACGCGTGGGGAGCCCGGGCACACCCGGTTTCCCGATCCGGTGCAATGAACCAAGAGACACGGCTCGTGGCCACAACGGCAGGACAGGGCAGCTCGCGCGCGCTCCACGGCCTGATCGGGTCGAACCTGATCGGGCTGGTGCTGGTGACCGCGCTGTTCGTGCTGCTGTTCAGCACGGCCACGGACGGCTTCCTGTCGAAATTCCACCTCTACAGCATGGGCCGCATCATGGCGGTCGACATCGTCATCGGCTTCTCGATGATGGTGGTGCTGGTGACCGGCGGGCTGAACCTGGCCGTCGGCGCGATCGGGGTCGGCGCCGCGATGTTCGCCGGCTTCCTGATGGAGGTGGTGGGACTACCGATCCTGCCGGCGCTGGCGCTGACGCTGGCCTTCGGCGCCCTGCTGGGCGCGGTCAACGGGCTGGCGATGGTGCTGACCGGCGTGCACAGCTTCGTCATCACCCTGGCCACCATGAGCATCTATTTCGGCGCGATGACCGTGCTGACCAAGGCGGAGCCGTTCAACCAGCTGCCGCAGGACTTCACCGACTTCGCCAAGATCAAGATGTTCGGCTTCGTCTCGCCGCTGCTGCTGGTCATGCTGGCGGCCGGCCTGCTGCTCGGCTGGCTGTTCAAGTTCACCGCTTTGGGCCGCGAGATGCTGGCCGCCGGCGCCAACGAACGCGCGGCCACCCTGTCGGGCGTGCGCGCCGGCCGCATGTTCGTCTATTGCCACACGCTGTCCGGCGCCCTGGCGGCGCTGGCCGGCCTGATGGTCTCCGCCCGCAACGGCGCCGCGCTGCCGTCGATGGCCGGGCAGATCGGCGCCGACTGGCTGCTGCCGGCCTTCCTGGCACCGGTGATCGGCGGCACACTGCTGACCGGCGGCTTCGTCTCGGTGACCGGCACGGCGCTGGGCGCGATCCTGGTCACCGTGCTCAGCAGCGGGCTGCTGCTGCTGCAAGTGGGCGAGTTCTGGGTGCAGGCATTCCTCGGCCTGATCCTGCTGGTGGCGGTCGTGCTCGACCGGGTGCGCAACCTGGTCGCCGAGCGGCGGCGGGTGGCGGCGCGATGAGCGGCCTGCGCCGGCTGTGGGCCCAGGACTGGACCGGCCTCGCGCTGGTCGTGGCGGCGGCCATCGTCGCGCTGGCGCTGGTGCGGCCGGCCTTCCTCAGCGCCCTCAACATCTATGTGGTGCTGATCGGCTTCTCGCTGTCGCTGCTGGTCTCGCTGTCGCAGATGGTGATCATCGCCATCGGCCAGATGAACCTTTCGGTCGGCGCCATCGGCGGGTTGGTGGCGATCGCCTTCGCCGGGATGATGGAGGTGTGGGGGCTGCCCTGGCCGCTGGCCTTCGTCGCCGGGCTGGCGATCGGAGTGGTGTGCGGCTTCGTCAACGGCTTCGTGACCGTGCTGACCGGGATCTCCGCTTTCGTCATCACGCTGGCGACGCTGTCGATCTACAAGGGCATCAACCTCGGCATCACCAAGGCGCAGCCGTTCTACGGCGTGCCGCAGGTGGTGAAGGACCTGGGCAACGAGTCGTTTCTCGGCGGCGCGGTCCCCTATCTGCTGGTGCCGCCGGTGCTGATCGCGCTGGCGATGGGGCTGCTGATGCGCCGCACCGTGTTCGGCCGGCAGATGCTGGCGGTCGGCGGCAACGCCCATGCCGCAGAGCTGTCCGGCATCGACCTGCGCCGCACCGTCGTCGGCGCCCACGTGCTCTCGGGCGTGCTGGCGGCGCTGGCCGGCATGCTGGCGGTGGCGCGCATCCAGATCGGCCAGCCGACCATAGGCGACGGCTGGCTGATCGTCTCCTTCGCCGCGCCGGTGCTGGGCGGCGCCGTGCTGACCGGCGGCCACGTCTCGGTCGCCGGCACCTGCCTGGGCGTGCTGCTGGTCACCCTGATCACCAATGCGCTGGTGCTGCTCGAGGTCGATCCGTTCCTGGTCCAGCTGCTGTTGGGCCTGATGATCCTCGGCGCGGTCTGGCTCAACCGTTATCGCGACGTGCGCGCCCGCCGCGCACCGGCCGTGCCATGAGCGACGGCGGCCCGCTGCTGGCGGTGCGCGGGGTCAGCAAGGCCTTTCCCGGCGTGCAGGCCCTCGACGCAGTCGACCTGACGCTGGAGCGGGGGCAGATTCACGCCCTTCTCGGCGAGAACGGTGCCGGCAAGTCGACGCTGATCAAGGTGCTGACCGGCGTGCACGCGCCGGACGCCGGCGCGGTGCTGCTGCGCGGCCAGGCCCAGCATTTCCACAGCCCGCACGACGCCATCGCAGCGGGAATCGGCGTGGTTCACCAGGAGCGCAACCTGATCCCGCGGTTCAGCGCCGGCGAGAACATCATGCTGGAGCAGCTGCCGACGGCGCGCGGGCTGGTCGACTTCGACGCGGTCCACCGCGAGGCGCGCAAGTGGCTGGACGCACTGAACCTGCACATCGACCCGCGCACCCCGGTCAACCGGCTGAGCGCGGCGCAGATGCAGCTGGTCGAGATCGCCAAGGCGCTGTCGATGCGCACCCAGGTGCTGCTGATGGACGAACCGACGGCCTCGATCACCCCGCACGAGACCGAGGTGCTGTTCCGCCTGCTGCGCGGGCTGCGCGACGACGGCGTCACCATCGTCTTCGTCAGCCACAAGCTGGAGGAGGTGTTCGAGATCTGCGACCACGTCACCGTGCTGCGTGACGGCCGCAACGCCTGCGAATCGCGGCCGCTGGCGGGCATGACCCGGACCGACGTGGTCCGCCTGATGATCGGCCGCGACGAACAGATCGCCCGACTGGCCGCCCGCCGCCGGGCCGAGGGACCGCCGGCGCTGGCCCTCGAAGGCGTCGCCACCGCCGCCGGCCATCGCGACATCGCGCTCAGTGTCGGCCGCGGCGAGATCGTCGGTCTGTACGGCCTGGTCGGCGCCGGCCGCAGCGAGCTGGCCAAGGCGATCGTCGGCGCCGACCGGATCACCGCCGGTACGCTGCGCATCGACGGCCGGCCGGCGACGATCCCCGACGTCTCGACCGCCGTTCATCGCCACCGCATCGGCTATGTCAGCGAGGACCGCAAGGGCGAGGGGCTGATCCTGGCGCACAGCGTGGTGCGCAACGTCGCGATGACCGTCTGGCGGCGGCTGGCCGGTGCCCATGCCTGGCTGGCCGGCACCACAGAACAGCGGGCAGCGGCGCCGCTGGTCGAGCGGCTGGCCATCCGCACGCCGAGCCTCGGCCAGCGCGTCGGCAACCTGTCGGGCGGCAACCAGCAGAAGGTCAGCGTCGCCAAATGGCTGGCGGCGGACGTTTCGATCCTGATCATCGACGAGCCGACGGTCGGAATCGACGTAAAGACAAAGGCCTACCTGCATGAATTGATTGGAGAACTCGCCGGTAACGGCACCGCGATCCTGCTGATCTCCAGCGACATGCCGGAAATGATTGCGCTGGCCGACCGCATCCTGGTGATGAACGAGTTCAGGCTGGTGGGTGAAATCGCCAACAGCCGCGACTATGATGCGGTCAGCCGCCGCATCATGGCGTGCATTCACGAAACCGAGGAGCTGGCGGAACCGGCCTGAATCCGGGCCATGCCCCTCGCGCAGAATCAGATTCGGAGCAGGAGGAAGTCCATTGGCTGGAAATGGTAGGATCGCCGTCGTCACCGGCGCGGGAACCGGCGTCGGCCGCGCCGTCGCGCTGGGCCTGCTGCGCAACGGCTATTCGGTCGGGCTGGTCGGCCGCCGGACCGAGATGCTGGAGGAGACCGCCTCGCTAGCCGGCGCCGACGGCGCCCGGGCACTGGCGGTGCCGGCCGACGTCACCGACGCTGCCGCGGTCCGCGCGCTGTTCGACACGGTCGTCGGCAAGTTCGGCCGGCTCGACCTGCTGTTCAACAACGCCGGCGCCGGCACGCCGCCGATTCCGTTGGAGGAGCTGACGCTCGAGCAGTGGCAGGGCGTTGTCGACGTCAACCTGACCGCGGCCTTCCTCTGCACCCAGCAGGCGTTCCGCATCATGAAGGCGCAGAACCCGCGCGGCGGCCGCATCGTCAACAACGGCTCGATCTCCGCCCATACGCCGCGGCCGCATTCGGCGCCCTATACCGCGACCAAGCACGCCATCACCGGCCTGACCAAGGCGGCCAACCTCGACGGCCGCGCCTTCGACATCTGCGTCGGCCAGATCGACATCGGCAACGCGCGCACCCCGATGACCGCGCGGATGGCGCAGGGCGTGCCGCAGGCCAACGGCACCATGGCGCCCGAGCCGGTGATCGATCCGGACCATGTCGCCAACGCGATCCTGTACATGGACAGCATGCCCCTGGATGCCAATGTCCTGACATTGACGGTGATGGCGACGCAGATGCCGTTCGTCGGCCGCGGCTAGGCCTGCAAGGCATTTGCGTGGCCGCGCCAAACGGCCCCAAGAACTCGCGTTGCCGAATCAGGATGAATCGGTGACAATGTATAGATGAGTGGCAAGAAACAGATTGCGGCGCTGCCTTTTGTCCTCGGCGAGCACGGCATCGAATTCTACCTGATCACCAGCCGCGAGACCGGTCGCTGGATCGTGCCCAAGGGCTGGCCCAAGAAAGGCCTGCGGCCGTGCGAGCTGGCCGAGCGGGAGGCTTTCGAGGAAGCCGGCCTGAAGGGGCGCATCGAGCGCAAGCCGAGCGGCCAGTTCAGCTATGTGAAGCGGCTGGAGGGCGGCAAGGAGATCGTCTGCGTCGTCGCCGTCTACGCCATGCTGGTCGAGGAGCAGGCGACCAGCTGGCCGGAGAAAGGGCAGCGACAGGGCCGCTGGGCCGGGCGCGCCGAGGCGGTGCGGCTTATCAGCGACCCGGAGCTGGCGGCGCTGATCAAGCGCTATCAGCCGAGCGCGACGCTGACGAAAAAGGCGGCCTGAGCCGCCTTCTGCCTCCCCGGCCGCCGCTCAGACGTGGTCGCGCCAACGGTGCTTCGGCTCGTAGCCGAGCATGCGCCTGGCCTTCTCGATCGACAGCAGCGTTTCGTTCGGGCCGAACTGGCGGTTGACCGGCACGCCCGGATAGACCTCGGCCAGCAGCTCGGCGTTGGGCCGGCTCATCACCGTGTCTGCGTTTGCGATGATGAAGTTCTCCGTGCCCTTCAGGTCGCACTCCAGCGCCAGCCGCACCGCCTGTGCCGCGTCGCGCGCGTCGATGTAGCCCCACAGGTTCCAGCAGCGGGCGCGCGGGTCGGCGTCGAAGGCCGGGAAGCGCGCATAGTCCTCCGGATCCATCACGTTGGAGAAGCGCAGGCCGACGATCTTCAGCTCGGGATCCCAGCGGCAGAACTGCTCCGCCATCGTCTCGCCCATCAGCTTCGACAGCGAATAGGCCGTCTCCGGCCGGGCCTTGTACTCTTCGTCGACCGGCACATAGGGCGGCGGCGTTTCGAACGGCAGGCCCTGCACTGTCTCGCTCGACGCCCACACCACGTTCTTGATCCCGAGCACGCGCGCCGCCTCGAACACGTTGTAGGTCGACACCGTGTTGGTCTCGAAGATTACGGCGTTCGGGGCCAGCCCCGGCGCACGGATCGCGGCCAGGTGCACGACCGCCTCCACCGTGGCCTTCAGCCGGTCGTCGATCGCCGAGAAGGCGGCGACGGTCTGGCCGTAGTCGGTCAGGTCGACCCGGCTGAACGTCCACGACGGGTCGGGCGGCGGCGCCAGGTCGACGGCAAGCACGTCATAGCCGTGCGCGATCAGGTCGCGAACGCAGGTGCGGCCGGCCTGGCCGCTGGCACCGGTGACGATGATCATGGAGCGTTTCCTCGTGTTCGGTCGGTACGGGCGAGGGCGTCGGCGCCCCCGGCCAGGGTCGGCACGGCCGCAGCCGAACCCGCAGTGCAAGGGGAACCCGTCGCCGCAGCTCGCGGTGGCGCACCGGGCGAACGGTCGCCACTCTAGCGATCATTCGGTCGCGCGCAAGCCGCGGCGGGTCAGAACTGCCGGGCCGCGACAACGAAGGCCGGCACCGCGGTCTCGCCGAGCGCGCGCACCGCCTCCAGCCGGTGCAGACCCTGCACCAGGACATAGCGGTCGCCGTCGCGGCGTACGCTGATCGGATTGGTCAGGCCGTGCTCCAGGATGTCCTCCGCCAGCGCATCGACCTTGCCGCCGTCGAGCGTGCCCTTGAACTTGGCGGGCACGTAGATGGCGGCGATCGGCACCGCGACGGCTTTCATCATGGCGACCTCCTGTCCGGGCGTTGCGTCCATCCGGACCGCAATATCTGATGGCAACCGCGATTGCCGCGCCTATTCTAGGCGCGATGTCGGTCGCCAGGGGAGGATGTTTGCGATGACTGAGAATGCGCCGTTTCCGCTTCGCCCGCAGGGCCCGCGCACCAGCCGGCGCGGATTTCTTGGCGGTATGGCTGCCGGCACCGCGCTGTTGAGCGTCGGTCGCGTCGCCCGCGGCCAGACCACCGAGATGCAGGTGCAGTACGACTGGCTGATGAGCAACGGCCAGATCGGCGATGCGGTGGCGCAGACCAACGGCTACTTCGCCGAGTACGGCCTGGACGTGACGTTCATCCCCGGCGGCCCCAACTCGGCGACCGTGCCGGCAGTCACCTCGCAGCAGGCGCTGATGGGGCAGTTGTCGGACAGCGGCCAGGGTCTGCTCGCCGCCTCGGCGGGCGCGCCGATCAAGATGTTCGCCGCGGGCTTCCGCCAGTCGCCCTTCGCCTATTTCTCGCTGCCGGCCAACCCGATCCATTCGGTGAAGGACATGGTGGGCAAGCGCATCGGCACCCAGCCAACCGCCCGCTTCGTGCTGGATGCGCTGCTGGCCAAGGAAGGTATCGACCCGGGCGATCTGGAGATCGTCACCGTCGGCTGGGATATGGGCCCGCTGGCCAACGGCCAGGTCGACGCGATCACCGCATGGGTCACCAACACCGCGGCCCTCTCGGTACTCGGCCCCGACCGCATCGCCCTGATGCAGTGGGATGCGGGGCTGCCGAGCTACGCCAACGCCTATTTCGCCACCGACGAGGCGCTGGCCGAGCACGGCGAGGCCATCGCCAACTTCATCCGCGCTGTGGCCAAGGGCTGGGCCTGGATGCACGACCATCCGGCGGAGTCGGTCGACATTCTCGTCGACGCCTATCCCGAGCTCGACCGCGCCATCGAGCACGAGACCGTCGCCAAGATCGTCGAGCTGTCGTTCGATTCCGTGACCAGGGAGCACGGCTGGGGCTGGTTCGAGCCGGCCGTGATCGGCGAGCAGATCGCCACCTACGAGTCGATCGGCCAGTTCACCGAGTCGGCTCCGACCGTCGACGGCTTCGTCTCGATGGCGATCCTGGAGGCGACTGCCGCGGATCGTGCCAAGCTCGGCTGACGTCGGTCCTGCGCCGGCGACGGACGACGCCGTTCGCCTGAGCGGCGTCGACGTCGCCTTCACACGCGCGGCGGCGAGACCGTCGCCGCGCTGGCCGGCATCGACCTCGACGTGCCGGCCGGCGCGTTCGTCGCCCTGATCGGGCCGTCGGGCTGCGGCAAGTCGACCCTGCTGCGAGGTAGTCGCCGACCTGGTGCGCTGCGCGCCGGCAGCGCCGCGGTCTTCGGCCAGCCGCCCGCTGTCGCGCGGCGGCAGCGCGACGTCGCCTTCTGCTTCCAGGACGCGACGCTGTTCCCCTGGCGCAGCGCCATCGACAACGTCCGCCTGCCGTTGCAGGTCGGCGTGCGGCGGCCGCCGCAGCGCCGACGCCAGGATCGCTGCTGGCGCTGGTCGGGCTGGCCGACCGAGCCGGCGCGCTGCCGCGCGAGCTGTCCGGCGGCATGCGCCAGCGCGTCGCGATCGCCCGCGCCCTGGTCAGCCGGCCGAAGCTGCTGCTGATGGACGAGCCGTTCGGCGCGCTCGACGAGATCACCCGCGATCACCTCAACGACGAGTTGCTGCGCATCTGGCGCGAGACCGCGCCACCGTGCTGTTCGTCACCCACAGCATCGCCGAGGCGGCCTATCTGGCCGAGGAGGTGGTGGTGATGGCGGCACGCGCGGTCGGATCGTCGAGCGGGTCGATCCTGCAGGCGCTCCAAGCCCGGCAACGCGATCGACCGCGATTCGACCGATTTCCTCGAGGTGTCGGCCCGGTTGCGCCGGCTGCTGGCGCAGGCAGGCGCATGAACGGCACTACCCGCACCCTGCTGCGCTGGGCGCTGCCCTGGATCGGCGGGTTGTCCGTCCTGGTCGCCTGGCATCTGATCATCGTTGTCTTCGACGTCAAGGAATTCGTCGCCCCGCGGCCTGACGCGGCCCTCATCAGCCTGTTCGACAAGGCGGCCGTCCTGCTGGAGAATTTCTGGCCGACGCTGATCGAGAGCGCCGCCGGCTTCCTGATCGGCAACCTGGTCGCGATCCTGCTCGCCATCGTCTTCGTCCACTCAAGACGCTGGAGGCGATGTATTTCCCCGGTCGCGGTATTCTTCAACACCATCCCGATCCTCGCCCTGGCGCCGGTGCTGGTGCTGATCTTCGGTCTCGGCATGCTGCCGAAGATCGTGATCGCCGCGGTGATCTGCTTCTTCCCGACCCTGGTCAACGTGATCCGCGGCCTGGAGGCGGTGACGCGGCAGGAACTGGAACTGATGCACGTGCTGAGCGCCAGCCGGGTGGAGGTGTTCTGGCGGCTGCGGGTGCCGCGCTCGCTGCCGTTCCTGTTCTCGGCCCTGCGCATTGCGGCGACCACCAGCGTGATCGGCGCGATCGTCGGCGAATGGATCGGCGCCAGCAAGGGCCTGGGCGCCCTGATCATCCAGGCCACGTTCAACTACCAGTCGCCGCTGCTCTATGCGACGCTGTTCGTCTCGTCGGGGCTGTCGCTGGTCTACTTCGCGCTGGTGCTTCTGGCCGAGCGCTATTTCATGCGCTGGCACGACGGCCGCGGGCTGCCGGGATAGGGAAGGGACTCATGCTCGGAACCACGGAACGCATCTCCGACGTCTGCCTGGTCTGCCGCGACATCGACGCCATGATCGCGTTCTACCGCGACCGGCTCGGCTTCCGGCTGCGGCGGCGGGCGGAAGGCTTCGCCGACTTCGCCTCGGCCGGGGTCACGCTGGCGCTGTGGGAGGCGCGGCATATCGAGACCCATATCGGCATCGCCGCCGGGCCGCGCAGCGGCACGCACAAGGTGATGGTCGCGGTCGAGGTGGCGGACGCCGCCACGGTCGACGCCCGCTTCCGCGAAATCGACCAGGCGGGCGTCCGCACCCATGGCGCGCCGCAGGCTATCCGTGGAACGCCTATGCGTTCTACATCGTCGATCCGGAGGACAACCTGTGGGAGGTCTATGCGTGGCTGCGCCCGCCGGAAGACTACGAGACCTTCGCGGGCTGACGGGCGCGCACCCGCGCTGCAGGAGCACCGGCGTATTAACGTTCGCCTTGACGCCTTGCCGGTGCTAAGTACGCCCCGATTCCAGTTCAAGCGGATCGGACCTGGAACAGCGCGGTGCCTGCGCTGCTGCCGGCCGCGTCCGTCGCCCATGGCGGCGTCCGCCCGGCGCCGCCGCCGAAGCCAACGAGGAACACGACGATGCCTAGCCCCTACATCGCGGCCGACAACCGCTACGAGCGCATGACCTACAACCGCTGCGGGCGCAGCGGGCTGAAGCTGCCGGCGCTGTCGCTCGGCCTGTGGCACAATTTCGGCGGCGACGTGCCGTTCGAGCTGGGCCGCAGCCTGCTGCGCGCCGCGTTCGACAGCGGCATCACCCATTTCGACCTTGCCAACAACTACGGCCCGCCGCCGGGATCGGCGGAGGAGAATTTCGGCCGGCTGCTGAAGAGCGACTTCGCGCCCTATCGCGACGAGCTGATCGTTTCGACCAAGGCTGGCTATCTGATGTGGCCCGGCCTATGGCAGTTCGGCAGCCGCAAGTACCTGCTGGCCAGCCTGGACCAGAGCCGGCGGATGGGTCTCGACTATGTCGACGTCTTCTACTCCCACCGCTATGACCCGAACACGCCGCTGGAGGAGACCATGGGCGCGCTGGCCCAGGCCGTGCGGCAGGGCAAGGCGCTGTATGTCGGCCTGTCGTCCTATAACGCGAAGCGCACGCGCGAGGCTGCGAAGATACTGCGCGACCTCGGCGCGCCCTGCCTGATCCACCAGCCGAGCTATTCGATGATCAACCGCTGGGTCGAGGAGGACGGCCTGCTCGACGCACTCGACGAGGCATCGGCTCGATCGCCTTCACCCCGCTGGCCCAGGGCATGCTGACCGACAAGTATCTGAACGGCATCCCCGCCGACAGCCGCGCGGCCAAAGGCAAGTCGCTGCGCCAGGATTCCTCAGCGAGGACAACCTGGCCCGGATCCGAGCGCTCAACGACATCGCCGGCCGGCGCGGCCAGACGCTGGCGCAGATGGCGCTGGCCTGGGTACTGCGTGGCGGGCGGGTGACCACGGCGCTGATCGGGGCCAGCAAGCCGGAGCAGATCACCGGCTGCATGGGCGCGCTGGCCAATGCCGACTTCACCGACGCCGAACTGGCCGAGATCGACCAGCATGCGGTCGAGGGCGGCGTCAATCCTGTGGGCGCTTTCGTCCGAGCGGCCGGGACCGGCACGCTAAGGGCTGGCGCCCGGCTTCGGCGCGGCGCAGGCCTATAGTCGGCGCGTTGGGTCCGGCCGTGATCCCCGGGCCGGGTGGGGGGCGGTACGCGCAATGGCGACCCGGTTTCGATATCGGGCAATGGCTTGCCGGGCTTGGCCTCGAAGGCCATGCGCCGGCTTTGCGAGCACCGGATCGACCGCAGCACCCTGCCGTTGCTGACCACCGACGACCTGCGGGAGATCGGCGTCGCTGCGCGCTGGGCGATCGCCTGAAGCTGATGGCCGCCATCCGCGGCGCTGGAGGCAACGATGGCCGCGACGCGGCGGCGACCGGCCCGGATTCGGCGACCGGCGAGGGGGCATGGAGGGTCGCGGCGCGAGGTGACCGTGCTGTTCGCCGACATCGCGGGTTACACCGACCTCAGCAGTCGGCTCGACCCCGAGCGCATCCACGCGGTGCTGTCGGCCTATTTCGAGGCGGTCGACGGCATCATCGGCGGCCTGGGCGGCACCATCGACAAGCATGTCGGCGACTGCCGTGGCGCTGTTCGGGCGCCGGTCGCACAGCGACGACGTTGCCCGCGCCGTGGCCGCCGCGGCCCGCATCCACGAGGCGATGCCCGCGGTGTCGCAGGCATGCGGCCAGCCGATCCGGGCGCATGTCGGCATCGCCACCGGCGAGGTCATCGCGTCGCGCACCGGCGATCAGCGCCACCTGGAATACACCGTCACCGGCGAGACGGTGAACCTGGCCTCCGCGCCTGACCGGGCTGGCCGGCGCCGGCGAGACGATCGTGTCCGATGGCGTGGCGCAGGCGCTGGGCGACCGGCTGGTCGGCCAGGCGCTGAAGCCGCGACCGGTCAAGGGTCTGCCGCAACCGGTCGCGCTCTGGCGGTCGCGGACTCGCGGCCGCCCAGGCGCAGAGCGAGCGGCCGATGTTCGGGCGCCGCGGGCGCTGGCGCAGTGCTCGACCGCGTTGCGCTCGGCGCTGGCGGACAGCCGCGGCACGGCGATCTACGTGCGCGGCGAGGCCGGCATCGGCAAGTCGCGGCTCTTGCAGGCCGCGCTCGACGAGCCCGCGGTCTCGGCTGCCGTGCGCCGCTGCCGGTGTTCGACTTCGGCACCGGGCTGGAGAGCGATGCGCTACCCAGCGCTCCGCCAGTGCCCGTGCACGGCGACCGCGCGCCGACGCCGCCGGTCCTTGCCGCCAGGACCTGCTCGGCCTGCCGCTCGCGCCGGGAGGAGCGCGCGCTGCTGGATGCGATGACCGCGGCGGCGCGGGCGGCGGCGCGCGGTCGGAAGGCTGGTCGAACTCACCCTCGCCGCGGCGGCGGACAAGCCGCTTGCGATCGGTGTCGAGGATGTCCCACTGGGCCGACGGCGGCGTGCTTGCCGCAATCGACATGCTGGCGCGACGGGCACCGGCACCGGGCGCCACCGTGCTGATCGTCCGTCGCGGCCGGAGGAGGACCCTCTGGCGGACCGGCGCCTCGCGCTCGACGGGCTTTCGCTGCTGGTCATCACGCTCGGACCCCTGCGCGACGCCGATGCCGAGGCCTTCGCCGCGAGCCTGCTGGATCGGGCACAACGGTGGTCGCGGCCTGCGTGCGCCGCGCGGAGGGCAACCCGCTGTTCCTGGAGCGGCTTGTGCGCCATGCCCGGTCCGGCGGCCTCGACGCCGCGATCCCCGGCACGATCCGCAGCGTGGTGCTGGCCCAGGCCGACCGGCTCGCTGCCGACGACCGCGCCGCCGTGCGGGCCGCCGCCGTCCTCGGCGACCAGTTCTCGATCGACGGCGTCCGCCACCTGCTGCGCGCCCCGACTATGCGCCCGACCGCCTGATCGGCGCGCGGTTGCTACGGCCCGACAAGGACATGCTGCAGTTCACCCACGCCCTGATCCGCGACAGCCTGTACTCCTCGATCCTGCATGCCGAGCGGCGCGCGCTGCACGGCCGCGCCGCGACCTGGTTCGCCGGCCGCGATGCCTCGCTGCACGCGGAGCATCTGGCCCGCGCGGAAGACCCGGCGGCCGTGGACGCCTTCGTCGCCGCGGCGCAGGCGCTCGCGCGCGACTACCGCCTGGAGGCGGCGCTCGACCGGATCCGGCGGGCTGCCGGGATTGCGGCGACTGCGTCGCAACGCTGCCGGCTGGCGATAGAGGAGGGCGCCCTGCTGCTCGAGCTCGGCACGCCGGGCGCGGCGGTCGAGGCCTACGACAGGGCGATCGAAATCGCGCCCGACCCGCATGCGCTGGCTGCGGCGCAACTCGGCATGGCAGCGGTGCTGCGGCTGATCGAACGGGTCGACGAATCGCTGCCGCTGCTCGACGCCGCGCAGCCGGCGCTGGAGGAAGCCGGCGACCACAGGGCGATGGCCCGACTGGAACATCTGCGCGGTAACCTGCTGTTTCCCCGCGGGCGTCCGGTGGAATGCCGCCAGGCGCACGAGCGGGCGCTGGCGCACGCCCGCGCCTGTGCCGACGCGGAGCTTGAGGCGCGTGCGCTGGGCGGCCTCGGCGATGCCGCCTATGCCACCGGCCATTTCACGCGCAGCAGGGACCACTTCGCGGCCTGCATAGCGGCAGCGCGCGATGCCGGAATCGGCCGCGTCGACGTCGCCAACCGCCCGATGCTCGCGATCATCCACGCGATCGCCGGCGAGCCCGACCGGGCAATGGCCGAGGCGACGGCCGCGATCGCCGCCGCGACGGCGGCGCGGCAGCCGCGGGCGGAGATCATCGCCCACCACATCGCCATGATGGTGCACCTGTGGTGCCTGCGCCCCGACCGGGTCGCCGCGCATTTCGACCGGGCGGAGGCGCTGGCGACCCAGCTCGGCGCGCGGCGCTTCAAGGCGGAGAACCTGACCTTCATGGGCGAGGCATGCCGGCTCTCCGGCGACAATTCCCGCGCCCTGGCCCTGCTCGGCGAGGCGGTCGCGATCACCCGCGAGACCGGCACCGACTATGTCGGCGCCATGGTGCTCGGCTATCAGGCCCTGGCGGCGCACGGCCGGCCGGAGATCCGGGACCCGGCCCTGGCCGAGGGCCAGGCCCTGATCAAGCCGGGCAGCATCGCGCACAACCCGATCTTTTTCGGTATCGCAGCGATCGAAGCGATGCTGCTGGCCGGACTGTGGCCGCGGGCTCGGCTCTATGCCGACGGCATGGAGGCCGCCTTTGCCGAAGAGCCGGTGCCGCTGATCGCCTTCCTCGCCCGGCGCGGTCGCCTGCTGGCAGACCTGGGCGAGCGACCCGGCGATCCCGGTCTGCGCGGCGAACTGGCCGACTGTCTCGCCGAAGGACGCCGGTTCGGCTACGCGGCGTTCCTGCAGGCCCTGGAGGCCGCGACGGACTGAGCGGTCGGCGCTACGGGATCAGCCGCTCCGCCCGCAGCCTGGCGAACAGGTCGGCGAACGACGTGCGCGTGGCGACATAGCCGGTGAAGCCGCGTTCGCGGCTCAGCCCCATGTCGCACATCACCTCGATGTCGCGGCCGAGGTCGGCATCGACATGCCACCACGGCGCCAGCCGCGTCACGTCCGGTTCGGCCAGGCCGTTGTCCGCGGCGATCCGGCGCCATGTGTCGGCGGCGTCGGCCATCATCTCGACCATCGGCTGGGCGCGGCCGGGGTAGGGCGCCACCGGCAGCCCGAACCAGGCGGCGATGTGCTGCCACATGATCCGCCAGCGGAAATAATCGCCGTTGGCGACGTTGAACGCCGTGTCCGCCGCTTGCGGCTCGGTCGAGGACCAGACCATGTGGGCGGCGACCTGGCGCGCGTCGGAAACGTCGGTCAGTCCGTCGTGCTGGGTCGGCGAGCCGGGGAACACGAACGGGCGACCGGTCGCCTTGCAGATGCTGGCATAGACCGCGACCGCTGTGCCCAGGTTCATGGCGTTGCCGGGCGCATAGCCGATGATGGTATGCGGGCGCGCCACCGACCAGCTGTGACCGCGCCGCCGCGCGCTGTCGAACAGCGCGTCCTCGTGGTCGTAGTAGAAATTGGGGCCCGGCAGGCGCGGCAGCGATTCCACCAGCGGCGTGTCGATCGGCCGCTTGGCGAAGTCCTCGAACGAGCCGAGATAGTGCTTCAGCCCGGTGACCAGCGCGACATGGCGCAGGTCGTCGCCGGGAATTGCGGCCAGCGCATTGCGGATCATGGCGCCATTGACCCGGCAGTTCTCTTCCTCGCTGGCGCAGCGCTTCCAGGTGGCGAAGAAGGCGTGGGTCACCGGGCCGGCCGCGGCCAGCGCCATCCGGGTTGCCGCGGCATCGGTAAGGTCGCAGTGGATCTCGCTGACCCCGGCAAGACCCGGGCTCTGCGCGCGGGCGGTGCCGACCACGTCCAAGCCGCCGTCGGCCAGCAGCCGCTCCGCCAGGTTGCGGCCGACCATGCCGGAAATGCCGAAGATCAGGGCCCGCCTGGCCTGTGCCATCGTCTCGTCGCCTCCGCTCGCTTTCGATGTGGCGCGGTCACTGCCAGAAGTTCTGCGCCGCCTGCCAGAAGGCGCGCGCATCGACCGCCATGTTGTCGTCGTACCGGCCTTCGGCATTGGGATAGGTCGCCGATTCCAGCGCGAGAATGCGATAGCCGTCGCCGTCGTCGATGAAAAGCGGCGAGCCGGAGTCGCCGGGCAGCGTGTCGCATTGGTGGTAGATGGTGCCGTCGTCCCAGACCTGCACGACCGGACATGACAGGTTGGCCGACAGGAACGCCATGCTGTCGCCGCTGTAGCCGCCCTGCTTGACGAACAGGGTGCCGCGGTCGACCTCGCGGGTCAGCCAGGCCTCGTCGAGCGCCTCGACGCGGAACCAGCCGAGTCGCTGGCCGATGGGCGCGTCGAGCACCAGGATCGCCCAGTCGTATCCGTCGACCTCGGACGTCTCGGTGTGCAGCTGGATGTCGAACTGCGGCGGCACGTAGAAGTCGATAATGCCGGCCTTGGCGACCGACTTCGGGCCGTCGGCGCCGGCCAGGAAGGTCAGCGGCCGGTCGATGCCGCGCGGTCCCTCGCCGCCGAACATGCAGTGCGCGGCGGTCAGCACGGTCGACGGACCGATCAGCGAGCCGGTGCACGACCCCCCGGATTCGAACGCGATGCGCCCGATCATCCGCCAGGGCAGTTCGGTCGAGTCCGGCCAGACCCGGTCGTCGTGGCCGAAGAACACCCGGCTCTGGTCGATGCCCGCGGCGCGGCAATCGGCGGTATCGGTATAGGGAATGCACACGCCGGTGCCGGCCGGCTCGTCGCATTCGCCGTCGCGGCTGTAGATGCACGATTCCGGGCCGGGCGGCGTGCCGGCACGGCGGCAGTCCCAACTGTCGGTTCCCTCCGCGCACAGCCCGGTGCCGTAGCCCTCGTCGCACTCGCCGTCATAGCGATACTCGCAGGTGTCGGTCTGCGCCCGCGCCGACTCCGGCGGCGAGCCCGCCAGCAGCGGCGCCGCCAGCAGCAGCGTGGCCAGCGCGTGCGCGCCCGTCTTCCTGGTCCCCATGTGCCGGTGTTCCGTTCCTCTCCCCATCCCTGCCGGAGTTTGGCCAAAGCGCGTCGCCCTTTCCATAGGCAATTCCGGCAAATCGACATGACGGGTTGTCGATTGACGTGGCGGCGATCGGCGCCGCACTGTCCTCGCCGACGGGCAAACCGCGACGGGAGGGGGGAAATGGCCGAGGGAAGCGTGCGCGCGCGGCTGGCGGCGGGCGACCGGTGCTTCGGCACCATGGTGTTCGAGCTGTTCACGCCGGGAATCGGCGCGATCCTGGCCAACGCCGGCTACGACTTCGCCATCTTCGACATGGAGCACAGCGGCGTCGGCATCGACACGATCAAGGCACAGGTCGCCTATGCGCGCGGGCTGGGCCTGGAGGCCTATGTGCGCGTGCCCGACGGCGCCTACAGCACCATCGCGCCGGTGATGGACGCCGGCGCCCGCGGCATCATGGTGCCGATGGTCGAGACCGGCGCACAGGCGCAGGCCATCGCCGACGCGGTGCGCTACCGGCCCGAGGGCCGGCGTGGGCTCGCCTTCGGCATCGCCCACGACGACTATGGCGGGCGACCGCCGGCCGAGACCATGGCCGACGCCAATGCGCGAAACGTGGTCATCTGCCTGGTCGAGACCCGCAAGGGGATCGACAATGCCGCCGATATCGTCGCGGTGCCGGGGGTCGACATCGGCTGGCTGGGCCATTTCGACCTGACCAACGACATGGGCATCACCGCGCAGTTCGAGCATCCCGATTTCCTGCGCGCGGCCGAAGGGTTCGGCCGCACCTGTGCGGCGGCCGGCAAGGCGGCCGGCATCCTCGACGCCAACCCGGCGATGCTGGAGCGTTTCGCCGGTTTCGGCTACCGCGCGCTCGGCTACGCCACCGACGTCGCCGCGCTGAAGCTGGCCTACCGCAACGGCCTGGAGATGCTGCGCGGCCTGCCGCGGCCCGCCGCCAACTGACTCCCCGAATCACCCAGGAACGACAGGAAGGGCAAGGACATGCGCTTGACCGACAAGGTGGCGCTGGTCACCGGCGCGGGCTCGGGCTTCGGCGCCGGCATCGCGCGCACGTTCGCACGCGAAGGCGCGAAGGTCGCCGTTGTCGATATCAACCGGGCCGGGGCGGACGCGGTTGCCGCCGAGATCGGCGAGGCCGCGGCCGCGATCACCGGCGACGTGGCGAACGGCGCGTCGGTGCAGGCGGCGGTCGACCAGACGCTGGCGCGTTTCGGCCGGCTCGACATCGTCGTCAACAACGCCGGCGTCAGCCATCGCAACCGGCCGATGCTGGAGGTCGACGAGGCCGAGTTCGACCGCGTGTTCGCGGTCAACGTCAAGGGCATCTTCCACATGGCCCATGCCGCGGTGCCGGTGCTGCGCCGCCAGGGCGGCGGCGTGATCCTCAATGTCGGCTCCACCGCCGGCATCCGGCCGCGGCCGGGGCTGACCTGGTACAATGCCAGCAAGGGCGCCGCCAACCTGATGACCAAGTCGATGGCGGTCGAACTCGCCCCGGACGGCATCCGGGTGTGCGGGCTGGCCCCGGTAATGGGCGAGACGGCGCTGCTGGAGACCTTCATGGGCGTGCCGGACACGCCGGAGAACCGGGCCCGGTTCGTCGCCACCATCCCGCTCGGCCGCATGAGCCAGCCGCAGGACATTGCCAACGCCGCCCTGTTCCTGGCCTCGGACGAGGCCGCCTTCCTGACCGGCGTGGTGTTGGAGGTCGACGGCGGCCGCTGCGTCTGAGCGCCGCGCTACTGCTGCAGCGAGCGCTCGAAGTCGTCGCCGAGATTCTGCATGAACGTGGCGATCGGCATGTCCGGCACGTTCGGGCAGATCTGCTGGAAGGCGTTGACCACGTCGGCCGATGCCTGCGCGAAGCCGGCTGCGGCCAGCGGTCCGTCCGCGTCGCCGCCGAAGCGGCCGTACATGTAGCCGATCGACCAGAACACCATCATGTTCGCACGGATGCGTTCCTCGCCCGGCTGCGATGCCAGCAGCTGGCTGCAGGTATAGACGAACGGATCCGCCTCTTCGGCCTGGCCAGCGGCCGGCAGCCCCGGCAGCAGCAGGACGGCCGCAGCCGCGCGGAGAAGGGTGGTCCGGACAGGCAATGTTTCGCTCCTCACCGAGTTCGTTCCGACCCTAGGCGGGATCGCACCCCATGGCCAGCCAAGAAGGGAGCCGCATACGGAAGTATATCGTACAGATTGTCTCTGTTGTTTGATTTGCTCGTCAATAGCGATAACTATCTGTCAACTGCAACTGAATATGCTTCGGCCAAAGAGGGCTGCGCAGTCGCCTTTCGGTTGCCGCGGAGCGATTGCATACAAGGATTTGAGCCGGACCGATGCTTGCACCTGCGCCTGCTGCCAGGATGACCACGGATACCGCGAGCGCCGCGGCGACGGCTCGGCCGACCGCAATCCTGGTCATCGACGACGATCGCGACGCGGTGGCGCAGGCGCGCCAGCACCTGGAGGCGAGCTCGGCGCGGCGGTTCACGGTCGCCGGCGCCGACCTGCTGGCCGACGGGCTCGTGCAGATCCAGTGCGAGCCGTTCGATGCGGTCGTGCTAGCCATCGCATTGCCAGACGCGAACGGGATGGACGGGGTCGACCGCATCCGCGAGATCGCGCCGACGCTGCCGGTGTTCGTCTGGTCCGACACCGGATCGGACGAAGCGGCGCTGGACGCGATCCGGGCGGGCGCCCAGGACTTCCTGGTCAAGGCGCCGCGGCTCTATCCGGCCTTGCCGCGGATCATGGGCTATGCGGTCGAGCGACAGCAGATGCTGCGCCAGACCCAGCAGCTCACCGACGAGCGCAAGCGGGCCGAAGTGCTGTTCTCGAAAATGCTGCAGGTGGTGAGCGACGCGGTCGTGGTGACCGACCGCAAGGGAGCGATCCAGCTTGCCAACCTGGCGATGCTGCGCCTGCTGGGCGTGGGCCTGCGCGACGCAATCGGCAAGCCGATCGGGCAGTTCCTCGGCGGCGGTACCGACATCAGCGCCCTGGACGGCATGTGGCTGCAGGCCGAGGTCGGCGACGTGCCGGCCACCGCCAGCGTCACCGTCGACGGCCCCGACGGGCCGATCCAGGCGCGGGCGACCAGCGTGTCGGTGGAGATGCAGCGCAAGCAGCGTTGCTTCCTGAGCAGCTTCGCCATGTCGCTGAATGCCGAGGCCGACGCGGAACTGGCGAATGCGCTGGAGGAGATGCAGGCCGACGTCGACGTGATCGCAGGGCGCATCCAGCTGGTCGGGCTGGAATCGGTGCGCGCCCGGCTGGGCAAGGACTGGGACCAGTTCGCCGACAAGGCGCGCCAGTATGCACGCGAGACGATCGACCGGCACCTCGCCCCCGGCGACGCCTTCCGCGAGACCCCGAAGGGCGATTTCCTGCTGGTGTTCAAGGACCCGGACGAGAACAAGGCGTGGAACTGCGCACAGCTGATCGCGCTGGAGGTCGAGCAGGCGATCCTGACGGCGGTGGTGGCGCAGAACGACCGCTTCGGGCTGACCGACGACGAGATCGATGCCATCGCGGGCGTATCGGGCAACGTGGCCGCGGCGACGCTCAGCCCCGACGACGCCGGCTCCATCGACAACCTGGCCCGCGCGGTCGAGGACCGGCTGCGCACGGCGACCGAACAGTTCAAGCAGAACCAACGCGCCACGTTGCAACAGGTGGAACGCACCGGCCGGCCGCGCTTCCTTGCCGTCTACACCGCCCAGCGCAAGCGCGCGCCCTTTGCCCTGTTCCAGTTCGACGAACAGAGCCAGCGCATGCTGGAGCGCCTGAAATCGAGCGTGGAGGGTGGCTCTGAGGCCGAGCGCCAGCTCAGCGTCATCTCGCTCGGCCGGGCCATCGACCTGCTGCTGGGCACCAGCGAGCGCGAGCTGCCGATGCTGTGCGTCGACCTGGCGGTCGGGCTGTTGCAGAACCCGGCGGAGCGGGATCGCTGCCTGTCGATCTGCGAGGTGCTCGACGACCGGACCCGGTTGCGGCTGGCGCTGTGCCTGACCGACATCGGCCTCAACATGCCCGACGCGCGGCTGCAGGAATGCGTGGCGCGGATCAAGCCCTACTGCCGGCTGCAGATGGCCGAGGTCAACCCGCGCATGATCGTCGCCCGCGACCCGTCGCAATTCGGCGTCTCTGTCATCCGTGTGCCCTACGACCAGTTCAAGCGGGCGGGCGCGCGCGACGGCGACGGCGGGCGGTCGCTGGCGATCCGGACGCAGCGCGTCGGCGTCAGGCTGCTGGTGACCGGGATCCCGAGCCTGGCGGAAAGCAACGTGCTCGGCCGCAACGGCGTCGACCTGATGAGCCTGCTGCAGACCTGAGGTCGCGCGGCCGTATGGCCGACCGTCACAGAAGATTCAAGCGCGTGTCACGCGACTGACGTCGGATCGACCGACACTCGTGCCGCTGCGCCCGACCGCGGAGTCAGGCGCCGGATGGCGGGCAGGAGTGGCGATGCTTTCGCTGGACAAACTGACCAAGCGCTTCGGTGCGACCAAGGCCGTCGATGCGGTCGACCTGCAGATTCCCGACGGCCAGATGGTCGGCGTGATCGGCCAGTCGGGGGCCGGCAAGTCGACACTGCTGCGGATGGTCAACCGGCTGTCGGACCCGTCTTCCGGCCAGATCCGCTTCGGCGATGTCGACGTCACCGCCTTGCGCGGGGCGGCGCTGCGCGACTGGCGCACCCGCTGCGCGATGATCTTCCAGCAGTTCAACCTGGTGAACCGCATCGACGTCCTGTCGAACGTGCTGATGGGCCGCCTCAACTATCACGGCACCGCGTCGGCTCTGTGCATGCGCTTCACCCGGGCCGAGCGCGCCCACGCGATCCGCGCGCTCGACCGGCTCGACATCGCCCACGCCGCGCTGCAGCGCGCCGACACCCTTTCCGGCGGTCAGCAGCAGCGCGTGGCGATCGCGCGCGCCCTGGTGCAGGAGCCGAAGATCCTGCTTGCCGACGAGCCGATCGCCTCGCTCGACCCGCGCAACGCGCGGATCGTGATGGATGCGCTGCGCAGCATCAATCGCGCCGACGGGAAGACGGTGATCTGCAACCTGCACACGCTGGATACTGCGCGGGCATATTGCGACCGCATCGTCGCGATGTACCGCGGCCGGGTGGTGTTCGACGGCGTGCCCGACGAGCTGTCGGCCGACGTGGTGCGCGCGATCTATGGCGGTGCCGACGCCGAGGAGTTCGACGAGGCGATCACGTCGACCGGCATGGTCCCGGCCCGCGAGCGCGCGCGGAATCCCGAGCACCGCGTCTGGCACTGATGTCCCCGCGGCAGGGCCGCGACGGATGCCCAAATCGTCAATCAAGCTGTGAGGTAGAGGGAATGATGAAGGTCAAGCTGGCCCTGGCAACTGCTGCGTTCGTTCTGGCAACCGGCGGATCGGCCTGGGCCGACTGGCGCGATCAGGTGCCGGTGTTCCGCGTCGGTCTGCTCGGCGGCGAGAACGAACAGGATCGCCTGGCACGCTACGAGCCCTGGCGCCAGCACATGGAGGCGCGCCTGGGCGTGCCGGTCGAACTCTATCCGGCGTCCGACTATGCCGGCGTGATCCAGGGCCTGGCCGCCGGCCAGCTCGAGTTCGGTGCGCTCGGCGCGTCGTCCTATGCGGCGGCGTGGCTGGAGACCAATGGCGGCGTCGAGCCGCTGGTGGTGGCGCGCGAGGACGACGGCACCACCGGCTACTACTCGGTGATGTACACGCTGGCCGACAGCGGCATCACCTCGATCGAGGACATGGAAGGCAAGTCGCTGGCCTTCGCCGATCCCGACTCCACCTCCGGCTATCTGATCCCGAAATTCCAGCTCGGCGACCTGCTCGGCGTCGACCCGGAGGAGGGCTACTTCTCCCGCACCGGCTTCGGCGGCGGCCACGAGCAGGCCGTGGTCGCGGTGCTGGAGGGTCAGTACGACGCCGGCGTCACCTGGACCTCGCTGCAGGGCGACCCGGCGACCGGCTACTCCCGCGGCAATCTGGCCGAGATGGTGGCCAAAGGCATGCTCGACATGAACCAGATCCGGATCATCTGGAACTCGACGCTGATCCCGAACGGTCCGAACGCGATCCGCAGCGACCTGCCGCAGGAGCTGAAGGACCTGGTTCGCGGCATCATCGTGGCGATGCCGCTGGAGAACCCGGAGGCCTATGAGGCGGCCGAGCGCGGCACCGGCCAGGGCTACGAGGTCGTCGACAACGCCTTCTTCGAGCCGATCATCGATCTGCGCAGCAAGCTGTCGGCCCAGCGCTGACCGAAAGACCGATGGCCGGGGTGACGGACGGGTCGCCCCGGCTTTCGTCTGTCCGGATGGCGACAAAATCCGCAAGCGACCGCGACGATCCGCCCGATGGCGCGGTCGCGGCGACGAACGGCGCAAACGGCAAGGACGACGCGGCGCTGCTGGCCGCGTTCGAGGCGCGCTACGGCCGCCGGATCGCCAGGCGGCGGCGGTCCGGCCTGATCGGCCTCGTCGTCCTCTGCCTGCTCTTCGCCGCTTCCGTCGTCGTCTCCGATTTCTATCCCGGCCGGCTGATCGACGGCTGGCAGGAACTGACCGGCTATCTCGGCCGGCTGGTGCCGCCGCTGTCGCCGGACCTGCTGTGGGAGGACGACCAGACCGCGGGGTCGTTCGCCTACTGGCTGTACAACCTCGGCGATTTCCTGCTGCTGCTGCTCGACACGGTGAACATGGCGATCGTCGCCACGCTGGCCGGGGCGGCGTTCGCCGTCGCGGCCAGCTTCGTCGCCGCGCGCAACCTGATGAGCAACACGCCGCTGTTCTTCCTGGCGCGACGGCTGCTGGAGATCGCCCGCGCGGTGCCGGAGCTGGTCTACGCGATGATGTTCGTCTGGTCGTTCGGCGTCGGGCCGGTGGCCGGCATCCTGGCCATCGCCATCCACACCGCCGGCGCGCTGGGCAAGCTGTTCGCCGAGGTCAACGAGAACGTCGATCCGCGCCCGGTCGAGGGCCTGCGCGCCGCCGGCGCCAACTGGTTCATGCTGATGCGATTCGCCGTGACGCCCCAGGTGCTGCCGAACTTCGTCTCCTATGCGATCCTGCGGTTCGAGATCAACATCAGAGCCGCCAGCATCATCGGGCTGGTCGGCGCCGGCGGCATCGGCTTCGAGCTGATCACCCGGCTGAAGAAGCAGCAATATATCGATGCCGGGCTGCTGGTGCTGATCATCGTGCTGGCCGTGGTGGTGCTCGACCTGATTTCCGAACGCGTACGCCGTCGCGTCATCGGCCGGGGGGTGGCGGCATGATCCGCCGTGGCGCACCTCCCGTCTCCGCGGCGGAAATGGCCGACATCGCCCGCCGGTTCCCCGGCGCCTTCCCGGCTTGGACGCGGCGGCGCCTGCTCGCCTGGGGTCTCGCCGCCGCGGCGCTCGCCTATTTCATCGGGCTGTGCCTGCACTTCGACCTCACCCCGGGCACGCTGTGGGACGGCCTGACCCGGGGCGACAAGGGCGTCATGGTCATTCTCGGCCAGATGGTCCCGCCCTGGCCGTTCACCGCTTCCGACGCCGACCCCGAACGCCTGGCCGTCTCGGTGCTGCTGGACCAGGCCGGTCTGCGCATCGATGCCCTGTTCACCGGCGCCGAGGTCGCGTTCAACGAAGACTGGACCGTGCTGGAGGAATGCAGCGTGGCGCTGCTGGAAACGCTCGCCATGGCGTTCCTCGGCACCTTCCTTGCCGGCCTGTTCGCGCTTGTGCTCGGCTTCCTCGGCGCCGGCAACATCGTCGGCAGCTGGCTGTTGCGATTCTCGCTGCGCCGGCTGTTCGACACGCTGCGCGGCATCGACCAGCTGATCTGGGCGCTGGTGTTCGTGCGCATGGTCGGGCTCGGGCCGATGGCCGGCGTGCTCGCCATCTTCGTCAGCGACACCGGCACGCTGTCCAAGCTGTTCGCCGAGGCGATCGAGAATGCCGAGCGCAAGCAGATGGAGGGTGTCCGGGCGACCGGCGCCACCAACCTGCTGGTCATGCGCTTCGGCGCGCTGCCGCAGGTGCTGCCGGTGTTCGTTTCGCAGGTGCTGTACTACATCGAATCCAACACCCGCTCGGCCACGGTGCTCGGCATCGTCGGCGCCGGCGGCATCGGGCTGCAGTTGTCGGAGCGGTTCAAGATTCTGAAGTGGGATCAGGTCGGGTTCATCATTCTGTTGATCCTGCTGGCGGTATTCCTGATCGACACCCTGTCGCGCCTGCTGCGCCAGCGCATCGTCGGCCGGCAGCGGATGGTCTGACGCACCGCCGCTTCAGGCCGCCTCCAGCTCCGCGAAACGCCGGCCGTCGGCGGCGAGGCTCGCCAGCAGCGGCGCCACCTGCCAGGCCGTCGGGTCGGCGGCGGCCAAGCGGTCGACCAGCGCGGACACTGCGGCGACGCCGACCTCGTCGGCCCAGAACAGCGGCCCGCCCCACGGGCGCGGGAAGCCGTAGCCGTTGAGGAACACGACGTCGATATCCGCGGCGCAGCGCGCGGTGCCCTCGGCCAGCACGTGGCAGGCCTCGTTGACCATCGCCGCCAGCAGCCGCTCGCGGATTTCCGCATCGTCGAACGGCCGGCGTACGATGCCGTGCTCCACCGCCGCTTCCGCGATCAGCGCGTCGACCGCCGGGTCGGGCAGCGCGGTGCGTCCGCCGGGCTCGTAGCGGTACCAGCCGGCGCCGGTCTTCTGGCCGGTGCGGCCGATCGCGCACAGCCGGTCGGCAAGGTCGGAATGGCGCAGGGTCGGGTTGGCCTCGCGCCAATGCCGCCGCACGCCGAGGCCGATGTCGAGGCCGGCCAGGTCGATGGCGGCGAACGGTCCCATGCGGAAGCCGAAGTCCTGCATCGCCCGGTCGACCTGCTGCGGCGCGGCGCCGTCCTCGACCAGATAGTCGGCGTGCCGGCGATAGGCGCTCCAGATCCGGTTGCCGATGAAGCCGTGGGCGTTGCCGGCACGCACCGCGACCTTGCCCATCCGTCGGGCGAGCGCGAAGGCGGTGGCGACGGCCCGCGCGTCGGCGCCGGCCGGCACCACCACCTCCAGCAGCTTCATCAGGTGGGCCGGGCTGAAGAAGTGCAGGCCGATCACCCGTGTCGGCCGGCCGGCCGCCTGGGCCAGCGCCGCCACGTCGAGATAGGAGGTGTTGGTGGCCAGCAGCGCGCCAGGGGCAAGGATACGGCCGAGCTCCGCGAACAGGGCGGTCTTGACGGCGAGGTCCTCGAACACTGCCTCGATCACCAGGTCGCAGGCGCCGAGCGCAGCCGGCGTCGTGGCCGTCGCAAGCCGTGCCTTGCGCGCCGCGGCCTCCGTCGCACTGATCCGGTCCTTGGCGGCATCGCCGTCGATCAGGTCGGCGACGGCGTCGCGCGCCCGCTCCAGCGCCGCGTCGTCGCTGTCGACCAGCGTCACCGGTAGGCCTGCCGCGAGCAGGCACAGCGCGATGCCGCGCCCCATGGTGCCGGCACCGACAACGCCGGCGGCTGTCACCGGCGCCGGTTCGGCCGCGACGGCACCACCCTGCGCCGCGCCCCGTTCCGCCAGGAAGGTGTGGCGCAGCGCACGTCCCTCGCGCGAATCCCGACAGGCGACGAACAGCGCGCGCTCGTGCGCCAGCCCGTCGCTCAGCGGCATCCGCGCCGCGGCGCGGATGGCGTCCAGTGCGCGCAGCGGCGCCTGCAGCCCGCGCGCGGCCCGGGTGACGTCCGCCTCGATCCGGTCCCAGTCGATGCCGGCATCGTCGACCGGCGCCTCGGCAAAGCGGTGCGAGACGGCGTGCCCATCCGCCAGGTCCTGCGCCAGGGCCGTCGCCGCCGCGACCAGCTCGCCATCGGCAATGCGGTCGACCAGGCCGAGTTCCGTCGCCTCGGCAGTGGCCACACGCCGGCCGGAGGTGATCAGGTCGATGGCGGCGGCAACGCCGGCCAGCCGCGGCAGCATCTGGGTTCCGCCGGCGCCGGGTACGACGCCGACATGGACCTCCGGGAAGCCGAGCATCGCGTCGGCGGCGGCGACCCTCCCCTGGCAGGCCAGCGCCAGTTCGAGCCCGCCGCCCAGAGCCGTGCCGTGGATCGCGGCGACGATCGGCTTCGCCGCGTTGCGCAGCGCGGCAACTACCACGGGTAACGTCGGATCGGCCGGCGGCCGGCCAAACTCGTTCAAGTCCGCGCCGGCAACGAAGGTGCGGCCGGCACAGCGCAGCACGCCGGCGACGAGGTCCTGCCGTGCCTCGAGCCGGGCCAGCGCATCGGCCAGTCCGGCACGGACGGCATGCGAAGCGGCGTTGACCGGCGGGTTGTCGATCGTGATCAGGCCGATCGCGCCCGCCGCTTCCAGGGAAACCGTCATCGCCGCACCTCGCCGCCCTCTGGCGGCCGAACCTATTCGCCGGCGGCGGCCGTTCCAAGCGCCGCGTCGGCCGTGTGCGCCAGCCCGCCGGTGCGCTCGATGAACGCCACGACCTCGGCCACGCCCTGGCCGGCGCGGATGTTGGCGAAGACGAACGGCCGCTCGCCGCGCATCCTGCGGGCATCGCGGTCCATCACCTCCAGGCTGGCGCCGACATGGGGCGCCAGGTCGATCTTGTTGATCACCAGCAGGTCGGAACGGGTGATGCCGGGCCCGCCCTTGCGCGGGATCTTGTCGCCGGCGGAAACGTCGATGACGTAGATGGTGATGTCGGCCAGTTCCGGGCTGAAGGTGGCGGCCAGGTTGTCGCCGCCGGACTCGATCAGGATCACCTCCAGCCCGGGGAACCGGGCGCACATGTCGGCGACCGCCACCAGGTTGATCGAGGCGTCCTCGCGGATGGCGGTGTGCGGGCAGCCGCCGGTCTCCACCCCCATGATCCGCTCCGGCACCAGCGCGCCGGACCGGGTCAGGAACTCGGAGTCCTCCTTCGTGTAGATGTCGTTGGTGATGGCGGCGATGTCGTAGCGGTCGCGCATCGCCTTGCACAGGGCGTCCATCAGCGCGGTCTTGCCGGACCCGACCGGCCCGCCGATGCCGACGCGCAGCGGGCCATGGGGAGATGTGGTCATGAGCGGAACAGCCTCACAGTCTGGGTTTCGTGTTGCATCGCGGCAATGTCGGCGGCCAGCGCACAGCCGCCGACATCGTCGAGCGTCGAGTCGGCCGCCTCGACCGCGACCTGCATGACCGTCGGCGCCAGGCTCGCGACCAGCCGCTGGCCGTCGGTCTGGCCCAGCGGGATCAGCCTCACCCCGGCGGAGACCAGGTTGGCGGCGAAGGCGTGGAGATAGGCCTCGACCGAAGGCAGCAAGGGTACGCCGTGGGCCGCCGCGGTGCAGCCGACGGCGACCGGGTAGGGCGGCGCCTCGCCGGTCACCGCGGCGAGGCGGGCGAGGTCCGGGTGCGGCCAGACATCCAGCGTCGTCCGCCAGAAGGCGCGGCCCTGGGTCAGGGTCTCCTCCCGCCGCTCGCGGCAGCCTGCCAGCGCCAGCGCCAGGTCGGAGGCCTCGGCCAGCGCCTCGTCCGTGCCGCCGGCGATCGCGCGCCAGGCGGCGGCGAACAGGATCGCGTCGTTGCGGCCGCTGCCGTGCGCGACGACGGTGCGGATCCAGTCGCCGAGCCCCGCCGCGTCGCGCAGCGGCTCGTGCTCGACCGCCCATTCCAGGCCGTGGCTGAAGCTGTAGGCGCTGACCGGATAGGACGGCGACAGCCAGCTCATCAGCCGGTAAAGCGCCGCGCCGGACAGCGGCTCAATGGCCGTGGCCATGCCCGTGACCGTGGCTGTGGCCCGATCCATGGCCGTGCGCGTGGCCATGGCCGTGATCGTGCCCATGATCGTGCCCGTGATCGTGGCCATGGACCTGGCCTTCGCCATAGGCGCCGCCCTCCGGGTCGAACGGCGCGCTGACATGCGCGACCGTGGCGCCGAGCCGGGCCAGCATGTCCTCGATCACATGGTCGCGGCGAATGCGCAGGCGGTCGCCGACGATCTGCACCGGCAGGTGCCGGTTGCCCAGGTGCCAGGCCATGCGCAGCCGATGCCCGTCGTCCGGGCTGCGTACTTCCGCCAGGTCTTCCGGAGCCGCGACCACCGCGACCAGGCGTCCGTCGCCGAGTTGCAGCGCATCGCCGTCGCGCAGGGTCGTGGCGCGCGGCAGGTCGACCAGGATGGCGAGCCCGCCCGCGGTGGTCAGCGCAATCCGACGCCGGCTGCGACGGTCGAAGTCGAGCTCCACCCGGTCGGCGGCGCGTTCGGCCTGCCAGGCGCCGGCGGCAACGACGGTGTCGGCGCGGATCATGCGCGCAGACTCGCCGCTGCCGTGCGCATACGGCAGCGGATCAACGTCGGCGTTTTCTGCGGCGCGGGTCGGGTTGCCGGCCGCTGACCAGCATCCACAGACCTGCGGCGATGCAGAGCGCCGGCAGGCCGACCATGTAGCCATAGACCGGCAGGTCGCCGAGCAGCGCCGCCCCGCCGATGGCGATTGCGAGCAGGACGCCGATGGCCAGCGCGCCCAGGCCGATCAGCCGCGACCGTCGCCTGACGCGCGGTTCCGTCGGATTGGCGATCGCCCAGTCCTGCCGGGTCCGTTCCGCCTGCCATGCTGCCGCGACGGCGCCACGCCAGCGCCGGAAGTTGCCGTTGCGCCGCCCGGCCATCCAGACCGCGCCCCCGCCGAGCGTCAGCACCGCCAGCGCATAGAGCCAGGCATGGTCCGGCGCCAGCCAGAGAAACAGGTACAGCCCGGCCAGTACCGCCAGCGCGGCGACCAGCAGGCCCGCTGCGATCAGCCTGCCGCGCCATGTGGTTGCGCGCAGCGAGGGGATTTCGAGGTCCGGCATCGGCGTTTGTCATGTCCGGCGCATCAGAACAGGAAATAGCGCTGCGCCATCGGCAGTACCTTGGCCGGTTCGCAGGTCAGCAGCTCACCGTTCGCGCGCACCTCGTAGGTTTCCGGGTCGACCTCGATTTCCGGCGTGGCGTCGTTCAGCACCATGCTGTGTTTGGAAATGCCGTTGCGGGTGTTCTTCACCGGCACCAGCGCCTTTTCCACCCCCAGCCGCTCGGCCAGCCCGCCGTCCGCCGCCGCCTGCGAGACGAAGGTGACCGCCGACGCCGTCATCGCCTTGCCGAAGGCGCCGAACATCGGCCGGTAGTGCACCGGTTGCGGCGTCGGGATCGAGGCATTGGGATCGCCCATCGGGGCGGCGGCGATGGTGCCCATCTTCAGCACCAGGTCCGGCTTCACGCCGAAAAAGGCCGGCGACCACAGCACGAGGTCCGCCAGCTTGCCGACCTCGACCGAGCCGATCTCGTGGGCCATGCCATGGGCGATGGCAGGGTTGATGGTGTATTTGGCGATATAGCGGCGCACGCGCAGATTGTCGTTGTCGCCGCGCTCCTCCTTCAGCCGGCCGCGCTGGCGCTTCATCTTGTCGGCGGTCTGCCAGGTACGGATCAGCACCTCGCCGACCCGGCCCATCGCCTGGCTGTCCGACGCGATGATCGAGAACGCGCCCATGTCGTGCAGGATGTCCTCGGCCGCGATCGTCTCCTTGCGGATCCGGCTCTCGGCAAAGGCCACGTCCTCCGGGATGTTCGGGTCGAGATGATGGCACACCATCAGCATGTCGAGATGCTCGTCGATGGTGTTCACCGTGTAGGGCCGCGTCGGGTTGGTCGACGACGGGATCACGTTCAGTTCGCCGCAGACCTTGATGATGTCCGGCGCATGGCCGCCGCCGGCGCCCTCGGTGTGGAAGGCGTGGATGGTCCGCCCCTTGAACGCGGCGATGGTGTTCTCGACGAACCCGCTCTCGTTCAGGGTGTCGGTGTGGATCATCACCTGGATGTCGTGATCGTCCGCGACGCCCAGGCAGCAGTCGATCGCCGCCGGCGTGGTGCCCCAGTCCTCGTGCAGCTTCAGCGCGCAGGCGCCGCCCAGGACCTGTTCGACCAGCCCCTTCGGCTGCGACGCGTTGCCCTTGCCGGCGAAGGCCAGGTTCATCGGGAACGAATCGGCCGCCTGGATCATCCGGCCCAGGTGCCAAGGCCCCGGTGTGCAGGTGGTGGCGTTGGTGCCGGTCGCCGGCCCGGTGCCGCCGCCCAGCATGGTGGTGACGCCCGACATCAGCGCGTCGTCGATCTGCTGCGGGCAGATGAAGTGAATGTGGCTGTCGAAGCCGCCCGCGGTCAGGATCTTGCCCTCGCCGGCGATCGCCTCGGTGCCCGGGCCGACCACGATGTCGACGCCCGGCTGGACGTCGGGGTTGCCGGCCTTGCCGATGGCCGCGATCCGCCCGTTCTTCAGGCCGACGTCGGCCTTGTAGATGCCGGTGTGGTCGACGATCAGCGCGTTGGTGATGACCGTGTCGACGGCACCGTCGGCGCGGGCGACCTGCGACTGGCCCATGCCGTCGCGGATCACCTTGCCGCCGCCGAACTTGACTTCCTCGCCGTAGATCGTGCGGTCCCGCTCGACCTCGATCACCAGCTCGGTGTCGGCCAACCGCAGCCGATCGCCGACTGTGGGGCCGTACATGTCCGCATAGGCGGCACGCCCGATGGTTGCCGGCATGTCAGTTCCCCCCGTCCAGCGGACCCATGACCTTCTGGTTGAAGCCCCAGACCGCGCGCTTGCCGGCGAACGGCACCAGCGTCACCGCGCGGCTCTGGCCGGGCTCGAAGCGCACGGCGGTGCCGGCGGCGATGTCCAGCCGCATGCCGCGCGCCTTGTCGCGGTCGAACTTCAGCGCCGGGTTGGTCTCGGCGAAATGGTAGTGGCTGCCGACCTGGATCGGCCGGTCGCCGCCGTTGGCCACGGTCAGCGTCACCGTCGGCTGGCCCTTGTTCAGCTCGATCTCGCCGGCGGCCGGGAACAGTTCGCCCGGGATCATCGCAGCCACCCTAGGCGCCGAAGGCCAGGGCTGCACCGGCGAGAGCGACGGCCGCCCCTGCCGCGCGCACGGCGGTGCGCCAGACCTTGCCCCGCGAGGCCAGCGCAAGGCCGATGCCGGCGGCATGCAATGCAGCCGTGGCCAGCGCGAAGCCGGCGCCATAGAGCAGTGCAGCGCCCGCTTCCGGCGCTTCGGTCCCGTGGGCATGGCCGTGGGCCAGCGCGAACAGGCCAACGATGCCGGCACCGGCCCAGAGCGGCAGGTTGGCCGATACGGCGACCATGGTGCCCAGCACGACGATCGACGCGGCAATCCCAGGCTCTATCGCCGGCAGCGACACGCCGGCGATGCCGAGCATCCCGCCCAGCAGCATCACGCCGACGAATACGCAGGGCCAAAGCCATAGCGCCTTGCCGCCCTTCGATGCGGCCCAAAGGCCGACCGCGACCATGGCCAGGATGTGATCGAAGCCGCCAAGCGGATGGCCGAGGCCGGCCATGAACGACGTGGTGGCGCCGACGCCGGTATGGGCAAACGCGGCGGTGGTGGCAAACAGTACCGCGCTGGCAGCCGCAGCGGCCGGAATCATGCGGATCATCATTTCCTCCTCAGCGGATCGGATTGTGCACGGTCACCAGCTTGGTGCCGTCCGGGAAGGTAGCCTCGACCTGGACGTCGTGGATCATCTCGGCAATTCCGTCCATCACCTGCTCGCGCGTGACGACGTGCGCGCCCGCCTCCATCAGGTCGGCGACGGAGCGGCCGTCGCGCGCGCCCTCGACCACGAAGTCGGTGATCAGCGCGATCGCCTCGGGATGGTTCAGCTTCACACCGCGTTCCAGCCGGCGCCTGGCGACCACGGCCGCCATCGCGACCAAGAGCTTGTCCTTCTCGCGCGGTGTCAGGTTCATCCCTCTCCCCCTGTGCCCGTTCTTCTCACAGCAGCCACGGCCGCGGCGGCGGCAGCCCGTCGCGCAACGCGCCCATCACCGCCAGCGCGGCCTGCCGCGTCGCGGCTGCATCGACGGCGATCATACGCACCACCAGCAGCCCGTCATAGGCGCTCGCGCCGCTGCGCACACCGTCGCGGCCGTCCAGCAGGTCCCGCACCGGGTCCAGCCGCCGCTCGGCATCCGGCGCCACATGCACGACCAGGGCCAACGCCGATCCGCCTGCGGCAGCTGCCGGCCGGTCGAGCAGGGCGTCGACCGCACCGTCGAGCCGCAGCGAATCCGCGAACACCGGCCGGCCGTCGCGCACGATGCGCCAACGGTCGCGCAGGATGGCGTGGCGCACCCGCTCGCCCATCGCGGCGCGGCCGAGCACGGTCAGCTCGGTAGCGGTCAGCGTGGCATCGGCGGCCATCGTCACCTCGGTCCGCCGGTCGAGCGCGGCGCGGTCGAACAGGATCGTCTCCTGCGGCAGCCAGTCGAGCCGCGCGCCGGCGCCGATCCGCAGTGCGTTGCGCATTTCCGCCACGCCGCCGGCGCTGCGATAGATCTTCTCCGCGGCCTGGCCGGACAGGGTCGCCGCAGCGCCCGCCGCCACGTCCACCGCCACGTGGAAGCGGTCACCGCCGGTCAGCCCGCCCGCCGTGTTGATGACGATGCCGGTCGGGGACATGCCGCCGTGCTGGCGCGGGAAGCGCAAGCGGGCGCAGCCGCTCTGATAGGCACGTGCCACCGTGGTGCCGCGCACCCCATGGGCAAAGGCCGCGTCGATCCGCCCGGCCGAGCGCTGGTGCGGCTGCACGGAATCGATGCAGTCGTGCCCGATGTCCGCGCAACTGTCCGACGATAGGAATGTGGTGCTGTGATTCAAGGCAGGTGCGGCTGGTCGGTTCCGTTCGGCGGCTTTGTCGCCCGCAGGCAAGATCGATACCATATCAGACCGACCGGCAAGGAGGACGCGATGGGCGGCCGCATCGAAATCGTCGAGGTCTCGCCGCGCGACGGCATCCAGAACGAGGCGACGGTGCTGTCGGCGCGGACCAGGCTGGCACTGATCGCACGGCTGGCGGATGCGGGCCTGCGCCGGATCGAGGTGGCGAGCTTCGTCAACCCGCAGCGGGTGCCGCAGATGGCCGACGCCGAGACGGTGATCGCCGGCCTGCCGGCGACGGTGCGCGGCATCGGCCTGGCCCTGAACGTGCGCGGGGTCGAACGGGCGCTGGCCACCGCCATCGCCGAGATCAACTTCGGGCTGGCGGCGACCGACGGCTTCGCCACCCGTAACCAGGGCCGGCCAGTGGCGGATATGCTCGAGGCATGGGGCGAGGCGGCGCGGCTGTGCCATGCGGCCGGCCGGCCGCTGACGGCCGTGCTCAGCACCGCCTTCGGCTGCCCCTATGACGGCGAGGTCGCGGTCGGGCGGGTCGCCGACATCGTGGCCGAGATCGCGGCCGCGGCACCGGCGTCGATCGCGCTGGCCGACACCATCGGCGCGGCGGTGCCGTCGGACGTGCGCGCGCGGGTGGCGGCGGCACGGGCGGCGGCGCCGGGCATCCCGATCACCTGCCACTTCCACAACACCCGCAACACCGGCCTCGCCAACGCCGTCGCCGCGGTCGAGGCCGGGGTGACGACGCTGGACGCCTCCGCGGGCGGGTTCGGCGGCTGCCCGTTCGCGCCGGCGGCGACCGGCAACATCCCGACCGAGGACCTGGCTTACATGCTGCAGCGCATGGGCTATGAGACCGGCGTCGACATCGATGCCCTGATCGCGACAGCGCACTGGCTCGGCGAACAACTGGGTCATCCGCCGCCGGGCATGGTCGCCCGGGCCGGTCCGTTTCCCCGCCGCGCCGCGTAGCGGATCAGGCCCGCTCGGCCCCGTAATAGAGGGTGACGCTGTGCCGGGCCTCGGCGAAGAACAGCCAGCGCTCGATCAGGATGCCGGGCAGGGCGATCAGCGCGGCGCCGCCGGCCAGGATGCCGGTCGCGACCGGGTCGCCCACCGCGACGGCCACCACGACCAGCGCCAGCGGCACCGCGCCGCCGATCGCGACCGCCAGGACGCGCAGCCGGCGGGCATGGCGGCGGGCCACCGCGAAGCCCATCTCGCGCATCACGTAGTTCTCTTCCGTGTGCGGCGGCTCGATCTGCCGCACCGCGCCCAGGTGGCCGAGGCCGGTCGCGGTGCCCGGGTCGCTGACGCTGCGGCCGCGGTCCATCGCCCGCCAATAGGCCACCTTGACCGCCCAGGCCAGCAGCAGGGCGGCAATCGCATTCCACCGGGCCCAGCCTTCGTCCAGCGCGAAGAAGCCGGCGAGCATCAGATAGAATAGGCTGCCGCTGGCCCAGGCGAACAGCAGGTACAGCACCGGCACGTAGCCGTTGTGCCAGTGCCGCACCGGCCGCAGCGAGGCGTAGATCATGCCGGTGCAGGCGACCGTCAGCGCGGCACAGGCGGCCGCGACCAGGCCCAGCCAGACCGGCGTCGGCGCCGGCGCGAACAGCCACACCACGGCATAGGCGATCATCGGCGCGAAGGTGACCAGCGCCATCACGCCCTCGCGCGACAGCCACGAGGTGCGCCATTGGCTCAGCGCCCGCCAGGCCCGCTCCGGATGGCCGAGGTGGAAGGTGGAGGCGACCAGCCCGGCCAGGCTCAGTGCGGCCGCCAGCAGCAGGCCGGCAAGCCCCGGCCCCCAGTCGGCGGTCATGCGGCCGAGGCCGAGCAGGGCGAGCAGCCCGTAGCCGGCGCCCGACGTCGTGGTGAACAGGATGACGGACAGCGCCGGGTGCATGGTCAGCCCAACGCCGCCAGCGCCCGGTCGAGCCAGCCGAGCAGGCCGCCCGGCTGCGGCGCGGCGGGCTCGGACGGCGGGGCGGCCGGCTCGACGGCGGCGCGCGGCCGCGGCGGCAGGTATTTGTTGGTCGGCCGGCAGCCCAGCTCCGGCATCAGGTCATAGCCGTTGCGCGCGCGCACCAGCCGCGACACCTCCGACTGCGGGTCGGCGAAGTCGCCGAAATGCCGTGCCGAGGTCGGGCAGGCGTTGACGCAGGCCGGCCGGCGATCCGCCTCCGGAATCGTGTCGTTGTAAATGCGGTCGACGCACAGGGTGCACTTCTTCATAACGCCGCCGGCATAGTCCATCTCCCGCGCGCCGTAGGGGCAGGCCCAGGCGCACAGGCCGCAGCCGATGCAGCGGTCCTCGTCGACCAGCACGATCCCGTCCTCGGCGCGCTTGTAAGACGCGCCGGTCGGACACACGGTCACGCAGGGTGCGGTGTCGCAATGCAGGCACGAGCGCGGGAAATGCACCGTCTGGCTGCCGGCGCCGGTGTCGACCTCGTAGCCGTGCACGCGATTGAGGAAGGCGCCGACCGGATGGGCGCCATAGGGGTCCATGTCGGACAGCGGCGCGGGGTGGCCGCCGGTGTTCCACTCCTTGCAGCTGGTCACGCAGGCCTGGCAGCCGACGCAGACGTCGAGGTCGATGACGAGACCGAGCCGCTTCGGCGGCGGCGCGTCGGGCAGGGCGGTCATCGCGGTCGTCCCTTCAGGCCGGGAACCAGGCTTCGCCAGTCGACCCGCGACTGCGCTCGCTGGCTGAATTCGGAACCGTAGCGCAGGGCGTCACGCGTCTGCGGTTCCCGCTCCTCCGCGGTCTCCGCAGCCGGCGGATCGATGCGCCGGATGGCGACGCGCAGGTCGTACCAGGCTGCCTGGCCGGTCAGCGGATCGGCGGCGGCATAGCGGCGGCCGTCCGCGTGCGCCGGCAGCAGTTCGTCGATCAGGTGGTTGAGCAGGAAGCCCTTGGTCGCTTCCGGTGCGTCGGGGTCGAGGCCCCAGGCGCCGGCCTTCTTGCCGATCGCGTTCCAGGTCCAGACGGTGCGCGCGTTGACCCCGCGCATCACGCGGACCTGCGCGCGGATCGCGCCATGGCGGCTCGACAGCTCCGCCCAGTCGTCGTCGGCGAGGCCGGCCTCCGCGGCCACGCCGACCGGCACATACAGCCGGTTGCGGGCATGGATCTGGCGCAACCAGGCGTTCTGCGAACCCCAGCTGTGGTACATCGCCATCGGCCGCTGGGTGACCGCGTGCAGGCCGAAGGCGCTGTCGTCGTTGACCTCGTCCTCCAGCGGCGGATACCAGAACGGCAGCGGGTCGAAGAAACGGGCGATCCGGGCGCGCTCGCCCTCGGGCGGCTGCACCGGGCCGTGGCCTTCGGCGGCCAGCCGGAACTTTGCAGCGGCTCGCTGTACAGCTGGATGGTCACCGGCTCGGCCTCGGGATGAACCCCATGCGCGCCGCATAGGCGAGATAGGCCGGGTTGCCGTGCTTGAAGAAGCGCTGCTCCGGCGCGATCTCGTCCTTCCAGAAGCAGCCGTTGGCGATGTAGCGCTCGAGCTGGTTCGGGTTCGGCGCGCCCTGGCCGTGACTGTCGCCGTCGGCGCCGCGCCAGCCGGCCAGCGGGCCGGTACCCGGCTTGCGCTCGTGGTTGGCGATGTAGTCGGCATAGCCGCCGGGATAGGCCGGGCTGCCATCCGCCTTGACCATGCCGGGCAGGCCGAGCCGCGCGCCGAGGTCCAGCAGCACGCTCTGGAACGGGCGCACGTCGCGGTCCGGCTGCAGCACCGGCTGGCGGATCGAGTCCGCCGGGCCGTCGGCGTCGCAGATCGGCCGGTCGAGCAGCGAGATGCAGTCCCACCGCTCCAGATAGGTGGTGTCGGGCAGCACGATGTCGGCATAGGCCACGGTCTCCGACAGGAAGGCGTCGGAATAGACCACGTGCGGGATGCGATACTCCCCGGTCTTCGGGTCGGTCGCGGTCAGGTGCTCGACCACGCCCTTGATGTTCATCGACGAGTTCCAGGCCATGTTGGCCATGAACATGAACAGGGTGTCGACCGGGTAGGGGTCGCCCTTGCCGGCGTTGGGGATGACCAGGTGCATCAGCCCGTGCAGGCCGAGCGGCGCCTCCCAGGAGAACGCCTTGTCCAGCCGGCACGGGCGTCCGTCCGCATCGACCAGCAGGTCCTCCGGCCCGCGCGGGAAGCCCAGCGGCATCCCCGGCAGCGGCGCGCCGGGCTTGACCTGGTCCGGCCTGCCGGCCGGCTGCGGCGCCGGCGGAATCGGCCGCGGGAACGGCGGCTTGTAGCGGAACCCGCCCGGCGCATCGATGCTGCCCAGCAGCACCTGCACCAAGTGCAGCGCGCGGCAGGTCTGGAAGCCGTTGGAATGGGCCGAGATGCCGCGCATGGCGTGCATCGCCACCGGCCGGCCGACCATCCTTTCGTGGGTCTTGCCGGTCCAGTCGGTCCACGACTGGGCGATCGCGAAGTCCGAACCGAAGGCGGCGTCGGCGAGTTCGCGGGCGATGCGGCGGATGGTGCAGGCCTCGAGCCCGGTGCGGCCGGCGACCGCCTCCGGCGCATAGGCCGGGTCGAGGCAGCGGTCGGCGACCAGGGCGAAGGCGGGCCGTGCCGCGCGCCCGTCCGGCAGCGTGAAGCGTCCCTGCAGCGCCGCATCCATCGCCGCCTCGGCGTGCGGCAGGGCGGCGCTTGCGCGCCGGCTCCAGACCAGCGGGCGACCGTCGCCGTCGCGCGCGACCAGGCCGTGCTCTGCTCCGCCGGGGGCGTCGACCACCAGCCAGCCGGCATTGGTGAAGCGCAGCAGGTAGTCGACGTCGACGGAACCGGTGCGCAGCAGTTCCTGCGCCAGCGCCATGGCGAACAGGCCGTCGCTGCCCGGCGTGATGCCGAGCCATTCGTCGGCAATGGCGGAATAGCCCGTGCGCACGGGGTTGACCGAGACGACCTTGGCCCCGTTGCGCTTCATCCGCGACAGCCCGATCTTGATCGGGTTGCTGTCGTGGTCCTCGGCGACGCCGAACAGCAGCAGGTAGCGCGCACGCTCCCAGTCCGGTTCGCCGAACTCCCAGAACGAACCGCCGATGGAGTAGAGCCCGGCCGCCGCCATGTTGACCGAGCAGAACCCGCCATGGGCGGCGAAGTTCGGCGTGCCGAACTGCTGTGCCCACCAGCCGGTGAACGACTGGCTCTGGTCGCGCCCGGTGAAGAAGGCCAGCTTGCGCGGGTCGCTGCGGCGGATGTCGGCGAGCCAGCCGGTCACCGTCGTCAGCGCCTCGTCCCAGGAGATCTCCTCGAACTCGCCGGCGCCGCGCGGCCCGGTGCGCCGCAGGGGCGCGGTCAGCCGCGCCGGGGCGTGCTGGTGCATGATTCCGGCGGCGCCCTTCCCGCAGATCACGCCGCGGTTGACCGGATGGTCGCGGTTACCCTCGATGTAGCGCAGCCGCCCGTCCTGCAGGTGCACCTTGATGCCGCAGCGGCAGGCGCACATGTAGCAGGTCGTCGTCTTGACCGTGTCGCCGATCGGCGCATCCAGCGCGATCGGTCGAAGCTGTTCCCGCTTTTCGAACAAGCCGTCGCCTCCCCGTCGCCCCTTTATCGGAGGCGGGAAGGGCGCCGGTCAATCCGCCCGGCCGGAATCAGACGACGGTGAGAAACTCGGTCGCGGCGACCTGCTCCGGTGCCATCGTGCGCAACGGTGCGCCGGGAATGCGCAGGACGGCGCCGCCGCCGCCATATTCGGCGTGAACGCCGTAGTTGAACAGGGCGATGGTGCGGTCGTGATGACGGGGCTTGCCGGCGGTGTGCATGCCGGTGGTGTCCTCGATCACCACGTCGCCCGCCTTGCAGGTCAGCAGCCGCATGCGCTCGGCGCCCCAGTCGGCGACCACGCGGTCGCGCTCGAACCGCGCGAACGGGTCGATACCGGCGGTGGCGCCGTTATGGCTGCCCAGCACGAACTCGTGCGCCGCATCGGGATCGTCGTCGCTGTCGGTCAGGAACAGCAGCGCCTTGCACATCTTGGTGCTGTTGCCGTCGACGTGGAACAGCTCGGTGTCGCAGCGCGGCAGGCCGTTGGCGAAGCTCTTGCGCATCTTGGCGTAGGTCAGCGCCGGCCAGCAGCCGAGATAGCAACCGACGATGCCGAGGATGCGGCGGTGCAGCGCGACGGTCAGCAGTTCCGGGAAGGTCATCAGCGGGTCGGCGATCTGCACCATGCTGGCGTGACGCCGCATGTAGTCCTCACCGCGCGCGACCTCCTCGGCGGTGAGCCGCGGCATCGCCTCGTAATCGTTCGGATCGGCGTCGGGCTCTACCCGCCGCGGCGCCAGAAGGCCGCGACCTGCGGCCGACAGCCGGTCGACACCGGCGCGCACCGAGGCGACCACTTCGGGCGCGAGCAGGCCGCGCAGCAGGGTGTAGCCGCGGCCGCGCAGTTCGCCCACCGCCTCGGCCTCGTCGACCTCGGCAGCGGCAAGCAGCGGCGCGAACCCGGCCAGCTGCGCCGCACGCGCGCCGACCGAGCTGTCGAACAGGGCGTCGGAGATGTTCAGCGGGTGTGCCATCACGCCTCGGCGAAATAGTTCTGCTTGCTGAGATGTTCCGCCCGGTTGGTCCGGTACCACGCCCACGTCCGCGACAGCCCTTCCTCCAGGCTGACCGCCGGGTCGTAGCCGACCGTGGCACGGGCATGATCCAATTCCATCACCCGGCGCGGGAAGCCGCCGGGCTTCGACGGATCGAACCGGGCGTTGAACGGGGTGACCCGCTGCAGGGTCTCGACCAGCTCGCGGATCGTCACGCCCCGCGGCCCGCCGATGTTGATGAAACCGTCGCCGGTGCCGCGCACGCAGGCCAGGATGATGCCGCGCGCGGCATCCTCGGCAAAGACGAAGTCGCGCACCGCGCTGCCGTCGCCCCAGATCTCCACCGGATCGTCGCCGCGCGCCACCTTGGCCATCAGCGTCGGGATTACCATGGCGTTGTCCGGGTCGAAATTGTCGCCCGGGCCGTAAACGTTGGACGGCCGTACCACGGCGAAGTTCCGCAGCCCGTACTGGATGCGATAGGCCTCGACCTGCATCTCGGCCATCCGCTTGGCCCAGCCGGGGAACATGTCCATCGGCGGCAGCGCCGGGTCGTGTTCGGCCTCGCGGAACACCTCGCCGGGGCTGTAGGCGCCGATCGAGCTGGTGTAGACGACGTGGTCAACGTTGTTGCGCCGCGCCGCTTCCAGCATGTTGGTGTTCATCATCAGCAGCGGCACGAAGAAGCTGGCCGGGCGCGACTGGGTCACCTTGACCGAGCCCTTGATGCCGGCGACGTGCAGCACCAGGTCCATGTCGGCGGTGAGGTCGAGGCACAGGCCGAGATCGCTGAGGTCGCCGTGGACGTAGCGGGCGCCGTGTACCGGCTGCAGCCGGTCGAGCGACACGCTGGTCACCTCCGCGCCGCCCTCCAGCAGCAGCCGCACCACCTCGCGGCCGATCATGCCGGTACCGCCGGTGACGAGTGCGCGCCGCCCTTCGATCGCGCGCAGGATATCCGCGGGCAGGCTCATCGCGGCTACTCGACGACGAAGTAGGAGACGCGCGAGGCGTGCGGGAAGCGCTTCAGGCGCACGGCGTTCAGGCCGAACACCTCCATCAGCGCCAGCGTCTCGCCGGGCGAGTCCGGATCGTTCAGCTCGTCGAAGCCCAGCACGCTGCCCTTGACCAGCCGCGGCCGGATCAGCTCCAGGCAGCGCTTGGTCGGCGCGTAGATGTCGAAGTCGAAATAGGCAAGGGAAACAATGGTTTGCGGGTTCTCGACGATGTACTTCTCCACCGTCTCGCAGGCATCGCCCTGGCACAGCATGGTCTTGCGGATGTGCGACAGCGGGTTGAGCTGCTCGTGGTGCGAGAGAATGGTTTCCAGCTCGCGCTGGTAGCCCGCCGTGGTCGCCAGCTTGCCCGGCTCCATCAGCGGCGAGCTGCCGTCCTCGGCCGCGACGCCGGGGAAGCCGGTGAAGGTGTCGAAGCCGACGATGCGGCGATGCCGGTTGAACGGCTCGTAGATGCCCCGGAAAGACGTGAACAGCGCCGCGTTCTGGCCCCAGCGGGTGCCGAAGTCGAACACCACGCCCTGCACGTCCAGGATCTGCCGGTACAGGAAGTCCATGAACAGGATGCGCGACAGGTTCTTCGCATCCAGGAACAGGCCCAGGTTGGCGAGCAGCTGGTCGTTCGGGATGGTGGTGTTCTTCAGGCTGTCGACCAGCCCGCCGCGGGATGCGGACTCGGCCTGGCTGGCCCAGGTCACGTCGGCGACGAGGTCGGCGTTGACGGCGTTCATGCGGTGGCTCCGTTTGCGCTGCCGAAGGGCTGTCGACGACGCGGCTCAGTAGATCATGTTGTGGTCGCGCAGATAGCCCTGCACGGTGCGGATGTTGTCGAGGATCTCCCGCCGCGACAGGGCCGGGCCGAACGGGCCGTCGGGCTCGTATTCGAACGGCAGCCCGACCTCCTCGTCGTCGCCGTAGCGGTAGATCAGGTGGGCATGGTGCTCGAGGCTCTGGTCGATCCAGCGGATGCCGTACTTCTCCGGCTCGGTGTGGAACGGCGAGCCCGGCACCGGGTCGAAACCCGACAGCGACACGAAATCGGGCTGCACCTCCTCGAGGAAGCGGACGGTCCGTTCCACCACGTGGCGGCTCTCGCCGGGCAGGCCGAAGATCAGGCAGACCTTGACCTTGATGCCGTGCTTCTTCAGCAGCTCGATGTAGCGCTTGTTGGCGTCGATGCTCTGCGACGGCTTGTTGGAGATCTCCAGCACCCGGTCGCTGTCGACGCTCTCGATGCCGAGCGCGAGCTCCTTGCAGCCGCTCTGCGCCGCCAGTGCGATCGCCTCCTCCTTGCCCAGCGGCACGGTCTGGCCGCGCCAGATCACGCCGGCCTCGCCGATGGCGCCGATATAGTCGCGCGCCTGCTTGAGGTTGACGGGCACGCAGACCTCGTCGCGCAGGTTGACGCCCTGGATGCCGTACTCGGCCTTGAGATAGGCCAGCTCGGCGGCGATCTGCGCGCCGGTGCGGTACTCGAACTTGCCGGGCGTGTTGTAGATGCAGAAGCGGCAGCGGAAGCTGCAGCCGCGCGAGAAATAGGCGCCGGTTCCCGGCGCCCCGCCGTGCTGGGCGAAGTGCAGGGTGTTGACGATCCGCTCCTTCGGCAGGAAACCGCGGCGGGCGTGGCCGTAGTCGCTGAACGGATGGGGGAGGGTGCCGCGATAGACCGGTTCCAGCCGGCCGGCCTGCCAGTCGGCGATGGCCTGCGCGATCTCGGGCTCTGCGGTGCCGGTGAACACCGTGTCGAAGATGCCGGCGCATTCGTCGGTCTTGTGGTCGACATGGGTGCCGCCGGCCATGTGCACCGACTTCGGATGCAGCATCTTCAGGCCGCGGGCCTGGGCATAGAGTTCAGGCGCGTCGGCAGATTTCATGATCCAGTAGAAATAGAGGTCGCACGCCGGCAGGTCGGCCGGATCCGGCACCTGGCCGTGCCCGCGCGTGTCGATGACCTGCACGCGGGCCTGCGGGAAGCGATCCTCGATCAGGGTCGCGTAGTAGAGCTCCCACAAAGGCTGCAGCTTGGTCGGGTTGGCCCAGTAGGACCACGAGGGAACGACCACACCGATTTCGAACACGTCAGGCTCCAATCCGTTCCGCGTGCGCCGACACTGTTGGATCAAGGTTGAGTTAGGGTTAACCGGCGGTTTGCAGGCCCGCGCGATAGCCGCGCAGGGTGCGGGCCAGGCCGTCGTCCAGGCCGACCGCGGGCTCGAAGCCGAGCTCGGACCGCGCGCGCGCGACGTCGATGCGGCGGCGGGCGGCCGAGCCGGCGCGGTCGTAGCGGTGTGCGATCTCCGCGTCCGCGAAGCCGTCGGCGGCGATCAGGGCGTGCAGGATCTGCAGCACCGTCTGCGAGCGGCCGGCGCCGACGTTGTAGGCGCGGAAGCCGCCGCCTGCGCGGCGCAGCGCCAGCAGGGCCGCGCGGGCGACATCGTCGGCGTGGACCAGGTCGCGCTCGGCGCTGCCGTCGCCCCAGACCTCGATCGGCCGCTCGCGGGCGACGACCCGGCGCATCAGCGCGGGCAGGAAGTGCGCGTGGGCGTCGTCGAAGCGGTCGCCGTCGCCATAGACCATGCTGGGTCGCAGCGCCGTCACCTGCATCGCATCCGCGCCGCCCGCGGCGCACAGGCGCGCCATCGCCTCGACATAGCGATAGGTCCAGCCGATGCCGCGCCAGGGCGTCGGCGGCTCGCCTGCCAGGAAGTCGTCCTCGCGGCTGGGCGCCTCGCTGTCCGGGTAGCCGGTGATGCTGCTCATCACCACCAGGTGGCGGCAGCCGGCGGCGACGGCGGCGCGCATCACCCGGCATGCCATCGCCGCATTGGCGACCAGCGGGCCGACCGGATCGCGCGCCAGCACCGGCGCACTGGCGACGATCCCGGCACAGTGGATCGCGAATTCGGCGCCGCCGATCGCCGCCTGGGCGGCTGCCGGATCGGTCAGGTCGGCCTGCGCCGCGTCGACGTTGTCCGGCATCGTGGCAGGGCGACGGCGGTGGAACACGGCACGGACGGAAACGCCCGGCGCATCGGCCAGCCGCGCCAGCACATGCGAGCCGATCAGCCCGGCGGCGCCGGTCAGCACATAGCGACCGGGCGGGGGCGGGTCAGGCGGCGGAACGGCTGTGTCCGCCATCGCTGACCAGCTGGGCCGGAATCGGCCGGTCGTCGCCGTGCGCGATTACCCAGGCCCAATAGCGCAGTTGGCCTTCGACCAGCCGATAGCGGCCGCCGGGTTCCGCCGGCGGGCACACCTTGATCGGCTTCAGCAGGTCGCCGGACGCCATGTCGCGCGCCAGTTCCGCCGGGCTCGGCACCAGGCCGTGGACGTTGTCCAGCGCTTCCTCGCGGGTGCGCATGACCTTGCCGTGATGCGAGGCCTCGACCGCGATGTCGGCGGGGCGCAGGTCGCGAACGGTGCTGCGGAACAGCGCATCGATCTCGTCGGCGACCCCCGATGGCAGGACCACGTCGACCGCGGCCGCATTGGCGATCAGGTTGGTCTCGCGGCTGGTCATCGGGATCGGCACGACGGCTTCGTCGTGCAGCAGCCACGCCAGCATCGCCTGCGCCGCGGTCACGCCCACGTCGGCGGCGATCCGCGCCAGCTCGACCATGCGCGGGTCCGGGCCCGACGTCCGCCCCTGGCCCAGCGGGCTGTAGGCGATCAGCGCCACGCCGTGGGCACGGGCCCAGGGCAGCACACGCCGTTCGGCGAAGCGCTCGTGCAGGCTGTAGTCCTGCTGGATCGACGCCAGGCAAGGCCCATTGGCCAGCGCGGCGGTCGCGGCGGTCGCGTCATGGCCGGTGCAGTTGCTGAGCCCGATCGCGCGGACCTTGCCTTCCCAGACCAGGTCGGCCATCGCGCCGATGGTCTCTGCGATCGGCACCGCGGGGTCGGGCCAGTGGTTCTGGTAGAGGTCGATGCAGTCGACGCCGAGCCGGCGCAGGCTGCCCTCGCAGGCGGCCTTCACCGCCTCGGGCCGGCTGTTCGCGGCGGAGAACTTGGTGGCGATCACCGCCCGGTCGCGCCGGCCGCGCAGGGCGGCGCCGAGAATCTCCTCGCCATGGCCCTCGCCATAGACCTCGGCGGTGTCGAACAGTGTGATGCCGAGATCGAGCGCGCGGTGGATCAGCCGGCAGGCATCGCGCTCGCCGCCGTCGACCCGCTGGTAGCGGCCGCCGAAACCCATGGTGCCGAGACCGATGCGCGAGACGCAGAGCCCGCTCGCGCCGAGGGGACGGTACAGCATCGATTCAGGCCGCCGCGCGGGGTTGCCGGGCCAGCGCCTGCTCGATGGAAGCGGCGATGGCGGCCTCGGTCAGGCCGGACCGCGCGTGCGCCCACTCCCGCGTCGCCGACAGCATGTAGTGGTCGGCGTCGAGCGCGATCGGGTTGAAGGCGACGCCGCGACCCTGACGCGCCAGCATGTCGCCGACCAGCGAGCCGAGCCCGCCGACAGGGGCGTTCTCCTCGATCGTCACCACGGCGCGGGCCGGGCCGATCGCGGCGAGCAGCGCCGGTGCGTCGACCGGCTTCAGCCGTACCAGGTCGATGACGCGGATCGCGCGGCCGCGCGCGGCCAGCGCCGCCAGCACCGCCAGTGCGCGAGGGCTGAGGAACCCGGAGGAGATCAGCACCGCCTCCGCCGGTCCGCCGTGCACCAGCATGCCGGCGGCGATGTCCGTGCTGCCGCCGTACAGCGGCACGTGGGCTTCCTTGTCCAGCCGGACATAGCCGGGGCCGCGCCGGCGCAGGGCGTCGGCGATCGCCAGCTCGGTGGTCGTCGCGTCGGACGGATCGTAGATCGCGATGTTCGGCAGCGGCCGCAACGCGGCGATGTCGTGCACGCCGTGATGGGTCGGGCCGTCGTTTCCATAGGCCAGCCCGCTGCCGACGCCGACCAGCACCACCGGCAGGCCGGGGCAACAGACGTCGTTGCGGATCTGCTCGTAGCAGCGGCCGACGATGTGGGCGACGATGCCGTAGCAGAAGGCGATCTTGCCGGCGAGCGCCATGCCGGCCGCCACGCTGATCATGTTCTGCTCGGCGATGCCGACGTTGATGGCGCGGTCGGGCCAGGCCTTGGCAATGCTGTCGAGCCCCAGCGCGCCCATGTCGTTGGTCAGCACGACAATGTCGGGGTTGAGGTCCATCGCCCGCTCGATGGCGTCGAAGGCGGCGTCCCGGAACTGGATGGTGTTGCCCATGTCGGGGTGTCCTGGATCAGGCCGCGGCCAGCGCGGCACGGGCGGCGTCGATCTCGTCGCCCTTCGGCATGCGGTGGTGCCAGTCGGGATGGTTCTCCATGAACGGCACGCCCTTGCCCTTGACGGTGTTGGCGATCACGACGGTCGGCGCCGCGGCGGCCGCGTCGCGCACGCGCAGCAGCGGTGCGAAGGTGTCGATCAGGGCGGCGTGGTCGTGGCCGTCGACCTCCACCACCCGCCAGCCGAAGGCGCGCCACTTGTCGGCGAACGGCTCCAGCGCGACGATGGTCTCGGTGAAGTTGGTCGCCGACAGCCGGTTGCGGTCGACGATCGCGACGAGGTTGGACAGCCTGCGGTGGCCGGCCAGCATCGCGGCCTCCCACACCGAGCCCTCGTAACATTCGCCGTCGCCGAGCAGCACCACCGTGCGCCAGTCCTTGCCGTCGAGCCGGGCGGCCAGCGCCTGGCCGACGCCGATGCCCAGCCCGTGCCCGAGCGAGCCGGAGACCAGCTCGGCGCCCGGGATGTTGGTATCCGGATGGCCGGCCAGCATCGCGCCATCGGCGGCGAAGCGGTCGAGCTCGGCCCTGTCGAAATGCCCGATGTCCGCCAACGCCGCGAACAGGGTCAGGCAGGCGTGTCCCTTGGACAGCAGGAATCGGTCGCGTTCCGCCCAGTCCGGCGCGCCGGGGCGATAGCGCAGCATGTCGCCGTAGAACAGCACCGCGGCAATGTCAGCCCACGAGAAGGCAGGGGGCAGGTGACCCTTCTTCGCCTTCAGCGCCGCTTCCAGCGCCATGCGGCGCAGCATGGCCGCCTTGGCGGGCAGCGCATCGATGTCGTTGATCATGATCCCGTCTTCTTCAGAGGTTCGGCCTCGCGGGCCGCCGCCGTGCGGGCCAGGGCGGCACGCTCGGGCGACCAGTCGCGGGTGCCGAAGCGCTTGAGCACCCGCAGCAGTTCGCGGTCCTGCGTTATCGCCGCGCTGTAGCCGCAGCGTTCGCCTGCGGCGACACGCAGGACGGATCCGCCGTCGCCGGCGGCCTGTTGCAGCAGGCGCAGCGTCGCCTGCGATCCGTCCTCGTCGACCTTGTGGCTCGGGGTGACGACCGCGCCGGAAAAGCCCCAGGGCCCTGGCTTGAGCACGTGGTGCACGCCGTTCAGGTCGGAGACCACGACCGGCACGAACGGGCTCGTGAACAGCGAAGGCAGCGCATTGTCGTCGATGCCGAGCAGCGGAAATTCCTCCGCATCGACAAAGATGCAATTGGAGACCAGGTGCGCGGCCAGCCGGTAGCCCTTCTGCTGGGCCAGCTGCACCATAGCCAGCGCACTAGACCCCATCTGCATGCCTTCGTCCTGCTGCACGAAATAGACGTCGGGGCCCATGCTGGCGTTGACCTCGATGATCACCACGCGCGGGCGATAGGTCTGCAGGCCGTGCCAGAGCCAGAAATCGATTCCGTCGACGTCGATCGAAAGCAGGTCGAAGCGCTTCGGGATCAGGCGTGCGCGCGAGCAGGCCGTCGATCGGGTCTGGGCGACCATCTGGTTCATGCAGTGCACGTCGTCGCGCCCGCGATAGACCTTCTGCAGGTCGACGAAATAGTCGCGATAGCCCTCGACCAGCACGCCCGACCAGCCCCGGTCGCCGCACCAGTAATGGGTATTGAGATCGTGACGCCGTCGCCCGCGCCGACGTCGACACACCAGCGGCTCAGCTCTCCGATCCGGTCGAAGATCGCGGCAACGACACCGTCCTCGCCATGCTGGGAGTAATGGTTGTCGCGGTGGTCGTAGAGCCAGGGAAGCTTCATCAGAACGGTCCCTTGAAGTGCTTGTAGACGTCGGCCATCGACGTCTCGCCCGGCAACGGGATGCCGTGGCCTTCGCCGCGGACCAGGGTGGCGGCGCAGTCGACGAAGCGGTCGAGCGACGGATAGAACAGGTCCTCCAGCGCCTTGGCGGTCGGACAGGGGCAGGGCTGCATGCCGAGCGAGCGAACCGGCGCCAGCAACAGGCGCGGGTCGGTCTCCGCCACGATCCGCGACAGCTCGGCGGCGACGCCGAACGCCTGCCAGCTGGTGTCGGCGACCAGCAGCCGGCCGGTCTTGGCCAGGCTGGCCAGCACCAGCTCGCGGTCGATGTGCGAAACCGCGTTGAGGTCGATGATCTCGCAGTCGATGCCGTGACTGGCGAGGTGCCGGGCCGCACGCTTCGCCTCCAGCACCATGATCGAGGTAGCCGCAATGGTGACGTCGCGGCCGCGGCGGACCAGGCGTGTCGCCATCGGCGGGAACGCTTCGTCGCCGTCCTCGTCTTCGAAGGCGAGGTCGTACATAAGCCGGTGCTCGATCGCGACGACCGGGCCGCGGTGGTGCGCGATGGCATGGGCGTAGTCGGTCAGGATCGCGCGCGGGCTCGACGGCATGATCACCGTCAGGCCGGGGTTGTGGGCGAACAGCGACTGCGGGCTCTGCGAATGCTGCGCGCCCTGGCCCCAGCTGCGGCCGACCACCATGCGCACCAGCATCGGCACCTCGTAGAGGCCGCCGAACATGTAGCGGTACTTGGCGGCCAGGTTGACCAGCTGATTGACAGCAAGCAGGCCGAAATCGGCACGGATGTGGGTGTTGATCGGGTAGAGCCCGTTCAACGCCGCGCCGATGCAGATGCCGGTGACGGCATCTTCCGCCAGCGGCGTCTCGATCATCCGTTCCGGTCCGAAGGCGTCGAGCAGGCCGGTGGTTGTGCCGAAGATGCCCTTGTGATCGGTGACCCCCTGGCCAAGGATCAGCGTGTGGTCGTGGTCGGCCATCGCGCTGCGCATGGCGGCGGCGAGGGCGTCGCGATAGGTGTTGCCGGCCGGCGCCGTTTCCGGCGCGGCGACGGCGTCAAGCGGCAAGGCCATCGACATCGGTCAGCAGATCCTCGGCGGTGGGGAAGGGGCTGTTCTCGGCGAAGGCAACCGCCGCATCGATTTCCGCATCGATCGCCGGAGCGAAGCGGGCGACCAGGTCGGCGCGCTGCTGCAGCGGGTCCTGGCCCTGCCAGGCGCACAGGCCGTCGCGGCCGCGATAGCCGGCGTCGAAGTCGAGGCCGGGGCCGACATGCTCGTGCGCCCGGAAGGTGTCGACCACCACCAGGCGCGGCCGGGCGTCGCGGCGCATCTCGTCGACGATCCCGCGGCACACGTCGCGGACCATCACGAAGTCGGCGCCGTCGGAAATCGTGACCGCACCGACGCCATAGCTGCGCGCATGTTCCACCAGTCCATAGGCCTGTCGCTCGTGGCGGTGGGCGTGCACTGCCAACTCGTTGTTCTCGCACAGGAACAGCACCGGCAGGGCGTGCAGCGCGGCGAAGTTGAGCGACTCGTGATAGACGCCTTCCTCGGTCGCGCCGTCGCCGAACACGCACAGCGTCACCTGGCCGCTGCGCCGGTTGCGGGCCGCCAGCGCGCTGCCGACGGCATGCGGGATGGTGCTGGCGACGATGGCCGACGCGCCCATCAGGCCGACATCCGGCGCGGCGAGGTGCATCGAGCCCGCCTTGCCCTTGGCCATCCCGTCGCGGCGGCCATAGAGCTCGGCGAACATGGCGTTGAGATCGCCGCCCTTGGCCAGGTAGAAGGCGTGGCTGCGATAGGTGACATAGGCGGGGTCAGACCGGCGCAGGCCATCGCAGGCGCCGACGGCAACCGCTTCCTGTCCAATCGACAGGTGCACCGGGCTCTGGATGCGGTCGCTGGGGTAGATGTCGATGATGCGCTGCTCGACGCGGCGGATGCGCAAGGTGGCGTAGAACAGGCGCTCGTAGTCGGAGAGCGTGGACGGATCGAGATGACTCGGCATGGCAGGTCCGTTGCTGGGGCGCGCCGGCACCGCCGCGGCGCTTTTCTCGGGGCCGTTAAGGTTAACTGCACGTTGCGCGTGAAAGTTTAAGCAACGCTTAAGTGCAGACCCGTTCGCGGCCCGCGCCGGCAACCATCGCTCAAGTCGTCGCGACGGCCTGTTCCAGCGTCACCGCCACGCCCGCTCCGGCCAGCCTGGCGCGGGTGGCATCCGGGTCGTCAACGAGCAGGCGAACGCCGAACTTCATCTCGAGCAGCGCCAGCGCGCTCAGCGCGGCGGTGTGCTCGAACATGTCGGTCCGTACCCGCTCGACGAAGCGGGCGCGCGACAGCAGCATCGGCCGCGTCGCCTCGTGCGGCTCCCAGCCCGGCACCCGGCGGGCGCCGATGCCGAGCACGAAGAAGTCGCGGTGATCGGTCCGGTTCAGCAGCATGCGCCCCGGTGCGACCGAGACCCAGAAGTCGCAGACATGGCCGGTCTCCTCGAAGGTCTCGCGCGCCGCGGCCATCTGCTCGGTCTCGTGGGCCTCGCGCTCGCCGGCCGGGAACTCCAGCGTGGTCGCCCGCAGCGTCGGCCGGTACTGCTCGACCAGCACCAGTTCGCCGTCGGCGGTCATCGGCAGCGCAACGACGCCGTCGCCGCAGACCAGCCGGTAGTAGGGCGGGTCCATCGAGCCGTCGCGGTCGGGCACCGCCTCGATCGAGAACCAGGGCGTGGAGAACGCAATCGTCATGGTGCGGCGCGGGTGTGGCGGTGTCGGGCGGTCAAGCGACCGCTGCCGGCAGATCGCCGGTTTCCGCCAGCGCCGGGCGGCCCTGCAGGAGGCGAATGGACGACACCTCCAGCCTGCTCGCCTCGCCGTCGGGGGCGAGGTCGCGAATCATCAGCCACTCGGCCTTCGGCGACATGATGGCGAGGTGCACGCACTGCAACCCGTCGTCGGCGACGACGCTGGGCGCTTCGAGCATGGTGCCGTCGCAGACGACGCCAATCTGGATCTTGCCGGCCAGAACCCGGACGTTCGCCGTGATCCATAGCGGCGCCTCGGCAAAGGCACGTGCGACATAGCCGGTATCGAGCGGAATCAGCGTCATCCGCGGCGCGCGTTTCGCCGCGCCGATATCGAGGCCGCCGGGCAGGGCGCGCGCATCCCGGTCGGGAAATTCGCGCACGGTGCGATACTGCGGCAGGGGCACGTCGAAGCTGTCGGGCGGCGTCGCCTTGCCGTTGTCGAACCGGGTGGCCAGCCCGACCAGCTCGGTCGCCAGGTCCAGTTCATAGGCGTCGCCGCGCGCAATCGGCAGGGCGCAGGCGATCGCCCGGTTGACCCCGGCCGGCATGTGGTGCAAGGGGGCCAGCTCGGCGACAAGAGCCTGCAGTGCCAGCGCATCGAACGCCAGATCCGCCGGCTCGGACACGTCGGGCAGCAGGGCCGGCGACAGCTCGCGCCTCAGCCGCACGTGCAGCCGCGCGTACCGTCCGTCGTACAGGGCTTCGATCAGTTGCCGGCATCGTGCCGTCGGCTCGACCTGTGCCGGGGCAAGCAACGCTGCCGCGGATGCGCTTTCGGAAAGGTCGTAGCGCAGGATCGTGCCGTTGCGGGCCCGCAGCACATTGGCGTGGCGGCCGGTCGGAAGCCTTGCGTCCACGAGCGAACCGTCGTCGCCGAACAGCTCGGCGGAGATCCGCCGGCGCAGGAATTGTCGCTTGTCCTCGATCGCCGGGCGCGTTGCCGTGGGCCAGAGCTTGCGCAGGATGCCGGTGGTGATCGAGTCTTTGAAATACGAGTTGTAGAACGCGATATGCCGGATCACGGCGTCGAACAGACGGCGCCGGAACTGCTCCCAATCCTGCGGCGGCTCGCCCACGTCGGAGAGGGCGGATTCGACCAGCGCGCAGAACGCGTCGAAATCCGCACGAAAGCCATCGCGGACGAGGCACAGCCGCTTTTCCTGGAACCGGTTAGCATTGTTGCCCTCATGCAGCCCGCGAACCACCGACAGCCGGTCGATCACGCCGATCTTGCCGCCGATCGCCATCAGCAGCGAATGCAGCGGCTCGCCCAGCACCTCGTCGCGCTTAAATATCTCGAACGCGCGGCAGGCATCCTGCTTGGCCTTGGTACGCCAGGTGGCGAATTCGCCGCTCCAGAAACTCGCCAGGTGGCCGGTGAAGCGCTCCAGCGCCGAGTCCTGCTCGACGGCCCAGTTGTGGCCGACGCTCAGCAATGCTTGGTCGGAATCGTAGCCGAGATAGGACAGCCGGCCGGCACAGGCCGCATGGCCGGGCCGGTCGCGCAGCCAGTCGACTGCATGGCCGATGAACGCAGGCGCAATGAAATCGTCGTCGGCGCAGAACGTGACATAGGGTGTGTTCACCGCCCGGGCGGCGACCTCGTGCAGGTCGATCACCGACAGCGCGTGGTCGCACAGCATGTGTTCGACCGCCAGCCCGCTCGCCGCGATGGTCCGTGCGTTGCGCGCCTTGACCGCGTCGCTGCTGGCATCGACCAGCAGTATGCGACCGACCGAGACATCGGACCGCAGCAACCGCAGCAGGCGATAGACGTAGGTCGGGCGCTCGTAGGTGGTGACGAGAAGCGTATGCTCGTCTCGCAGCGGGTCGCTCATGACGGTCAGGCCGCCTGTCCGCGCCGTTTCTTCATCAGCATCTGCGTTTCCACCGCGCCGGGCAGGTGGTTGGGGCCGGCGTCGTGGATGATCGACGTGCCGGATGCTTCCAGCCGGAACGGGACCTGCAGGAAATGGCGCAGCGCGTGGCAGATCGACTGCCGCGCCGACGGCGGCGCGTCGAACAGCATGAACCCGGAGTTGCCGGCGCCGAGCAGCTTGCCGCCGACGGCGCCCGCGGCACGGGCCGTCTCGTAGATGTCGTCGACCAGCGATGTGCTGACCTGCCGGCTGAGCGAGCGCTTCAGATGCCAGGTCTCGTCGAGCAGCCGGCCGAAATCGTCGAGGCTGCCGGTGACCAGCAGGTCGCGGCCGATCTCGACCATCGCCATCATCTTGCGAACGACCGCCTGCTTGGCCGACAGGTTGTCGATCACGTCCTTGGCGACCTGGCCGCCGAGCCGGCTGACGCCGGTGTAGAACAGCAGCAGCCGTTGCTCGATCGCGCGCTGGCGCTCGGCGGAAAGGATCACCGGCTCGATGTCGATGGTGCCGTCGGTGTTGAAGCGGAACACGTTCAGCCCGCCGATCGCGGCGGCCATCTGGTCCTGGCTGCCGACCGGGTCGCCCATCACGTGCTGCTCCAGCTCGATCGCCTTGGCGGCGAGCTCGCGCTGGGTCAGGCGCTGGCCGCGGAGCGTCAGCAGCGCGTTGATCAGGCCGACGGCAAAGCTTGAGCTGGAGCCCATGCCGGAGCGCGCCGGCAGGTCGCCCTGGTACTGGATCTCCAGCCCGGTGTCGTCGTCGAAGCCGAAGTGGCGCAGGCCCTCGCGCACCGCCGGGTGCAGGATCTCGGAGATCGAGTTGACCTGCTCGATGTGCTTCCAGACCACGCGGTGGCGCACGCCGAAGAACGGCGGCAGGAAGCGGCAGCTGATATAGCAGTACTTGTCGATGGAGGTCGACAGCACCGCGCCGCCCTCGCGCAGATACCATCCCGGATAGTCCGAGCCGCCCCCGAAGAACGAGATGCGGTACGGCGTGCGCGAGATGACGATGGACATCACGCCACCTGTTTCATCGGCTGCGGGATCGCGCGGCCGGCGATGCGGTCGCGGTGGTAGTCGAGCAGGTCGGCGAGAGTCTGGCGCATGGCGATGCGCGGTGCCCAGCCGGTCTCCTGCTGGAACTTGTCGATCGACGGCACCTGCAGGGTGACGTCCGACGGGCGCAGGCGTGCCGGGTCGACCCGGTGCTCGATCGGCACCCGCGCCATGCCCTTCAGGGTCGCAAGAATCTCGCCGACGGTCGTCACCTCGCGGCCGCCGATGTTGTAGACCTCGCCGGCCCGGCATTTCTCCAGCAGCAGCCAGTAGGCACGCACGGTATCGCGCACGTCGGCGATGGTGCGCACGCTGTCCAGGTTGCCGACCAGCACCGGATTGGGCCGCACGCCCGCCTCGATCTCGGCGATCTGCTTAGCGAAGGCGCTCTCGGCGAAGACGTCGCCGCGGCGCGGGCCGGTGTGGGTGAACATGCGGGTGCGCACGATGTGCAGGCCGTAGGACAGGCCGTACTGCAATGCCACCATGTCCTCGCCGACCTTGGAGACGGCGTAGGGGCTGGCCGGTCGCATCGGGTTGTCCTCGCGGATCGGCAGCTCGTCCTCGCGCACCTGGCCGTAGACCTCGGACGACGAGCAGATGTGGATGCGCGGCCCGCCGTTGTCCCAGGGCCCGCAGATCCGCACCGCATCCAGCAGGTTGGTGGTTCCGATGACGTTGGTGTGCAGCGTGTCGGCCGGGGCGCGGAAGCTCTGGTCGACATAGGACTGCGCGGCCAGATGGAAGATCCGGTCGGGCCGCACCGCGCGCATCAGCTCGATCAGCGAGTTGAGGTCGCGCAGGTCGCCCTGGTGCAGGGTGACGCGGTCGAGGATGGCGGCGATGTTGTCGCGCGGGCTGCGCCAGCGGATGAGCCCGTGGACTTGGCAGTCGGGATGCTCGGCAAGCAGGTGTTCGGCCAGATGGCTGCCGACCATGCCGGTGATGCCGGTGATCAGGATATTCATGCCGCAGCATCCTCCCTGAGGAACGAATGGGCGCGGAAGTAGTTCTCGGGCGTGCCGATATCGAGGAACGCCGCCTCATCGACCCAGCCCGCGAGACCCTTGCCGACCATGGCCGGCAGCACGTCGCGCTCCAGCGACACCACCCGGTCGGCAGGAATGCCCGCCAGCACCGAGCGCGAGAAGACATAGGCGCCGGCGTTGACATAGCCGGGCCCGATGCCGGCCTGCTTCTCGCGGAACGCCACGATCTGGCCGGCGTCGTCCAGCGTGACGCCGCCGAAGGCCTCGCGGTCCTCGCGCCACGCCAGCAGCATGGTGGCCTGGGTATTCGGCCGCGTCGCATGGGCCTCGACCAGCTTGCGCAGGTCGGCGCCGGAGAAGCTGTCGCCGTTCAGCACCAGCACGGTGCTGGCTTCCAGAGCCGGCAGCGCCTGCCGCAGCGCGCCGCCGGTGCCGCGCAGCGGCCAGTCGCGGATATAGCGCAGCCGGGCGCCGTGGCAGCTCGCGCCCATCTTCTCCACGATCATCTGCGCGCCATAGCCGACGCACAGCAGCACGTCGCGGATGCCGGCGCGGGCGAGATGGGCGATCTGGTAGTCGAGAAAGGGCCGGCCGTTGATCTCGGCCAGCGGCTTCGGCCGGTCGGAGACCGCCGACTTCAGCCGGGTGCCGTAGCCGCCGGCGAGGATGATCGCGGTGGTCGCGACGAGCGGGTTGGTCTTGGCCATGATGATGCTTTCAGGCGGCCGCGGCGACACGGCCGGGGCCGTCGCTGCGATACCAGGCGATCGTCTGGGCGATGCCGGCGTCGAGCGGGGTTGTTGCGTGGAAGCCAAGCAGCCCCGCCGCCTTGGCGGTGCTGAACTGGCGGGCGCGGATGGTGCGCGGCTTGCTGGCATCGAAGCGCACGTCGGCATCGGCATAGCCGTCGACGTCAAGCGCGGTCTGCAGGATCTGCCGCACCGAGACGCTGGTCCCGCTGGCGATGTTGACGGCGAGATGCTGCGCCGGGTGGCGGAAGGCCGCGAGCAGGCCGGCGACGAAGTCGTCGATGTAGATCAGGTCGCGCTCGTCGAGGCCGTCGCCCCAGACCTCGAGCGGGTCGTGCCGCTCGATCACCCGGCGGATCAGCGCCGCCGTGACGTGGCTGGCGCCGAAGTCGAACTTGTCGCCGGGGCCGTAGACGTTCGACGGCCGCACGATCACCGTCTGCATCGCCGGCGTGATCTTCTCGGCATAGGTCCGGCACAGCACTTCGGTGTAGCGCTTCATCCAGCCGACCGGGAAATAGACGTCGGGCGGGTCGGCGAGGAACATATCGTCCTCGGCGAGCGGCCGGTCGCCCAGGTCGGGATAGGCCGCGCCGCTGCTGACGAACAGGGAAGCGGCCGACGCCGGCCTGGTGGGCGGCCTCGAGCAGGCCTGCGTTCATGAAAACGTTCGGGTTGACGTGGACCATCGGCGTCCGGGTCATCACCGCGGCGCCGGCGGTGTTGGCGGCGCAATGGATGACCGCGCCGACGCCCTTCACCACCGCGGGGCTTGCGGCGGGATGGGTCAGGTCGGCGCGAACCCAGTCGACCTGGGGATGGTCGAAGGCCGGCGGCCGCTTGCAGTGGTGCGCCCGCACGCGATGGCCCTGGGCAGCCAGGGCACGGGCGACCGCGCCGCCGATGAAGCCGGTCGCGCCGGTGACCAGGATGGGGTGGGGACTTGTCATGCTGCTGTGCTTCGCGGGTTCTGGTGGCGGACAGCCCGGCAGGACGGCGGTGTGGACTGCCTTTGAGGCAATCTGTCGAGCCTAGGGTTAAGTTTGTCCTAAGCCACCGCCGCCTGTGCGCCGGCATCGGCGAGCTCCAGCAGCTGGCGCGCCAGCGGCGTGCCGCGGGCGGCATCCATCACCGCCGCGACGTCGCCGGCATGGGTGGCAAGAAGCGTGGCTTCCTCGGCATTCACCGTGATCCGACCGTCGGCGCTGAATCGCATCCGTGCCTTTACCCGCAGCCAGCGGCGAAGCATCAGCCCGGCCAACCGAGGCCGGCCGAGCCGGTCCGCCAGACCGACGGCAAGCGGGAGATAACGCAGCGCGAAGACCAACGCGTCGCGCGCACAGGCGAGATAGAGGCCGAGCGCGCGCGCCTGCACCGCGCTTTCGTTGCCGAGGTTGATCGACAGCAGCAGCACATATTCCAGCGTCTCGGTGTCGCGCGGCGCGAAGCCGACGGCCGCCGACATCCGCCGCAGGGCTGTCGCCGCGTCCTGCCGGCGAAAGGCCAGGAAGGCCGCCATGGCGGCGGCCCGCGCCCGCAGCGCGCGCTGCGCCCGGCCGTCGGGTGCGGCGGCGGCGCATCGTGCGTGCGCGGCGTCGCCGCCGGCGAGGACGTCGCGCATCAGTGCGTCGACGAAGGGAAATCGTCGAACTCGTGGGTCAGGCCGATCAGATAGGGCCGCCGGTCCAGCGTCGGTGCCGCGCCGTCGGCGATCGCGGCCAGGACCCGCTCCGCCAGCCGATGGCGGTTGCGGGCCAGCAGGAAGCGGCCGATCTCGAACCAGACCGCCAGGCTGTCCGGTGTCGCTTTCCGCGCCCGGTTGAGCGCCTGCATGACCCGGCCGCGAACCCGCGCCCGGCCGGCATCCTGCAGCCTTAGCAGGTGGGACGAGGCGTCGCCGATCGCCGCATAGGCGGCCGCGGCGATGCGCTCGGCGACCTGCGGCATGGCCGGCGGTCCGTCAACGGTTGCGCGTACCGCCGAACGCAGCAGCGTCGCGCGATGCGGCCCTTGATAGCCGGTCAGATGCACGAACTTGACCACTGCGCAGCCTGCCTCGGACCGCGCCGGCGCGCGCACGCGGCGGCGTGCCGTCCACGATCTCCTCCCAGCGCAGCCCGCTGCGCACCATCGCCGCCAGGAACTGCAGGTAGCGGCGCAGGCGCAGCACGCCGGCGGCACCGCTCGGATAGGCGCGGTCGAGTGCGGCGCCAAGAGCCGGCGCGGCTGGTCGAAGGCATCGCGGTGTGCCGGATAGGCCGCCAGTGCGGCTTCCACGTCGCGCGCGACCCGGCCGTCGCGGTAGGGCAGCAGCCCGCATTCCGCGCTGTCGAGCAACAGCGGCAGGGCGGAATGCTCCGGCGCCAGCACCAGCGTGCCGCGCACCAGCGCGTCGACCTGGCGGCCGAGCAGGGCGTGGCTGGCACGCGACGAGGTGAGCGCAAACTTCGCCTGGGCAAGCAGGCCGAAATAGGTCGGGCGGTCGAAGGCGCGCCCGAGCAGCCGCACGTCGTGCCGGTCCGCGACGCGGGTCGCCTCGGTGTAGCGGCTGTGCTTGTCGGGGAAGAAGGCGCCGTCGATGCTGCCGGTCGCCAACAGGTCGATCGGCCGCGGCGTCGCGGCGAGGCCGACGGCGAACGGCGCCTCCGGCAGATCGGTCAGCGCCGCCACCCGCTGCAGGATTTGCGTGCCGGTGCGATAGCCGAGCTCGGCGTGGTCGCCGGAATTGCCGGTCAGGATCACGTCGATCGCGTCGAGTTCGCCGCCGCGGGCGGCCCAGTAGAACTCGATGTCGGTGGTCAGCGCCACCTTCGGCGCGGGCAGCTGCAGGATCGCGCGCGGCAGGATCGACAGCTGGTCGATCAGCACCAGCTTCGGCATCGCGCCCAGCACGCGCGCCAGCGCCTCCGGCGGCGTATCGATGCCGATGCAGATGTCGACCTGGCCGGGATTGTGGCCGACGACGGTGACCGCCGTGCCGAAGCTGCGCTTCAGCCGGTCGGCGAACGCGTTCCGTACCGCGCTGGTGGTGTAGTAGAGCAGCGGACCGTCCGGCGCGCCGCGTGCCGCCGCCAGCAGGCCGATGCCCGGGTGCGACGGTGCCACGGCCGCCAGCCGCCGGCTCCAGCGATCGGCGGCGGCGTCGCCGCCGGTCAGCCAGCTGGCCAGCGCCGCCACGAACAGCGTGACCGGCGTGGCGCAGTCCGCCGGCACGGCGTCGAGCCCGGCGGCTTCGTTGCCGGCCATCGCCAGCGCGGCCGCGCGGATGTCCGGCCGGTCGGCGGCGAGCCGGATCGCGGACAGGAAGTCGGCGGCGCGCAGCGCCTGCAGCGCGCCACCGTGGCGCGCAAGCATCGCCTCGGGCGAAATCCGATAGGAGAACATGGGTTATGGATGCGCGGCCGGGCTTTCGGCTTGGTTAACCACGACGGCCGCGGCGCAGAGCGCTCTGCCACGATCTGCGGAATTCGAGACTTCTTTGAGACAGAATCGAAACGAATTGTCTTTCGCGTTTACGGACCGATCAAAAGTTGTGGGGCAGATATTCGTCATGCGTGGGGCACTGGGCGACTGGTGAAGGCATGGATCAGTTTTTGTTAGATCGGTCTGCGGGTGTTTGGCATAAGTTCCAAATGAACCCGAACGGGAATGCCAAGACGGTGACGCGCCTTCCGATGCTCTCCCGCTCCGCGTCGGCGCCCGTCATCGCCGTTGTCGACGACCGCGCCACCAATCGCGCCGTTCTCGGCCGTCTCGCCGCCAGCCTCAGCCCGCGGGTCCAGGTCCGCCCGTTCGACAATCCGGTCGACGCGCTGGAATGGATGGCGACGTCCGACGTCGACCTGGTCATCACCGACTTCAAGATGCCGGCGATGAACGGCGCCGACTTCATCCGGCGCCTGCGCTCGCTGCCCAAGTGCTACGACGTGCCGGTCGTCGTCGTCACGGTCTATGAGGAGCGCGAGCTGCGCTACAAGGCGCTGGACGCCGGCGCCACCGATTTCCTGATCAGCCCGCTGGACCACCGCGAGTTCCGCGCCAGGGTCAGCAACCTGCTGATGCTGCGCCAGCAGCAGGAGATCATCCGCCGCCGCGCCGCCAGCCTGGAAGAGCGTCTGCAGCTGACCAACCAGCTGCGCGCCGACGAGCACAGGCTGTCCAGCATCAAGATCAACGCCATCGTCGACGCCTTGCCGGCGATCGTCACCGTGCGCACCGGCAACGGGGTGATCGTGCTGGCCAACAAGGCGTGCCGCAACCTGTTCGGCCGCGACATCCAGATCGTCGGCCGGTCGTGGAACGACCTGCGCGCGCTGATCGACGGCAGCGACCATTCGCTCTACGACGAGCGCATCCGCCGCGGCGAGCTCGGCTGCTCCTTCGAGGAGGAGATGGTCGATGCCGGCGGCCGCCGCGCCGTGTTCATGACCAGCAAGGTGCCGCTGAAGATCGAGCCGGAGAGCGAGGTCCACATCCTGACCGTGTCGTGGGACATCACCGACCGCAAGCAGGCCGAGCACCAGCTGCTGGCGGCGAAAACCGCGGCGGAGGCGGCGAACCGCAGCAAGAACGAGTTCCTGGCCAACACCAGCCACGAGCTGCGCACGCCGCTGAACGCCATCATCGGCTTTGCCGAGATCATCGCCTCGGAGCTGCTCGGGCCGATCGGCAACAAGCGCTACCAGGAATATTCGCGCGACGTGGTCGGCAGCGCACGCTTGCTATTGCAACTGATAGACGACATCCTCGACATTTCGCAACTTGAGGGCGGCAGGCTCTCGCTCAACGAATCCTGGGTGCATCTCGGCGACGTGGTCGCGGCCGTGGCGGGCGGCTTCGCGCTGAAGGCCGACGAGACGCAGATCGCCCTGGAACTCGATGTCGAGGAAGGCCTGATGCTGTTCGGCGACGAGCGAAGGCTGAAGCAGATCTTGAACAACCTGCTCTCCAACGCGTTCAAGTTCACCCCGCCCGACGGCCGGGTCACGCTGCGCATCGCCCGCGACGCCGCCACGTCCGGCGTGGTGCTGAGCGTCGTCGACACCGGCGTGGGCATCGCCGAGCGCGACCTGGGCACCGCGATGGCGCGCTTCGGGCGTATCGGCCACGCCGACCTGGCCGCGGCACCGGGAACCGGCCTGGGCCTGCCGCTGGCCAAGGAACTGGTCGAACTGCACGGCGGCACGCTGACGATCGAGAGCGAGGTCGGCGTGGGCACCCAGATCCGCATCGAGTTCCCGCCCGACCGCGGGCTCTGGCACGCGGAAAACGGGTCAGAATAGCGCGTCTGATGTTCAGCCTGGTCACCAGGAAGCTGCGGGAACGCCCGGACAGCGAGCACGAGCAGGCGATCGTCCGCCTGGTGCTGGTGTTCGTGCTGTGGGCGTATCTGTCGGTGATCGGCAACCTGACGCCGTTCGAGCACGGCTCCTACCTGCTGACCATGATCGTCGCCGGGGTCTATCTGGCGCTGTCCGTGGTCTATCTCGCCCTGATCTGGATCCGGCCGCAGCCTTCGCCGCTGCGCCGGCTGGCCGCGATGGTCACCGACATGACCACACTGGGGCTGGTCATCCACTTTTCCGGAACCAGCGGCGCGGCGCTCTATCCGATCTATCTGTGGATCACCTTCGGCAACGGCTTCCGTTACGGCAACCGCTACCTGGCGGCCTCCGCGCTGGGCAGCCTGGTCAGCTTCGCGCTGGTCTTCGCCTTCACCGATTTCTGGCTGGAGCGGCCGTATCTGTCGGGTGGACTGATGCTCGGCCTGCTGGTGCTGCCGGCCTATGTCGCCAGCCTGATCCGCAAGCTGACCGAAGCCAAGGCCCAGGCCGAGGCGGCCAACGTGGCCAAGAGCCAGTTCCTGGCGACGATGAGCCACGAGCTGCGTACGCCGCTGAACGCGATCATCGGCATCGGCGGGCTCCTGCAGAAGACCTCGCTGAACGCCGAGCAGAGCGACATGACGCGCACCATCGGCGCCTCCGCCCGCGCGCTGCTGTCGCTGATCGACCGCATTCTCGACTTCTCGCGCATCGAGGCCGGGCGGATGCCGCTGGAGGTCGTCGACTTCGACCTCTACCGCGAACTCAGCGACCTGGAGCGGATGATCCGGCCGCAGGCCGAGGCCAAGGACCTGGCGTTCCAGGTTCTGGTCGATGCGCATACGCCGTACCGCGTCCGCGGCACCACCGCCTGCCTGCGCCACATCGTCACCAACCTGGCGGCGAACGCGGTCAAGTTCACCGAGTCCGGCCATGTCCGCATCGCGGTCTCGCCGGTCGAGGTGGCGCCGGAGCGCGCCCTGCTGCGCATCGAGGTGATCGACACCGGCATCGGCATCTCGGAAGAGGCGGTCGACCGCATCTTCGACCAGTTCACCCAGGAGGACCAGGCGATCGCACGCCGTTTCGGCGGCGCCGGTCTCGGGCTGGCGATCTGCAAGCAGCTGACCGAGCTGGTCGGCGGCCGCCTCGGCGTCGACACCAAGCTGGGCGAGGGCAGCCGCTTCTGGGTCGAGCTGCCGTTCGGCCTTGCGGCCGCGAACGACAGCCGGCCGGCCGCGGTGACGCCGATCTGGGTCGGTACCGCCGTTCCGGCGCAGGCCGAGGACGTGGCCGCCGGACCGGTCGTCGCCGTCGAATCGGTCGAGGCGGCACTGGCCCAGCGCGACAGCCTGGCCGGACGGAGCAAGGCCGCGGTGATCGTCGAGCCGGCGGCGCGCTGCCGCAACCATGCCCGCGAACCGCTGGTGGTCGCCGACGCGGCCTTCGAGGCGCGGGCCGGGGGTGCCGGGTGGAGCGGCATGCGCTGCATCCTCACCGGGCCGGCCGATGCGGAGCAGTTGGCCAACGCCGACCACTTCTGCCGCACCTTCGGGCGCGGCGAGGGCCGCGCCGATGCGATCGGCCCCGACCAGGATGGCGCGGAGGCCGTGCCGACCCGCATGCTGCGCATCCTCGTCGCCGAGGACAACCCGGTGAACCGGCGCGTGATCGCGATGATCCTGCGCCGCGCCGGCCACCAGGTCGACCTGGCGGTGAACGGCGACGAGGCGTCCGACCTGCTCGGCGGCGCGCGCTACGACATCGCCATTCTCGATGTGAACATGCCGGGCATCAGCGGCGTCGATGTGGTCCGGCTGTTCCGGTTCCAGGAACTCGGCAGCCAGCGCACCCCGATCCTGGCGCTGACGGCCGACGCCACCGAGCAGACGCGCGAGACCTGCCTGGCCGCCGGCATGGACGAGGTGCTGACCAAGCCGGTCGAGCCCGACGCGCTGCTTGCCTGCGTGCACCGGCTGACCGCGACGCCGGTCCGCGCGGCGCAGGCCGAGGATTATGCCGCCGCGCAGGACCGCGATGCCGCCCAGGCCAGCGTCACCGACCTGACCGCGCATCCGCGCTTCCGCGCCGGTCAGACGCCGGTGATCGATCGGCCGGCGGTCCAGGCGCTCAATGACCTCGACACGACCGGCGTGTTTTTGCGCGAAGTGATCGACGAATTCCTGGCCGACGCGGCCCAGCTGATCGAATCGATGGGCCGGTCGGCCGACGAGCGCGACGTGGCCGCGCTGCGCGACACCGCCCATGCGCTGAAGAGCAGCGCCGCCCATGTCGGCGCGCTGCGCATGCAGTCGATCTGCTCGGCGTTCCAGCGCGCCAGCCGGCGCGAGAACCTGGCGATCGCCGGCGAGACCGTGGAGACGCTGCGCCAGGAACTGGAGACGTACCAGCGGGCGATCGGCAGCGAACTGACCGGCATGACCGAGGGCGACCAGCGGCTGTAGGGGTTCAGCCGCGGTCCCCCGCATGCATCGGATGTCGCGCTCGGGCCCCCCGGCCGCCTCCCGTTCCCGCGCTTCGCCCCGCGGGAGAGGCCGCGCTCAGCAGATCCCGGCGCTGCGCTTGTCCTGCGCCGCCGCCAGCCGCTCCATCTTGCGCACGTCGCGCTCGTCCACCTGCAGCGCCACGTCGACCCAGCTCTCGGTGATGTCGACCAGCTCGCGGTGGGTCACCGGCTGGATGGTGTTGCGCGCCGCATAAACCGCCGCACGGGCGTGGAACTGCCGTTCGCGCCGCGCGATGAACTGCGACACCGCTTCCTCGCCTTCGCCGTCCTCGGCCAGGATGTCGACCAGGCCCATGCCGTGCAGCTGCTCGGCGGTGTAGATCTCGCCGCTCAGCACGATCCGCTCGGCGAGCGTCTGGCCGACGCGCCGGGTCAGGAACGTCAGCGCGCCCATGCCCGGGAACATGTTGAACAGCACCTCCGGCATGCCGAACTTGGCGCTGCGTTCGGCCACGATGATGTCGTTGGCCAGCACCGCCTCGAAGCCGCCGCCCAGCGCGTCGCCCTGCACCAGCGTGATGCTGACGTAGTTCTGCGCCCGCTTCATGGCGCGGGCGAACTGCACGTCGATGCACAGATGCGCATAGGCGCGCAGACCGGCGCGGTCGCGGTTGCGGATCAGGCTGGCGATCCGCGGCAGGTCGCCGCCCAGATTGAAGATGCCCGGAATCGCCGAGGCGGTAACCAGATAGCGGATCGGCACCTCGGTGGCCCCCGGGTGCTGGAAATGCCGGTCGAGCCGGTCGAACACGCGCAGCATGTCCTCAAGCAGGGCCGGCGTGGAGCTCGGCCGATCGGTGGGGTTCAGATACTGCCACAGCGCCTGCTGCTTGGAGTCGTAGAGCAGTTCGAGCTGCGACAGCCCGCGCTTCTCGAGCAGCCAGGGCAGGATATGCCGATCCGCCTCCTGGCCCGGGTCGTGCTCGCGGACGACCGCCGGGCCCGGCATGACCGGCATGACCTGCTCGGTCGGCACAGCGGATGTGACACCGCGTGGCGTGATTGCATTCATGGTTGTTCCCCTATTGCTAATCGATCCCAGCATCACAACCATGGGGCGGTGCGCCCGGCGAAATCAAGAGTTCAATTTATTTCAAATTGTATGTGACACTCCCGTAATTTAGTAATGGCACGCTCTCGTATGTCAGCCATTAACCTATTGATCTTGCGGGAAACCAATATTTCGGAGCTGTAATGCAATTTCCGTTAGTACATCGGGGTCGTCGATAGTGGAAGGTGACTTGTACGGCTGGCCATTTGCAATTTTTTGCATCGTTCCACGCAGAATCTTCCCTGACCGTGTCTTTGGTAAACGTTCGACAATTCCGACATGTCGAAAGGCTGCCACCGGCCCGATTTCATTGCGCACCCGTGCGACAAGTTCGTCTGCTACCGTGTCTGCCCCGTGCTGTGCGCCATCCTTCAGCACGACAAGGCCCAGCGGCAACTGGCCTTTGAGGGAATCGTCGACCCCGAACACCGCGCACTCGGCCACCGCCGGATGGGCGGCCAGCACCTCCTCGATCGCGCCGGTCGACAGCCGATGGCCGGCGACGTTGATGACGTCGTCGATACGGCTCATGATGTGCAGATAGCCGTCGCCGTCGACCAGGCCGGCGTCGCCGGTCAGGTAGTAGCCGTCGTAGCGGGCGAGGTAGGACTGGCGATAGCGTTCGTCGGCGTTCCACAGCGTGGGCAGCGTTCCCGGCGGCAGCGGCAGGCGGATCGCGATGTTGCCGATGTGGTCCGGCGCCACGGCGCCGCCGTCCTCGTCCAGCACGCGCACGTCGTAGCCGGGCACCGCGACGGTGGGCGAGCCGGGCTTGACCGGCATCGGCTCGATGCCTAGGCAGTTGGCCGCGATCGCCCAGCCGGTCTCGGTCTGCCACCAGTGGTCGATCACCGGCACGCCGAGCTTGGCCTGCGCCCAGGTCAGGGTGTCGGGGTCGCAGCGCTCGCCGGCCAGGAACAGCGTGCGGAACCGGCCCATGGCGTAGCGGCCGAGGTGGCGGCCGTCGGGATCCTCCTTCTTGATCGCCCGCAACGCCGTCGGCGCTGTGAACATGACACGGATGTCATGTTCGGAAATCACCCGCCAGAAGGCGCCGGCATCGGGCGTGCCGACCGGCTTGCCCTCGTACAGCAGCGTGGTGCTGCCGTTGATCAGCGGCCCGTACACGATATAGCTGTGCCCGACCACCCAGCCGACGTCCGACGCGGCCCAGTAGACCTCGCCCGGACGCACGTCGTAGATGTGCCGCATCGACCACGCCATGGCCACCGCGTGCCCGCCGTTGTCGCGCACGATGCCCTTCGGCTGGCCGGTTGTGCCCGAGGTGTAGAGGATATACAGCGGGTCGGTCGCCCGCACCGGCACGCAGTCGGCAGGCGCCGCGGCCGCCTCGGCCTCGCGCCAATCGCGGTCGCGGCCCGGCACCATCTCCGCCGCCAGCCGCTCGCGCTGCAGCACGATGCAGCGGTCGGGCTTGTGGCGCGCCAGCTCGATCGCCTTGTCCAGCAGCGGCTTGTAGGCGACCACGCGGGTCGGCTCGATGCCGCAGCTGGCCGAAACGATCACCTTCGGCGTGCAGTCGTCGATGCGGTGGGCCAGCTCGGCGGCGGCGAAGCCGCCGAACACGACCGAGTGGACCGCGCCGAGCCGTGCGCAGGCCAGCATCGCAATCACCGCCTCCGGCACCATCGGCATGTAGACGATGACCCGGTCGCCCTTGCCGACTCCCTCGGCACGCAGCGCGCCGGCGAAGCGCGCCACCCGGTCGCGCAGCTGGGCATAGCTCAGCACCGACTTGGTGCCGGTCACCGGGCTGTCGTGGATCAGCGCCGGCTGGTCGCCGCGGCCGGCGGCGACATGCCGGTCGACCGCGTTGTGGCAGGTGTTGAGCTCGCCGCCGACGAACCAGCGGTAGAACGGGGGATTGCCGTCGTCCAGCACCCGGTCCCAGGGCCGCGACCAGTCGATCGCGTCCGCGGCCTCGGCCCAGAAGCCTTCGGGATCGGTCAACGAGCGGCTATAGGCCTCCGCATAGGCTCCCATGGCGCTTTCCTCCGCATCGATTCTTGGTCTTGCTTCCGGTTCGCTGACGGTCGGGCAGGGGGCTGCGGCACGCGCGGGACCCCACGCGCCCTCAGCCCCGCGCCGCCAGCGGCGTCACCGGCCTCTGCTCCGCGCCGCGATAGGCGCTGAGCGGGCGGATCAGCTTGTTGTTGGCGCGCTGCTCGAACACGTGCGCGGCCCAGCCGGTGATCCGGCTCATCACGAAGATCGGGGTGAACATCGGGATGTCGAAGCCCATCAGGTAGTAGGCCGGCCCGGTCGGGAAATCGAGATTGGGGTGGATGCCCTTCTCGGCGATCATGGTCTCGGCCAGGGTCGTCGACATCCGCACCCACTTGTCGCCGCCCTTGATCGCCGCCATCCGGTGAAAGGCCTGCGTCATCGTCGGCACCCGGCTGTCGCCGCTGCGGTAGACCCGGTGGCCGAAGCCCATGATCTTGCGCTTCTGCGCCAGCGCGTCGAGCATCCACTCCCGTGCCCGGTCGGGGTCGTCGATCTCCAGCATCATGTGCATCACCGCCTCGTTGGCGCCGCCGTGCAGCGGCCCCTTCAGCGCGCCGATCGCGCCGGTGATCGCCGAATGGATGTCGGATTCGGTCGAGGCGATCGTGCGGGCTGTGAAGGTCGAGGCGTTGAACGAGTGTTCGGCATAGAGGATCAGCGAGATGTCGAAGCAGTTGACCACGTCGGCCGGCGGCACCTCGTCGAAGCACATGTGGAAGAAGTTCTCCGCCATCGACAGGTCGGCGCGCGGCGGGATCGGGCTCAGGTCGTTGCGCAGGCGATAGTCGGTGGCGATGATGGTCGGAATCCGCGCCAGCATCCGCATCGCCTTGGCCATGTCGGCCGCCGGGCTGTTGTCGCCGGCCTGGGTGTCCTCCACGCCGAGGAAGCTCACCGCCGTGCGCAGGGTGTCCATCGGGTGCGCGTCGTTGCGGAAACGGCCGATCACCGTCTGCAGTTCGTCGCTGATCTGGCGCTCGGCCCGCTCGGCCCGGCAGAAGGCGTCGAGCCGGGCGCGGTCGGGCAGGTCGTCGTGCAGCAGCAGGAAGGCGACCTCCTCGAAGCTGCAATGGTCGCTCAGGTCCTGCACCGCATAGCCGCGATAGGTCAGCGCGTTGGTCTCGACCATGACCTTCGACACCGCGGTGACGTCGGCCACCACCCCGGCCAGGCCGTACTTGATGTCTGCGTCGTCGGTCACGGCAGGTCCTCCCCCGATCGTTCTTTCATTCTGCCTGCCGCGCGTCCGTCCGAGTCATGCCCGGGCTTGTCCCGGCCATGACGAAGAGCACGTGGACCGGCTTGCGCGGCTACACCTTGAAGTTGAAGATGGACTGGTCGAAGTCGTTGTAGTCCTCGTAGCGCAGCAGGGCATAGAGGTCGCGGCGGTGCTGCATGCGGTCGAGCAGGCCGGACTGCGTACCCTTCTCGATGATCTCGCGCAGGCCGTCCTCGGTCGCCTTCATCGCCAGCCGCAGCGTCGTCACCGGATAGATCACGACGTTGTAGCCGAGGTCGGCGAGCTGGTCGGCGGTGAGCAGGTCCGACTTGCCGAACTCGGTCATGTTGGCCAGCAGCGGCACGGCCAGCGCCTTGCGCATCGCCGCGAACTCCGAGGCGTCGGCCATCGCTTCCGGAAAGACCATGTCGGCGCCGGCATCGACATAGGCCTTGGCCCGATCGATCGCCTTGTCCAGCCCCTCGATGGCGCGGGAGTCGGTGCGCGCGATCAGCACGAAGTTGGGGTCGCGCTTGGCGTCGGCGGCGGCGCGGATGCGCCGCACCATCTCCGCCGTCTCGACCACCGCCTTGTTGTCGAGGTGGCCGCAGCGCTTCGGCGCGACCTGGTCCTCCAGGTGACAGCCGGCCAGGCCGCGCTCCTCCATCGTCCGGATGCTGCGCGCGGCGCTCATCGGCTCGCCGAAGCCGGTGTCGCAGTCGACGATCGCCGGCAGGTCGGTGGCGCGGGCAATCTGCTCGGCCCGGCCGGACACCTCGGTCAGCGTGGTCAGGCCGATGTCGGGCAGGCCGAGGTCGGCCGAAAGCACCGCGCCGGAGACGTAGACGCCGTCGAAGCCGATGTTCTGGATCGACATCGCGACCAGCGGCGAGAAGGCGCCGGGAAAGCGCAGCAGCCGGCCGCTGGCCAGCGCGGCGCGGAAGTCGGCCCGCTTCTGCCGGGCGTCCTTGGTGGTGAACAGCATCAGAACAGCCCCTTCGCCGGGTTGGACTGCAGGCGGCCGGGCGCCAGCGCCACGTTGAGCTCGCCCATCCGCGCGGCCGGCACGTCGGGCAGCGCCTCGACCGCGGCCAGGAAGCGGTCGCGCTCCGCCTTGTCGACCACGCCCTCGGTCAGCGTGTCGAACTTGCCGATGTAGTCGGGCCGGCGGAACGGCGCGGCGCCCAGCGAATGGGCGTTGGCCACGGCCAACTCGTCGACCAGCTTGGAGCCGTCGGCGAAAGTCACCTCCAGCCGGCCGCCGAACGCCTTCTCCTTCGCGTCGGTGGCGTGGTAGCGCCGGGTCCATTCCGGCTCTTCAACCGTGCGGATCTTGTGCCACAGCCGCACCGTGTCGGCCCGGTTGGCCCGCTCGGGCGCGTAGGAGCGGACGTGGTGCCATTCGCCGTCCTGCAGCGCCACCGCCAGGATGTACATGATCGAATGGTCCAGCGTCTCGCGGCTGGCCTGCGGGTCCATCTTCTGCGGGTCGTTGGCGCCGGTGCCGATCACATAGTGGGTGTGGTGGCTGGTCCTGAGCAGGATATCGCCGACCTTGTCCCAGTCGCCGCCGGTGCGCGCCCGGATCTCCTTGCCGACGCGGAAGGCGAGGTCGATCAGTGCCTGGCTCTGATACTCGGCCGAATGCTGCTTGGTATAGCTGTCGAGGATCGCGCGCTTCGGCTCGCCCGGCTCCGGCAGCGGCACGTGATACTCGGCCTTGGGCCCGTCGAGCATCCAGGCGATCACGCTGTCCTCGCCCTCGTAGATCGGCGAGGGCGCGCCTTCGCCGCGCATGGCGCGGTCGACCGCCTCGATCGCCAGCTTGCCGGCGTGGCTGGGCGCGAACGCCTTCCAGCTGGAGATCTCGCCCTTGCGCGACTGGCGCGTGGCGGTGGTGACGTGCAGCGCCTGCTGCACCGCCTGGTAGATGGTGTCGACGTCGAGGCCGAGCATGGCGCCGATGCCGGCCGCCGCCGACGGGCCCAGGTGGGCGACGTGGTCGATCTTGTGCTTGTGCAGGCAGATCGCCTTGACCAGGTCGATCTGCACCTCGTAGCCGGTGGCAAGCCCGCGCATCAGCGCCTTGCCGTCGCAGCCCATCTGCTGCGCCACCGCCAGGATCGGCGGGATATTGTCGCCGGGATGCGAATAGTCGGCGGCGAGGAAGGTGTCGTGGAAGTCGAGCTCTCGCACCGCGGTGCCGTTGGCCCAGGCCGCCCATTCGGCGCAGAAGCGGCGGTCGCCAGGGAGGCCGAACACGGTCGCACCGCCGGCGCGCGGATGCGCCTCCGCCTGCGCGCGGGCGGTCATCACCGGGCGCCGGTTGACCGAGGCCATCGCCACCGCCGCATTGTCGATGATGCGGTTGACGATCATCTCGGCGACGTCGTCGTCCACGTGCACCGGGTCGGCCGCCACCTGCGCGATCTTGTAGGCCAGCTGCCCGGCCTTCGGCAGGCGGTCCTTTTCCGGGTGGACGGTGACGACATGGGTCTTCATCGGCGTTGAATCCTGATCGCTGAGGGGCGCTTGCATCTTCCGGCATTCGGGCGCGAAAGCAAATCCGGATTGTGCTGAAACGGCCAGTCTGTAAAGTTCGCACGATACGCAGTTGCGATTTTGCGAAGTTGTGAATCGATGGACGATGCCAAGCTGTTTCTCGGCCACAAGCTGAAGGCGCTGCGCGACGAGCGCCGGCTGACCCAGGCCGATCTCGCCGGCCGCCTCGGCCTGTCGCTGAGCTACGTCAGCCAGTTGGAGAACAACCAACGGCCGGTGACGGCGACCGTGCTGGTGGCGCTGAGCCGCGCCTTCGGCATCGACGTCGGCGAGTTCGCCGAGGACGACCACGAGCGCATCGTCGCCGACCTGCGCGAGACGCTGGGCGACCCGATCTTCGCCGGCCAGGCGCCGGGGCTGCAGGAGATCAAGCAGGTGGCCGCCACCGCGCCCAACGTCGCCCGCAGCCTGATCGTCATGCATCGCGAGACGCGGCGCCTGCGCGAGCGGCTGCGCGCCGTCGACGACAGCCTCGCCTCGCCCGACGGCGGCCAGGAGGGCGCGCTGCTGCCCTATGAGGAGGTCCGCGACTACTTCCACTACCACAACAACTACGTCGACGGGCTCGACCGCGCGGCCGAGCTCATGGCCGAGCAGATCGGCATCGGCGGCGAGGACAACGGCCGGCTGCTGGCCGACGTGCTGCGCCGCGAGCTGGACGTGCGCGTCGCCATGAACCTGGACGACCCGTCGGCGCAGCGCTTCTGGCGTTTCGACCGCAGCGCCGGCGTGATCGCGATAAACCCGGCGCTGGACCGGCCCAGCATCGCCTTCCTGCTCGCCCACCAGGTCGGCCTGCTGCGCCACGGCCGCGAGATCGACGCCATCGTCGCCGGGTCGGAGCTGGTCAGCGCCGACGCGCGCGCGATCTGCCGGATCGCGCTGGCCAACTATTTCGCCGGCGCACTGCTGATGCCCTATGGCCGGTTCCTGCAGCAGGCGCGCGAGCTGCGCCACGACCTGGAGCGGCTGCAGCTGGCGTTCGGCACCAGCCTGCAGCAGGTCGCCCACCGGCTGAGCACGCTGCAGCGGCCGAGTGCGCGCGGCGTGCCGTTCTTCTTCGTGCGCGTCGACCAGGCCGGCAACATCACCAAGCGGCACAGCGCGACCTCATTCCAGTTCGCGCGCTTCGGCGGAACCTGCCCGCTGTGGAACGTGCACCAGGCCTTCGTGACGCCGGGCCGCTTCCTGGTCCAGCTCGCCGAGATGCCCGACGGCAAGCGCTATCTCTGCATCGCCCGCAGCGTGGTCAAGCGCGGCCGCGGCTATCTGGAGCAGGACCGGCGCTACGCCATCGGGCTCGGTTGCGAGTTCGCCCATGCCGGCGAGCTGGTCTATGCCTCCGGTCTCGACCTCGACGACGCCCGCTCCTACGTCAAGATCGGGGTCAACTGCCGCATCTGCGAACGGGTCGAATGCCCGCAGCGCGCCTTCCCGCCGATCGACCGCGCGATCCTGCTTGACCCGAGCCGGCGCGACGCGGTGCCCTACGCGTTCTGATCGCGTCGGCCGGGCGGAGGGTCGCGGCAAGGGAAGGGGGGGAGGCTGCGTGCCGGAGCTGCCCGACATCGAGGCCTATCTGCACGCGTTGCGGCCGCGGATCCAGGGCCGCACGTTCAAGGGCCTGCGCATCGCCAACCCATTCCTGCTGCGCAGCGTGACGCCGAAGCCGGACGCGCTCGCCGGCCAGCCGGTGGCGGTGCTGCGCCGCATCGGCAAGCGCATCGCCATCGGGCTGGCCAACGACCACTGGCTGGTGCTGCACCTGATGATCGCCGGCCGGCTGCAATGGCGCGATGCCGAAGGGGCGGCCATACCGGGCGGCCGCGGCGGCCAGGCGGCGTTCGATTTCGACGGCGGCACGCTGCTGCTGACCGAAGCCGGCACCAAGCGGCGCGCCGCGCTGCACCTGGTCGCGTCGGCGGCCGAACTCGCGGCCCACGATCCCGGCGGCATCGAGCCGCTGGCGTGCGGCCGCGACGCCTTCGCCGCGCGGTTGCGCGCGGCCAACCACACGCTGAAGCGGGCGCTGACCGATCCGCAACTGTTCAGCGGCATCGGCAACGCCTATTCCGACGAGATCCTGCTGCGGGCCCGGCTGTCGCCGGTGACGATGACCGCGAGCCTGGACGACGCCGCGGTGGCGGCGCTGCACGACGCCACGGTATCGACGCTCACCGAATGGCGCGACCGGCTGTGCGCCGAGGCCGAGCGGGCCTGGCCGGCCAAGGTGACCGCCTTCCGCGACGACATGGCCGCCCACGGCCGGTTCGGCCGGCCCTGCCCGCAATGCGGCGCGCCGATCCAGCGCATCCGCTACGCCGACAACGAGACCAACTACTGCCCGCGCTGCCAGACCGGCGGCAAGGTGCTGGCCGACCGTTCGCTTATCGCGCCTGTTGAAGCAGGACTGGCCGCGCACGCTGGAGGCGCTGGAGCAGGCCGGGCTGGCGAAGCGCGGCGGCGGCCGCTAAGACGACGTCTGCGATGTTCGCCTTCTCTCCGTCATTGCGAGGCGCGACGCGACGCGGCCATCCGGCGGACCCGCTGGAGGGCCGGTGCGCCGGCCCGGCTTGCCGCGCCGCCGCCGTCGGCGCGCAGTGACGGCAGACCAAGTGGCAGGGACCGTAACCGCATGAACCGACCCAACTTCCGACACGGCGGCGCGCTGCTGGCCGAACAGCTGGCCCGGCTCGGCTGCGAACGCGTGTTCTGCGTGCCGGGCGAAAGCTATCTCGCCGCGCTGGACGGACTCTACGACCAGGCCATCGACGTGGTCACCTGCCGGCACGAGGGCGGGGCGACGGTGATGGCCGAGGCCGACGGCAAGCTGACCGGACGGCCCGGCGTCGCCTTCGTCACGCGCGGCCCCGGCGCCACCCACGGCAGCGTCGGCGTGCACATCGCCCGGCAGGACTCCACGCCGATGATCCTGTTCGTCGGCCAGGTCGGCCGCAGCATGCTCGACCGCGAGGCGTTCCAGGAGGTCGACTACCGCCTGTTCTTCGCGCCGCTGGCCAAGTGGGTCGCGCAGATCGACCGCGCCGATCGGATCCCCGAATATGTCGCCCGCGCCTGGTCGGTCGCCATGGCGGGGCGGCCCGGCCCGGTGGTGCTGGCGCTGCCCGAGGACATGCTGAGCGGCCCCGCCGAGGCGCCGCTGCGCCCGCCGGTGCCGACGCCGGCGGTGGCGCCGGCGCCCGACGCGGTCGCTGCGGTGGCGGAACGGCTGGCTTCGTCCCGCCGGCCGGTGGTGCTGCTGGGCGGCAGCCCGTGGTCGGCGGCCGGCCGCGACGCGATCCAGCGCTTCGCCGCGGCGTGGTCGATCCCGGTCGCCGCGGTGTTCCGCCGCCAGGACCATATCGACAACGCCCATCCCTGCTATGCCGGCGACTACGGCATCGGCGCCAATCCGAAGCTGGTCGAGCGGGTGGCGCAGTCCGACTGCGTGCTCGCGCTGGGCCCGCGGCTGGGCGAGATGACCACCGCCGGCTACAGCCGCTTCGACCCGGCCCGCACCGCCGAGACCCTGATCCACGTCCATCCGGACCCGGCCGAGCCGGGCAGCGTGTTCCCGGTGGCGCTGGCGGTAGCTGCGGCGCCCGACGCCTTCGCTCGGGCGCTGGCCGATGTCGCGCCGCCGCAAGCGGTTGCCTGGGCGGGCGCGGCAGACGCGGCGCATGCCGAATACGCGCGCTGGAATGCGCCGGTCGACAGCCCGGGCGACGTCAGGCTCGCCCACGTCGTCGCCTGGCTCGCCGCCAACCTGCCGGAGGACACCATCGTCGCCAACGGCGCCGGCAACTACAGCGCCTGGGTGCACCGATTCCACCGCTATCGCCGCCATGGCTGCCAGCTGGCGCCGACCAACGGCTCGATGGGCTACGGCCTGCCCGCCGCGGTCGCGGCCAAGCTGCGCCACCCCGACCGCACCGTCGTCGCATTCGCCGGCGACGGCTGCTTCATGATGGCCTCGCAGGAACTGGCCACCGCGGTCCAGCACGGCGCGGCCATCGTCGTCGTGATCGTCAACAACGGGCTCTACGGCACCATCCGCATGCACCAGGAGCGGGCCTATCCGGGCCGGCGCATCGCCACCGACCTCGCCAACCCGGACTTCGTCTCGCTGGCGGCGGCCTATGGCTGCCACGGGGCGCGGGTGACCCGCACCGACGACTTCCCGGCGGCGTTCCGCGCGGCCTGCGACAGCGGCCGGCCGGCGGTGATCGAACTGGTGGTCGACCCCGAGGCGATCACCCCCACCACAACCCTCAGCGCAATCAGGGCTTCTGCAGGATGACGGACCAACTGACCATCGAACCGGTCGCCGCGCACCACAAGGCGCAGTGGCTGACGCTCTATGCCGGCTATGCCGACTTCTACCACTCGCCGCTGGGGCCGGAGGGCGCGGAGGTCGTCTGGGGCTGGCTGATGGACCCGGGCCACGTGTTCGAGGGCCTGGTCGCGCGCCAGGACGACCGGCTGGTCGGGCTGGTCCACTTCCGCGCGATGCCGAGCCCGCTGCGGGCCAAGGACGCAGGCTTCATCGACGACCTGTTCGTCGATCCGGACCGCCGCGGCACCGGCGCCGCCGAGGCGCTGATGCTGGCGGTCTACGACATCGCCCAGGCCCGCGGCTGGCCGCTGCTGCGCTGGATCACCAGCGACAGCAACTACCGCGCCCGCGCCGTCTACGACCGCATCGCGGTCAAGTCGCAATGGGCGATGTACGAGAAGAAGTTCGACCCGACCGCCTATTAACCGCGCGGCACCGTTTCCGATTTACCGATTCGAATCCGGCCGCCCGTAATCTGGCGCCCCCGGTCCGGCGGAGACTCGAACATGGCCACCTGCCTCGACTACGCCAAGATGGCGATCGCGACCTACAACGCCACGCCCAGCCAGTACAGCGCCAGCCCGCCCGGCTACATGGTCGACGACTGGACGGTGCAGAAATTCGTGCAGGGCGGGCTGCTGGGCAGCGGCTTCCAGGGCGCGATCTACAACAGGGACCGCGACTGGGTGGTCAGCTTCTGCGGCACCAACCCCGGCCAGAAAGGCAAGTTCTTCCAGGACCTGCTTGCGGACATGAAAATCGCGGCCCGGCTGATTCCGTCGCAGGCGACCTGCGCGATCAACCTGACCACCGTCGCGCAGGCCTTCGCCCGGCGCGGCGGCGGCCGCGTCTCGCTGACCGGCCATTCGCTCGGCGGCGGGCTGGCGCAGGTGTGCGGCGTCGCGCTGGACCTGCCGTTCTGCACCTTCAACGCGCCGGCGATGCGCGGCGCCATCGAGGCGTCGCGGCTGCCGCAGGTGCCGGGCTTCGTTCCCGGCAGTTCGCTCATCAACATGGCCGCACGTTATCTGTTCGTGAAGCCTCAGGCGCTGCCGCCCGGCACCACCAGCGGGCTCAACTTCCGCCTCGACAGCGACCGGGTCAGCTCGCATCTCGGCGGCAACGACCATATCGGCACCCATGTCATGCTGCCGAACGTGCTGCGCGAAGCCGGGCTGATGGGCGCGCACGGCATCGCCGGCTGCTGGCAGGCGGTGCTCGAATCCGACTGGGCCTTCATCGACCCGTTCGAGGCGCTGGCAGCCTGACGGCCGCGCCGCTCAGTCGCCGGCGACGAAGGCGTCCCAGGTCCAGGCGCCGGACGCCTCGTCCATGTGGAAGCAGGCGCGATAGTCCACCGGCGAGCGGAAGTCGTCGGACAGCAGCCAGCCCTCGTGGGCGCCGTCGGCCGTCTGGACGCGCACCCAATAGGGCGCAAGCGGGTTCTCGGGGTCGAAGCCGCTGCCGTTGTCGACGATGCGCGTGACGTCGTGGTCCAGCGTGGCGACCACCGCGCTGGCGGCGTCCGGCCCGGCGTGCATCGGCACCGCATCGCCGATGACGACGATCACCTCGAACACGTCCCATTCGACCGGGTAGTCGGCGTAGAAGGTGTAGGGCGCGCAGAAGTCGCGCAGCGCACCGGCCTCGTCGTGCCAGAACGATCCGCCAAGCTCCAGCGCCGTCTGCAGCTGCCGCCAGTATTCCGGGCCCAGCCACGGCGTCTCGTCGTCGCCCTCGAGCCAGGCGCGCAGCGTCTCGCGGCCGCCGTCGCCGCCGAAGCTGAGCACGATGTGCGGGTCGGCCAGCGCGACCACCGCCTCGACGTCGCGGGCACGCACCGCTGCCAGCAGCGCGTCGCGCAGGGTCGCCAGCTCCGGCACCTCGCTCGCCTCGTCGACCGGCATCGCCCGGAAGGGCTCGGCCGCGGCGGGCAGCGCCGCCGTGGCGGCAACGACGCCGAGAACCAGCCACGACGCCGCCGATTGTTTCACTCTGTGCAACGAAACGTCCCTTTCTGGCCGCATTCTCATCGGCCGCTGAAATAATCGCCGGCCAAGATGGCCACGCATCGTGGCGGAATTCCGTTCGCCGGCTCAGGCGCCGCGCAGGTGGGCGATCACCGCGTCGGCGATCATGCTGCAGACCCGCTGGTTCGATTCCTCGGTCATCGCGCCGACATGCGGCATCAGCAGGGCGTTGGGCGCGTCGGCCAATGGCGAGGCGCGGTCGAACGGCTCGGTCTCGAACACGTCCAGCGCCGCGCCGGCGATCCGGCCCGCCTTCAGCGCCGCGGCCAGCGCGCGCTCGTCGACGATGCCGCCGCGCGCGGTGTTGATCACGATCGCCCGCGGCTTCATCAGCGCCAGCTCGGCCGCGCCGATCAGGTTGCGGGTCGCATCGGTCAGCGGCACATGCACCGACAGGATGTCGGCCTCGGCCAGGATCCGCGCCAGCGACGCCGGCTCGGCGCCGCGGGCCCGCCAGACCGGATCGTCGTCGGCGAAGGCCGGATCGTGGGCGATCACGGCGAGGCCCATGCCGCGCGCCCGCTCGGCCAGCGCCATCGCGACGTGGCCGAAGCCGACCAGCCCCAGCGTCTTGCCGAAGATCTCGCGGCCCATCAGTTCCAGCCGCGGCCATTCGCCGGCGCGCAGCCGGTCGCTGACGTGGTACGTGCCGCGCATCAGCACCAGCATGGCGCCGATGGCCAGCTCGGCCACCGAGATCGCGTTGGCGCCGGTCGCCGGCACCACCTTGATGCCGCCGGCCGCACACAGCTCGGTGTCGATGTTGTCGAGCCCGACGCCGAGCCGGCCGATGATGCCGAGGTTGCGGGCGGCCGCCAGCAGCGGCGCGCGGACCTGGGTGGCATTGCGCACGATCAGCGCGCGACAGCCGCCGACCGCCGCGTTGAGCCTTGCCGGATCGGCGAACAGCTGCGGGTCGTAGTGGACCGTGAAGCCGTCGCGCAGGCGGTCGATCGCGGCGGGCTCCATGAACTCGGAGATGACGATATCGGGCATGGCCTCCCTACAGGCATGGTGTTCGATGTCGGCATTGACCGGCCCGCCGGCGCCGACAGAATGGGGTTGGGAGGAACCGCCATGTCAAGCCGCGTACTGACTGCCGACGACCTGCGCTTCTGGGACGACAACGGCTATGTCGTGGTGCGCGAGGCCGCGCCGCCCGCCAACGTGCAGGCCGTGATCGATGCGATCTACGAATTCACCGGTTTCAGCCCGGACCGGCCGGAGGAATGGAACCGGCCGGCCGCGCGCAGGAACGGGATGGAGGAACTGAACGGCGCCGGGATGGTCGAGATGTACCACCATCCGGCGATGTGGGCGAACCGACAACTGCCGCGGATCCACGGCGCCTTCGCCGATATCTGGGACACAGAGGCGCTGTGGGTGACCATCGACCGGGTCAACTTCAACCCGCCGCAGCCGGACGGCGGACGCTTCGCCGGCTTCATCCACTGGGACATCGACACCTCGGTCGAGCCGCTGCCGTTCGACGTGCAGGGCGTGCTGGCGCTCACCGACGTGGCCGAGGGCGGCGGCGGCTTCCAGTGCGTCCCGGGCATGCCGCGGCTGTTCCCGGAGTGGGTAAAGAGCCAGCCGCCGGACCGCGACCCGAACCGGCCGGACATGGCCGGCCTGACCGTGCGCGCGGTGCCGCTGCGCGCCGGCGACCTGCTGATCTGGAACAGCCAGCTGGCGCACGGCGTCGCGCCGAACCGCTCGTCGCGGCCGCGGATGGCACAGTACATCGCGATGTCGCCGGCGCAGGAAGACAACGCGGCGGCGCGGCAATGGCGGATCGACAGCTGGCTGCACCGGCTGGCGCCGCAGGGCGACCCGTTTCCCGGCGACCCGCGCGAATGGGAACGCAGGCACGGCACCACCGCCGCGCTGACCCCGCTGGGCCGCCGGCTGCTCGGACTCGACCGCTGGCGCGAGCCCGGTGCCGCGGCGGCGGAGGCCGGCAGCATGACCCTGGACCAGGCCCGCGGCCGCTATCGCGCCACGCCCGGCTTCGCCAGCTGACAGCGGCCGGCCGCAGCGGCCGGCTCAGCCGCCGTCGGTCTCGTTCCGGTCCAGCACGCGGGCCTCGAAGCGACCCAGGGCGAACAGCACGACGAACGCGATGCCGGCGGTCACCGCGGCCAGCACGTAGAGCCCGGTGCCGCAGGCGGTGCCGATCGCGCCGGCCAGCCACATGCTGGCGCCGGTGGTCAGCCCGCGCACGTTGCCGCGCGCCTGGATGATGGCGCCCGCCGCCAGGAAGGCGACCCCGGCGGTCACAGCCTCGACGATGCGGATCGGGTCCAGGCTGGCATGGTCGTCCTCCTGCTTGAACTCGGCGAAGATCTCGAAGGTCAGCACGGTGAAAGCCGCGGCGGCCAGGGCGACAAGCACGTGGGTGCGCAGGCCGGCCGGTTTGTTGCGCAGCTCGCGGTCGATGCCGAGCACCGCCCCGAGCGCGACCGCCACGCCCAGGCGCAGCGCCATGTCGTGCCAGGGTATCGTGGTGGCGGAAAACAGGGTTTCCAATCGCTTGCCCGTCGCAGCCGAACCGGTCTGCCATTCAACGGCGTTGGAGGCCGGCGGTTCCCGGGCGGGATGGGATCGGGCCGTCAGCGGCCGACGACCACCGCGTCCTTGGCCAGGGCGACGATGTCGCAATTGGCGTCGTCCGCGCCGCGCTCGATCACGAACAGCGTCATCGGGCCGTCCACCGGCATCATCGGGTGGTGCCAGACGCCACGGCGCAGGTTGAGGCCCTGGCCGGGACCGCACAGGAATGCGCGCACGTCGTCAGGGCCGGGCGCCGCGACATCGGCCGGCGCCACCACCGCCACATAGCGGCCGGCGTCCAGCGGCATGAAGGCCTGGCTGCCCTTCGGGTGCCGCTCCATCATCGTCAGACTGCGCGGCAGCTCGAACCGGCGGGTGCGGTAGAGGTGGACCAGCGGCCGGCCGCCGGCCTCGGCCACGTCGATGCCGGCCAGGTCGGCGAAGCGCTCGGTATAGCCGTCGTTGATGACGTCCGGCGCGGACAGATCGACCGCCAGCACGTCGCCGAACGGCGCGAAGGCGTCGGCGGTCAGCGGCTTCGGGTCGAGGATGCGCCAGCCCGCCATCAGCCGGCGGCCCGCCCGAACAGGCGCAGACGGCTGACGCCGCCGTCCGGGTGCAGGTTCAGCCGCACGTGGCTGACCGACCCCAGGGCGGCGATCGCCGAATCGAACACGTGGTTGCTGTCGGCCGCCATCGCCTGCTCCGGCAGCAGCACCGGCCAGTGCATCGCCTGCGCCACCGCCGCGTCGTCGGGCAGCCCCGGCGGCAGCAGCCCGGCGTTGATCGAGCAGCGCGCCGGGAAGTTGCCCTTGAAGTGGTTGGTGTCGATCTCGATGCGGCGGATCTCGCCGGGATGGCCGAGGGCCAGCACGCACCAGTCGAAGCCGGGCTCGCGCCGCCGCCGCGTCTCCCAGCCGTCGCCCATGTTCGGCGCGCGACCGGGCTTCAGCATGTTCACCGGCACGCCGAAATGGGCGTCGTTGCAGGCCACCGCGCGGCCGCCGTGCAGCAGCGCGCCGAGGTCGAGCAGCTCGTCGCGGTCGACCGCCGACCAGTCGAAGGCGACGCTGCCATAGGCGCGCAGGCGGGCGACGCCGCCGTCGGGCCAGATGTGCAGGCGCAGGTGGCTGACCGGGTGCGGGTGGTCGACGGCGACGAAATGGTGCGCGCTCGGCCCGAGCGCGACGTGCGGTACGATCTGCACCCAGGCCCCGTCGGCGGCCGACTCGTGGTCGGACAGGCAGGCCTCCAGCGAGGCGGCCGGCGGGTAGTTGCCGGTGAAGTGCGACGTGTCGATGTCGACGCCGTGCAGCACCCCGCGCGCCGCCAGCCGCACCACGCAGTGGTCGTGGCCCGGCTCGCGGCGCCGTCGTGTCTCCCAGCCGTCCATCCACTTGCCATGGGCGTCGTAGCGACCGGCCTCGAACACCGGCGGCTCCGGCTTCAGCAGCCGTGCCTTGGCGCCGAAGAACTCGTCGCTGGCCTCGACGGCATGCGCGCCGAGCTGGGCGTCGGCCAGGTTGGGATAGCGCCGGGCGAATTCGGGGATGTCGGCCGGGGCGGCAGTGGCGGTCATGGCAGCAGGTCCTGGAGCCGGAGGAGGGCGATCTTCTTCACTTCCGCGAGCGCAGTGGCGAACTCGGTCTCGCGGTCGTTGTCGAGGCGGCGGGCGAAGGCATCGAGGATCTCGGCGCGCGTCCGGCCCTTCACCGCCATGATGAAGGGAAAGCCGAAGCGGGCGCGGTAGGCCGCGTTCAGCGACTGGAACCGCGCGAACTCCGCCGGCGTGCAGCGGTCGAGCCCGGCGGAGGCCTGCTCCCGGCGCGAATCGGCGGTGAGCTCGCCGGCGACCGCCAGCCGGCCGGCGAGGTCGGGATGCGCGTCGATCAGCGCCTGCTGGCGCGCCCGGTCGGCAGCGTCGAGCACCGCGCACATGGCCGCGTGCAGGCCGCCGGCGCCGTCCTCGGCGGGGCCGATGCCGCCGTCCCACGTCGCCTCGGCGATCCAGGGCGAATGCTCCCACACCCCGCCATAGGCCACGACGAAGCCGGCGCGGTCGCAGGCGCTCGGCCTAGCCGGCATAGGGATGCCGTGCGCGCCAGTGGCGGGCGATGTCGATGCGGCGGCAGCACCAGACGCGGTCGTGCGCCAGGACGTGGTCGATGAACCGCTCCAGCGCGGCGATGCGGCCGGGCCGCCCGACCAGCCGGCAGTGCAGGCCGATCGACATCATGCGCGGCGTTTCCGCACCTTCCTCATAAAGAACGTCGAACGAGTCTTTGAGATAATTGAAATATTGCTCGCCAGAGTTGAATCCCTGGATGGCGGCGAAGCGCATGTCGTTGACGTCCAGGGTGTAGGGCACGACCAGATGCGGCGTGCCGTCGACCGCGACCCAGTGCGGCAGGTCGTCGTTGTAGTCGTCGGCGTCGTAGAGGAATCCGCCGTGCTCTACCACCAGCCGGCGGGTGTTCGGGCTGGTCCGGCCGGTGTACCAGCCGAGCGGCGGGCCGCCGGCCGCACGGTCCAGCGCCTCGACCGCGCGCCGGATGTGGTCGCGCTCCACCGCCTCCGGCACATACTGGTAGTTGATCCAGCGCCAGCCGTGGCTGCAGATCTCGTGGCCGTCGGCGACCATCGCCCGGATCGCCTCCGGGTGCCGCTCCGCCGCCATGCCCACCGCGAAGATGGTCAGCGGCACCTGCTTGCGGGCGAACAGCTTCAGGATGCGCCAGACCCCGACCCGGCTGCCGTAGTCGTACAGCGACTCCATACTGACGTGGCGCATGCCGTGCACCGGCAGCGCGCCGACGATCTCCGACAGGAAGGTTTCCGACGCCGGATCGCCGTGCAGCACGCTGTTCTCGCCGCCTTCCTCGTAGTTCAGCACGAACTGTACCGCGATGCGGGCGCCGCCGGGCCAGTCGGCCTGCGGCGGGTTCGGGCCATAGCCGATCAGGTCGCGGGGGTAGCTGGATTCGGTCATCCGGGTCTCGATCGCAAGGAAGGCGGGCCGCCATGCTGCGCGTGCCGTCGCCCGCGATCAAGCCGGTTTCCGCGCCAGGCGCAAGTGCGATCGCGGCCGTTGCGAATGTTTGACACTGCGTCGGGCGGGTGATCACATTGCGCCGCACAATCTTGTGGATCGCCATGGGCCGCCTCACCACGCACATCCTGGACACGGCTCGGGGCTGCCCGGCAGCGGGCGTCAACCTCAGCCTCGAGCGCGTCGTCGACAATGCGCTGATCGCGCTCGGCAGCTTCGCCACCAACGCCGACGGCCGGGTCGACCGCCCGCTGCTGGAAGGTGAGGCAATGCAGGTCGGCGACTACGAGATCCTGTTCCGGGTCGGCGACTATTTCGCCGCCAACCGGGTGCCGCGGCCGAACGGCCCGTTCCTGGACCTGGTACCGGTAAGGTTCCGCATCGCCGACGCCGACGCGCACTATCACGTGCCGCTGCTGCTGTCGCCCTACGGCTATTCCACCTACCGGGGCAGCTGAGCCGTGACCGCAGCGAACCCCATGGGCGGCGCGGCGCCGGTGCGCTTTCTGCTCGGCCGCGAAACGGTGACGCTCGCCGACATCGACCCGACGACGACGCTGCTGGAGTTCCTGCGCGGCCGCGCCGACCGCAAGGGCACCAAGGAGGGCTGCGCCGAGGGCGATTGCGGCGCCTGCACCGTGGCGGTGGGCGAGCCGGCGGACGGCCGCATGCGCTATCGCGCGGTCAATGCCTGCATCCAGTTCGTCGGCGCGCTGCACGGCAAGCAGGTGCTGACGGTGGAGGACCTGCAGGGAGCGGACGGCGCGCTGCATCCGGTCCAGGCCGCGATGGTGGCCCAGCACGGCTCGCAGTGCGGGTTCTGCACGCCCGGCTTCGTGATGTCGCTGTTCGTCGCCTTCGCCGACGGCACCCGCCTGGGGCGCGGCGCCATCGGCGATACGCTGGCCGGCAACCTGTGCCGCTGCACCGGCTATGGCCCGATCCTCGCCGCCGCCGAGGCGATGTTCGACCTGCCGGCGCCGGACGACAGCGGCCGCACGCCGGACGCGGCGCAGATGCGGGCGCTGGCCGAAATGGCGGCGGAGCCGCTGGTCGGCCTGTCCCGCGGCGGGCGGCGCCTGCTGGCCCCGGCCTCGGCGGACGGCCTCGCCGCGCTGCTCGATGCCGAGCCCGACGCGACCCTGCTCGCCGGCGGCACCGACGTCGGCCTGTGGGTAACCAAGCAACTGCGGCGGCCGCAGACGGTGATCCACACCGGCCGCGCCGCGGACCTGGCCCGGATCGCGGTGACCGACGATGCGATCGTCATCGGCGCGGCGGCACGGCTGGCCGATGTCGCGCCGGCGATCGCCGCCGACTACCCGGCCTTCGGCGAGATCTTCCGCCGCTACGGCTCGGTCCAGGTGCGCAACGCCGGCACCCTGGGCGGCAACGTCGCCAACGGCTCGCCGATCGGCGACGGGCCGCCGGGCCTGATCGCGCTGGGAGCCGAACTGGTGCTGCGCCGCGGCGCCGCACGCCGGCGCATCGCGCTGGAGGATTTCTTCATAGATTACGGTAAGCAGGACCGGCATCCAGCTGAATTCGTTGAACAGATCGTTCTGCCGCGCCCGCGCGGCGGCAGCCTGTTCCGCATGTACAAGATTTCCAAGCGCTTCGACCAGGACATCTCGGCCGTCTGCGGCGCCTTCGCCATCGGCCTGGCCGACGGCGTCGTGACATCGGCACGGGTCGCCTTCGGCGGCATGGCCGGCACCCCGCGGCGGGCGCACGCGTGCGAGGCCGCGCTGGCCGGCAGGCCCTGGACCGAGGCGGGCATCGCCGACGCGCTGGCGGCGCTCGACCGCGACTACGAACCGCTGACCGACATGCGGGCCAGCGCCTGGTATCGCCGCGAGGCGGCTCGCGCCCTGCTGTTGCGCGCCTGCCAGGATTCCGGCGACGGCGGGCCGCAGAGCGTGCTCGCCTGCGAGGCGGCGTGAGCGGCGCGAGCCAGGGCGGCGACGCCCGCGCCGTCGGCCGCGCGCTGGCGCACGACAGCGCGCACAAGCACGTCGCCGGCACGGCGGTCTATATCGACGACATGGCGGAGCCGGCCGGCCTGCTGCATGTGCAGTTCGGCGGCAGCGCCCATGCCCATGCCCGCGTGCTGGGCGTCGATGCCGCCGCGGCGCTGGCGATGCCGGGCGTGGTCGCGGTGCTGACCGCCGCCGACATCCCCGGACGCAACGACGTCAGCCCGTTCGCGGGCGACGATCCGCTGCTGGCCGCGGGCGTGGTCGAGCATGTCGGCCAGCCGGTGTTCGCGGTGGTGGCGGAAAGCTACGAGGCCGCGCGCCTGGCCGTGCGCAGGGTCGAGGTCGCCTATGCGCCGCTGCCGGCGGTGCTGAGTGTCGATGAGGCGATGCGGCTGGCACACTATGTGGCCGATCCCTACGAGATGAGGCGGGGCGACGTCGAGGCCGCTCTGGCCGGCGCGCCGCACCGGCTGAAGGGGCGGGTGACCATCGGCGGCCAGGAGCATTTCTACCTGGAGGGCCAGGTGGCGCTGGCCCTGCCGGGCGAGGACGGCGAGATCACCGTGCACAGCTCGACCCAGCATCCGACCGAGGTCCAGCACGTGGTTGCCCGCGTGCTTGGATTGCCCGACGCGCGGGTGGTCGCCGAGGTCCGGCGCATGGGCGGCGGCTTCGGCGGCAAGGAAAGCCAGGCCAGCTTCGTCGCCGCCGGCGCGGCGCTGGCCGCCCGCGCCACCGGCCGTCCCTGCAAGCTGCGGCTGGACCGCGACGACGACATGACGATGACCGGCAAGCGCCACGGCTTCGTCATCGACTACGACGTCGGCTTCGACGACGACGGCCGCATCGCCGGCATCGAGTTCGTCCAGGCCGCCGACTGCGGGCGGTCCACCGACCTGTCGCCGGCGATCGCCGACCGCGCCATGTTCCACGCCGACAACGCCTACTACCTGCCGGCGGCGCGCATCCGCTCCTACCGCTGCAAGACGCACACGGTCTCCAACACCGCCTTCCGCGGCTTCGGCGGGCCGCAGGGGATGGTTGGCATCGAGCGGGTGATCGACGACATCGCGCTGGCGCTCGGCCGCGACCCGCTGGCAGTGCGCCGCATCAACCTCTATGGCGGCGAGGGCCGCGACGAGACGCCATACTTCATGAAGGTGGAGGACAATATCCTCCCCGAACTGATTGACGAGATTGAAAAAAGTGCCGAGTACCACCGCCGCCGCCAGGCTGTGGCGGCGTTCAACGCGGCCAACCCGGTGCTGCGCAAGGGGCTGTCGCTGACGCCGGTGAAGTTCGGCATTTCCTTCACCACGACCCACCTCAACCAGGCCGGCGCGCTGGTGCATGTCTACACCGACGGCAGCGTGCACCTGAACCACGGCGGCACCGAGATGGGCCAGGGGCTCAACGTCAAGGTGGCGCAGGTGGTGGCCGACGCGCTGATGATCGACATCGGCCGGGTGCGGATCACCGCGACCTCCACCGACAAGGTGCCGAACACCTCGGCCACCGCCGCCTCGTCGGGCTCGGACATGAACGGCATGGCGGCGCTGGCCGCGGCGACGACGATCCGCGAGCGGCTGGCCGCCTTCGCCGCGGACCATGCCGGCGTCGCGCCCGCGGCGGTGCGCTGGAGCCACGACCGCATCGAGGCCGGCGACATGTGCTGGTCGTTCGCCGAACTGGCGGCCGCCGCCTATCTCGCCCGCGTCTCGCTGTCTGCGACCGGCTATTACCGCACGCCGAAAATCCACTGGGACCGGGCGGCGGCGCGCGGCCGGCCGTTCTACTATTTCGCCTATGGCGCGGCGGTCAGCGAAGCGGTGATCGACACGCGCACCGGCGAGAACCGCATCCTCAGGGTCGACATCCTGCACGACGTCGGCCGCTCGCTGAATCCGGCGGTCGACCTGGGCCAGGTCGAGGGCGGCTTCATCCAGGGCTTGGGCTGGCTGACCACCGAGGAGCTGTGGTTCGACGAGACCGGCCGGCTGCGTACCCACGCACCATCGACTTACAAGATCCCGGCCTGCAGCGACCGGCCGCCGGCGTTCAACGTCCGGCTGGCCGCGGGCATCGCCAACCGCGAGGAGACCGTCCACCGGTCGAAGGCGGTGGGCGAGCCGCCGCTGATGCTGGCGATCTCCGCCTGGCTGGCCCTGTCGGACGCGGTCGCCAGCGTCGGCGGCCACCGGGTGCCGCCGCGCCTGGACGCGCCGGCGACGCCGGAGCGCATCCTCGCCGCCGTCCACGACGTCCGCCGCCGGGCAGCCGAACCCGACGCACGCCGGGCCGCCGAATGAGCGGGCTGCTCGTCGACATCCGGGCCTTCGGCGACCGGCCGGGCGTGCTGGTCACCGTGATCGCCGCCGACGGCTCGACGCCGCGCGGCACCGGCACCACGATGATCGTCGACGGCGACGGGCGCATCGCCGCCGGCACCATCGGCGGCGGCGCGCTCGAGCTGCGGGTGCTGCACCGCGCGGCCGCGATGCTGGCGGAGGAGGGCGGTGCCGAGGCGGCGCAGTTCCCGCTGGGCCCGGAGCTCGGCCAGTGCTGCGGCGGCCGGGTCGAGCTGCTGTTCGAGCGGCTGCCGCTGACGCTCGACGCGCGCGACGGCATTGCCTTCGTCACCGCCCTGGAACCGCGGGTCGATCGGCGCCTGGTCGACCGCGGCGGCCTGGCGACGCTGTTGGGCGGGTCCGCCTTCAACGACACCCGCGCGGCCGTCGTCCGCGGCACGGACGGCCGGCGTTGCCTGGTCCAGCCCGCACACCGGCCGCGCCAGCCGCTCGCCGTGTTCGGGGCCGGCCATGTCGGACGTGCCGTCGTGCGCGCGGTGGCGCCGCTGCCGTTCCGCGTCACCTGGATCGACGACCGGCCGGGCCAGTTCCCGGTGCCGCCCGAGCCCGGCGTCGCCTGTATCACTTCCGCGGTTCCCGAACGCGAGGTGGCGGCGCTGGCCGAGGGCGCCTTCGTCCTGGTGATGAGCCACACCCACGCGCTCGACTACCGCATCTGCCGGGCGGCGCTGCTGCGCGAGGATATCGGCTATATCGGCCTGATCGGCTCCGACACCAAGCATGCCCGCTTCGTCAAATGGGCGCGTGCCTATGGCCTGACCGACGACCGGATCGCGCGGGTGAGCTGCCCGATCGGCCTGCCCGGCATCGGCGGCAAGGACCCGGCGGTGATCGCCGCCTCGGTCGCCGCCGACCTGCTGATGCGGCTCGAGCGCCGGGCGGCGACGCGCGAACCCGACGCCAGCCTGCGGGCCGCGTCATGACCGAGCCGCTGCTCGCCATGCGCGGCATCACCAAGCAGTATCCCGGGTGCCTGGCCAACGACGCGGTCGACCTGACCGTGCTGCCCGGCGAGATCCACGCCCTGCTCGGCGAGAACGGCGCCGGCAAGTCCACCCTGGTCAAGACGATCTACGGCATCGTCGACGCCGACGCGGGCGAGATCCGCTGGCGCGGCGCGCCGGTGCACATCGTCAACCCCAACGCCGCGCGCCGGCTCGGCATCGGCATGGTGTTCCAGCATTTCTCGCTGTTCGACGGGCTGACGGTGCTTGAGAACGTGGCGCTGGGTCTGCCGGGCCGAGGGGCGACACGGGCGCTGGCCCGCGAGATCGTCGATATTTCAAGAAGCTACGGCCTGCCTCTGGATCCATCGCGCGAGGTCCATGCGCTGTCGGTGGGCGAGCGCCAGCGCATCGAGATCGTGCGCTGCCTGCTGCAGGACCCGCAGCTGCTGATCATGGACGAGCCGACCTCGGTGCTGACGCCGCAGGAGGTGACCGAGCTGTTCCGCACCCTGCGCACCCTGGCGGCGGAGGGGCGCGCAATCCTGTACATCAGCCACAAGTTGCAGGAAATCAAGGACCTGTGCGAGACGGCGACGATCCTGCGGCAGGGCCGCGTGGTCGCCAATTGCGATCCGCGCCAGGAGAGCACGGCCAGTCTGGCGCAGATGATGATCGGCGACGAGCTGGCCCCGCCGGGAACCCATGGCGAGCCGTCGACGGCGGCGCCGGTGCTGTCGCTGCGCGGGCTCTCGGTCCGCAGCGAGGACCGCTTCGGCATCGACCTGCAGGCGATCACGCTCGACATCCGGCCGGGCGAGATCCTGGGCATTGCCGGGGTCGCCGGCAACGGCCAGGTCGAGCTGCTGCGCGCGCTGTGCGGCGAGACGCTGTGCCAGCGCGCGGACGAGATCGTGTTCGCCGACCGGCCGATCGGCCGGCTGGGACCGCGCAAGCGCCGCGAGCTGGGCCTTGCCGTGGTGCCGGAGGAGCGGCTGGGCCACGCCGCCGTGCCGGCGATGGACCTGACCGAGAATGCCGTGCTGACCGGCTATGCGCCGATGAAACTGGTCGCCGGCGGGCTGATCCGGATGGCGCCTGCGCGCAACTATGCCCGCTCGGTGGTCGAGCGGTTCGACGTGCGCACCGCCGGCATCGGCGCGGCGGCGGCCAGCCTGTCCGGCGGCAACCTGCAGAAATACGTCGTCGGCCGCGAGGTGCTGCAGGACCCGGCGGTGCTGGTCGCCTCGCAGCCGACCTGGGGGGTTGACGCCGGCGCCGCCAGCGCCATCCGGCGGGCGCTGCGCGCGCTCGCCGAACGGGGTGCGGCCGTCGTGGTCATCTCCCAGGATCTCGACGAGCTGATGGAGATCAGCGACCGCATCGCCGTGATCAACGTCGGCCACCTGTCCGAACCGCAGCCGACCGGGGCGGTGACGGTCGAGGGCCTGGGCCTGCTGATGGGCGGCGTCCACGGCGGCACCGCGCAGGCGGCGGAGGCCGCGCCATGATCCGGCTGGAACCGCGCCCGGCGCCGTCGCGCGCCTGGTCGTTCGGCACGCCGGTGCTGGCGGTGATCCTGACCGTGCTGGCCGGTGCCGCGCTGTTCTGGGCGCTGGGCTATCCGGCCGGCGAGGCGCTGTACCAGTTCTTCGTCACGCCGCTGGAAAGCCGCTACATGCTGGGCGAACTGGCGGTGAAAGGCACGCCGCTGGTGCTGATCGGCATCGGCCTCGCCATCGGCTTCCGCGCCGGTGTCTGGAACATCGGCGCCGAGGGCCAGCTGCTGATGGGCGCGCTGGGCGGCGGCGCGGTCGCGCTGGCGTTCTGGGACGAGGACGTGCCCGGGCTGCTGGTGCTGATGTTCGCCGCCGGCGCGGCCAGCGGCGCGGCCTATGCGGCGATCCCGGCGCTGCTGAAGACCCGCTTCAACGTCAACGAGATCCTGTCGAGCCTGATGCTGACCTACATCGCCGTACTGGTGGTCAGCATCATGATCTACGGCCCGCTGCGCGATCCGGAGGGCTATGGCTTTCCGCAGTCGCGCATCTTCCATGAGGCCGCCAGGCTCGGCCCGATCCTGGACGGGACCCGGCTGCACTTCGGCGCGGTGATCGGCCTCGCCGTCGTGCTGGCGGCCTGGCTGGCGATGTCGTCCAGCCTGTTCGGCTTCCAGGTGCGGGTGATCGGTCAGGCGCCGCAAGCCGCCCGCTATGCCGGCTTCAGCCAGACTCGCATGGTCTGGATCACGCTGCTGCTCAGCGGCGGGCTGGCCGGGCTTGCCGGCGCGATCGAGGTGGCCGGCCCGATCGGCCAGCTCAACGACGCGATCTCGCCCGGCTACGGCTTCACCGCGATCATCGTCGCCTATCTCGGCCGGCTGCATCCGGTCGGCGTGTGCATTGCCGGCATCGTCATCGCGCTCAGCTATATCGGCGGCGAGAACGCGCAGATCGTGGTCGGCATGCCGCTGGCGGTAACCGGCGTGTTCCAGGGCATGCTGCTGTTCTTCCTGTTGGGCTGCGACCTGCTGATCCGCTACCGGGTCAGGCTGTGGCTTCCGTCCAGGATTGGACAGGGCTGATGGACATCCTGGTCCAGGTCATCGTCACCACCATCGCGGCCTCGACGCCGCTGATCTTCGCCGCGGCCGGCGAGCTGGTGGTCGAGCGCTCCGGCGTGCTCAATCTCGGTGTCGAGGGCATGATGCTGATCGGCGCGGTCTGCGCCTTCGTCGCGACCATGGAGACCGGCAGCGGGCTGATCGGCATCGTCGCCGGCCTGGCCGGCGGGCTGCTGGTGTCGCTGATCTTCGCCGTGCTGACGCTGGTCACGCTGGCCAACCAGGTGGCGACCGGGCTGGCGCTGACCATCTTCGGCGTCGGCGCCAGCGCGCTGATCGGCGAGGCCTATGTCGGCCGGGCCTATGACGGCCTGCCCGGGCTCGACATCCCCGGCATCAGCGACCTGCCGGCGATCGGCCCGATCCTGTTCTCGCACGATATTCTGGTCTATCTCGCCGTCGCCATGGTCGGCGCGGTGTGGTGGTTCCTGTACCGCAGCAAGGCCGGCCTGATCCTGCGCGCGGTCGGCGAATCCCACGACGCCGCCCATGCCATCGGCTATCCGGTGATCGGCATCCGCTTCGGCGCCGTCGCGTTCGGCGGGGCGATGTGCGGCCTGGCCGGCGCGCATCTGTCGCTGTCCTACACTCCGCTGTGGCAGGAGGGGATGTCGGCCGGCCGCGGCTGGATCGCGCTGGCGCTCGTGGTGTTCGCCGCTTGGCGGCCGTGGCGGCTGCTGCTCGGCGCCTATCTGTTCGGCGCGATGCGCATGCTGGAGCTGCACGGGCAGAGCGCGCTTAACATCAACGTGCCCTCGCAGCTATTCTCGATGCTGCCCTATCTGGCCACGGTGATCGTGCTGGTGATCATCTCGCACGATGCCCTGAAGGTGCGGCTGAACGCGCCGGCCTGCCTGGGGCTGCCGTTCCATCCGCGCGGTTGACTTCCGGCGCGGCGGATGGATTTCCAGCGGCGGGCGGCGAGGGGAACGGACCGGGAGCGGCGATGATCTATCTCGACCACATGGCTACGACCCCGCTGGACCCGGCGGCGATCGCGGCGATGGCGCCCTGGGTCAGCGGCGCGCGCTTCGGCAACCCGCACGCCATCCTGAACGCACCGGGCCGGCTGGCCGAGGCCGCGGTCGACGAGGCCTATGCCGCGGTGGCGGCGCTGATCGGCGCCAGCCCGGCGGAGATCGTTCTGACCTCCGGCGCCACCGAATCCAACAACCTGGCGCTGATCGGCGCCACCGCGCCCGGCGACCACCTGATCACGGTGGCGACCGAGCATCCCGCCGTGCTGGCCGTCGCCGAGGACCTGCGCGAGCGCGGCCGGACGGTGACGGTGGTGGCGGTCGACGGCCACGGCCGCGTGTCGGCCGACGCGATCGCCGATGCCTTCCGGCCGGAGACCCGGCTGGTCTCGGTGATGGCTGTGAACAACGAGACCGGGGCGCGCCAGCCCGTCGACGCCATCGCCCGCGCCTGCCGCGACCGCGGCATCCTGTTCCACACCGACGCCACCCAGGCGCTGACCACCGGCCGCATCGACGTCGGCACCACGCCGATCGACCTGCTCAGCCTGTCCGGCCACAAGCTCTATGGCCCGCAGGGCATCGGCGCCCTGTTCGTGCGCGCCGGCGTGGCGCTGAAGCCGCTGTTCGTCGGCGGCGGCCAGCAGGCCGACCGGCGCAGCGGCACCGTGCCGGTGGCGCTGGCCGCCGGTCTGGGCGCCGCCTGCCGTGCCGCGATCGCCATGCGCGACGACGAAGGCGCCCGGCTTCAGACGCTGCGCGAGCGGCTGTGGCAGGGCCTGGCCCGGGCGGTGCCCGGCATCCGCCGCACGGTGCCGGCGGACCTGAGCAACCCGGCCTGTCTGCATGTGATCGTGCCGGGCATCGACGCCGCCGAGGTGCTGCTCGACCTGCCCGAGGTGGCCGCCTCCACCGGCTCCGCCTGCGCGTCGGGCGGCAAGTCGCCGGTGCTGAAGGCGATGGGGCTGGGCCCGCGCGAATCCTTCGGCGCCCTGCGCCTCGGCCTCGGCCGTTTCACCACCGCCGACGAGATCGACCGGGCGGTGGCATTGCTGGCCGGCGCGATCGGAACGGTGCGCGCAGACCGGCCGGCAGCCGAATAGCCGCCGTCCCGGACCGGAGCCCGCGCTTGGAGACGTTGATCACAGACTGGCTGAGCGCGATCGTGCGCTGGTTCCACGTGATCGCCGGCATCGCCTGGATCGGCTCGTCGTTCTTCTTCATCTTCCTCGATGCCAGCCTGCGCAAGGAGAGCTGGCAGCAGGAGGGCATCGCCGGCGAATCCTGGCTGGTGCACGGCGGCGGCTTCTACAAGGTCGAGAAATACATGGTGGCGCCGGCGCGGATGCCGGCGGTGCTGCACTGGTTCAAGTGGGAAGCCTATTCGACCTGGCTGTCCGGCTTCGCGCTGCTGGTGCTGCTCTACTACGTTTCCGCCGGCGTCTATCTGATCGACCCGGCGGTGGCGGCGCTGACTCCGATGACCGCGACCGTGATCGGCATCGGCTCGCTGGTGTTCGGCTGGATCGTCTACGACCTGATGTGCCGGGCGCTGCGCGAGCACAACGACTGGCTGGCGATCGGCGGCGGGCTGGTGCTGGCCGCGGTCGCGGTGGGCTACACCAAGGTGTTCGGCGGGCGCGGAGCCTTCATCCACACCGGCGCGCTGATCGGCACCCTGATGGTCGCCAACGTGTTCATGGTGATCATCCCGAACCAGCGCAAGGTGGTGGCCGACCTGATCGCCGGCCGCAAGCCCGATCCGGCGCTCGGCAAGCAGGCCAAGCAGCGCTCGGTGCACAACAACTACCTGACGCTGCCGGTGCTGTTCATGATGGTCAGCAACCACTATCCGATGGTCACCGGCCATCCGTACAACTGGGCGCTGCTGATCGCCATCGGCATCACCGGCGGCGTGATCCGGCACTGGTTCAACGTCAAGCACCTGACCGGCCGGCGGCTGGACTGGCTGTGGGCGGTCGCCGCCGTGCTGGTGGCCGGCATGTTCGCCTTTTCCGCCTGGCGGCCAGACCGGGTCGCGGTCGACGACCCGCAGGAGCTGGTGCTGGCCGACGTGTTCGCGGTGGCGCAGCAGCGCTGCACCGCCTGTCATTCCGCCAATCCGACCGATCCCAACTTCCAGGTCGCGCCTGCCGGCATGATGTTCGACACCGCCGCCCAGTTCTATGCGGCGCGCGACAAGGTATTCAGCCAGGTTTCGACCGGGGTGATGCCGCCCGGCAACCTGACCGGGCTGACCGAAACCGAACGCGCAACGATCGTCGGCTGGTACGAGGCCGGGGCGCGGCAGGACTAGCGCGGCCGGGCAGGGCGTCCGGCCGCGCGCCAGTCCTTCCCGCTCAGCTGTGCGGGGCGGCGGAGATGTCGAACTGCGGCACGGCGGTGGTGGCCGCCGGATCGCGCTCGATATCCGACCAGTTGACCTCCGACTGCTGGATGTTGCCGGAGATGTCCTCGTTCCAGAACTCGACCACCTGCGGGGTGATGTTCAGGTAGAGGCGACCGTCGACGATGCGCCACAGCGACGGGTTGGCCGGTACCTTGCCGCCCTGTGCCACGCCATAGGCGCAATGGCCGTCATAGGCCGGCGCGAAGGCGGCCGGATCGGCGGCGAAGCGGTCGCGGTTCTCGGCGCTGGCGAACGCCCAGGTGGCGCCGTTGTACTCCGCGGTGAAGGCCTTGCTGCCGGCCACCGGCGCCGGCTGCTGCTGGCCGACCGCCGCCTGGTCGAGGTCGAAATAGGCGACGACGTCGTAGCCGCTGACGGCAAAGCCGGTCTCGTCGACATATTGCTCGCCGGCCAGCGCGGGGACCGAAATTGCGGCGGACAGGCCGAGGGCGACGATGGCGGACGGGATGGAGCGGGTCATCGGTGGAACCTCCTTATCGCTCGGGTTATGTCGCTCATATGTCCGCCGGCCGCGGCCCGACAAATCACCGGCCATCAAGCTCGCGTGCGTCGTTCGTGACGTCCGCCGGCCGCGTTGACATCGGCCCGGCCGCGGCCTACTCAGCCACCCGTCCGCCAACGCACACGTGAGAATCCGTGTCTGGCACAGGCGCGTTTCCCGCGATCTATCGCTCCGATGTCCCAGCGCCGACGCCCGGAGAGCCACCGACGATGCCGCAACCGCTGCGCAATGCCGACCTGATCGCCCGGCGCCTCGCCGCCGCCGGCTGCCGGCACGCCTTCGGCATTCCCGGCGGCGAGGTGCTGACGCTGTGCGACGCCCTGGCCGCGGCCGGGCTGCGCGTCGTGCTGGTCAAGCACGAGAATGCCGGCGGCTTCATAGGCGAGGGCGTGCAGCACATGACCGGCGCGCCGGCGGTGCTGTTCGCCACCCTCGGCCCCGGCGTCGCCAATGCGGTCAACGTCGTCGCCAATGCCTGGCAGGACCGCGTGCCGATGCTGTTCCTGACCGGCTGCGTCGACCCCGCCGACGCCGCCACCTATACCCACCAGGTGTTCGACCACAGCGCGCTGCTGCGCCCGATCACCAAGGCCAGCCTGACAGCGGTTGACGGCGCGGTCGGCGCGATCGTCGACAAGGCCATCGCCATCGCCACCGACGGCCAGCCCGGCCCGGTGCACCTCGACGTGCCGATCGGCGTCGCCCAGGCCGCGGCGGGTCCCGAGCCGGCGCCGCGGCCCGCGCCCGCCGCGGTCGGCCCGGCGCCCGGCGCGGCACTGGAACAGGCCCGGGCCTGGTTTCGCGACAGCCGGCGGCCGCTGCTGATCGCCGGGGTCGACGCGCTCAACGACGGCTCGGCCGCGGCCGTCGCCGGCTTCGCCCGGCGCCACGCGGTGCCGCTGATCACCACCTACAAGGCCAAGGGCATGCTCGACGAGGCCGACCCGCTGGCCCTCGGCGGCGCCGGGTTGTCGCCGAAGGCGGATGCGCTGCTGCTGCCCTTCGTCGCCGACAGCGACCTGATCGTGCTCGCCGGCTACGACCCGATCGAGATGCGGGCCGGCTGGCGCGCGCCGTTCCCGGCCGACGCCCGCATCGTCGAGTTCGCCGCGGTGCCGAACACCCACGGCATGCACCGCGCCGGGATCGCCTTCGCCTGCAACGTCGCCGCCGGCCTCGAAGCGCTGGCGGCCGCCGGCGGCCGCGCCGACGCGTCGGTCCGGCCCGATGCCGCGCCGCTGCGCCGGAAGCTGGCCGACGCCTTCGCCGTGCCGCAGCGCTGGGGCCCGCACCAGGTGTTCGCCACCGCGCGCGCCAGCCTGCCGGCCGACACGGTCGCCACTGCCGACAGCGGCGCGCACCGCATCCTGCTCAGCCAGATGTGGCGCTGCCCGGCGCCGCGCACGCTGCTGCAGTCGAGCGCGCTGTGCACCATGGGTTGTGCCGTGCCGCTGGCCATCGGCGCCAAGCTGGCCGCGCCGGACCGGCCGGCGGTCGCCTTCGTCGGCGACGCCGGGCTGGAGATGGTGCTGGGCGAGCTCGCCACCGCGCGCGACCTGAAGCTGCCGGTGATCGTGATCGTGCTGGCCGACCGCTCGCTGGCGATGATCGCACTGAAGCAACGGCGCAGCGGCTTCGCCGACCTGGCCGTCGACTTCGGCGCCACCGACTTCGCCGCGGTCGCCGGCGCGCTGGGCGGCCATGGCGCCCGGGTGGCGGATGCCGGCGCGCTGGCGCGCGAAATCGATGCCGCGCTCGGCCGCCGCGACCGTTTCACCGTGATCGCCTGCGACATCGACGGACGCGACTATGACGACGCCTTCTAGGCCGACCGCCAGGGGCCACGTCGCCCACGCCCCGGTACACGCACTGCAGGGGCGCGACCCGCGGGTAGATTTCTTCCGCGGGCTGGCCTTCGTCATCATCCTGATCGCCCACATCCCGGCCAACGAGGTCGCGCGCATCATCCCGGCCCGCTGGGGCCTGTCCGACGCGACCGAGATGTTCGTGTTCATGTCCGGCTATGCCGCTGGCATCGCCTTCGGCGGCGTCTACCTCAAGGTCAGCTGGACACTGGGCACGGCGCGGACCCTGTTCCGCACCTGGCAGGTCTATGTCGGCCACCTGCTGCTGTTCTTCTTCCTGGCCATGCTGCTGGCCGCGGCCAACAAGCTGTTCGACACCCGCGACTATGTCGGCTTCCTCAACCTCGGCTACTTCTTCGAGCACGGCACCGACGCGATCGTCGGCCTGTTCACGCTGCATTACGTGCCGAACTATTTCGACATCCTGCCGATGTACATCGTCATCCTGCTGCTGATGCCGGTGTTCATGGGGCTGGGTCGCATCCACCCCTGGCTGGCGCTCGGTTTCTGCGTGGCGCTGTATGCCTACAACTGGGTGACCGCGATCGGCGACCTGCCCGGCGAGATCCAGCCGCCGGCCGAGGTCCGGCCGGAATCGGACCGGCGGTGGTTCTTCAACCCGTTCGGCTGGCAGCTGATCTTCTTCACCGGCTTCGCGCTGGCGATCGGCTGGCTCAAGCCGCCGCGCTTCTCATGGCCGCTGATGGGCGTGGCCATCGCCTATGTGCTGCTGTGCATTCCGCTCGGCCACTGGCAGTGGCGCAACGCGCTGATCGAGGACTGGCCGGCATTCGGCAGCTTCTGGGACCTGTTCTACGCCAAGTCGGTCGACGACCAGCCGGCCTTCGCCAAGACCAACCTGTGGATCGCACGCTACGCCCACTTCCTGGCGCTGGCCTACATCACCGTCACCGTGCTGCACGGACGCGAGCACAAGCTGAAGACCGGGCTCGGCGCGATGATCTCGCAGTGCGGCCGTCAGTCGCTGCCGGTGTTCCTGTTCGGCATGGTGTTCTCGCAGCTGGCCGGCATCATGCTCGACCAGATCAACACCAATCACTGGGACATCCCGACCTGGCAGGTGGTGCTGGTCAACCTGTTCTGGATCGGGATGCTGGTCGGTCTGGCCTATCTGCTCGGCTGGCTGCAGAAATCGCCGTGGAAGGCGGTGAAGCGCCAGCCGGCGCCGCAGCATGCCCCGGCGCATGCGGCAGCGCCCGCGCCGGCCACGCCGCCGGAACGGGCGCCGAGCCCCGCCGAGTAGCCGGCTCAGTCGGTCGCGGCGGCGTCGGCGGCGATCGCGGCCAGAATCGCGTCGAGTTCGCCGGCCATGCTGTCCAGCGCGGCGCTGCCATAGGGCGCGAACACGGCCGAGGGCTGGCGGTAGGTGATGCGCGCGGTGCCGTCGGCATTCTCGGTCAGGTAATAGCGCAGCGGCGCCTCGATGCCGGCGGGAATGCTGGCCTCGAGCATGCGCACGGCGAAGTCGTTGCGATAGGTCTCGATCACCGCATTGCCCGGAATCTCGATGCCGCGCCCGGCGGCGCCGCGGCTGGCGCTCGGCTTGGCCAGCACCAGCATCTCGTGCGCCTCGATCGCCGCGACCATACGGTCGTAGAGGGCATCGAAGCCGTGCGGCGTCTCGATCTCGACGATTCCCGGATAGGGATAGTCGGCCGGGTCGGCCTGGGCCGCTCCGCCGACGGCAATGGACAGGCCGATGGCGGCCAGCATGGCGCGGGTCATGATTTCCTCCCTTGCTTGTTCGGGCCGCCTGCGCGGCCGGGTCGCCGCCTATTCGGCGGCGTGCGGCACGGTCCGTCCGGGGAAGGCCGCGTCGCCCGCGGCGTCCTGCAGGCGCGCCAGGCGGCCGAGCGCCCAGGCGTTGACCGGCCGGCGCGCCAGCCGCACCTGCAGCAGGCGTCGGCAGAGCTCGTCGGCGCCGGCGGCGGCCGTGCGGTCGATGAGCTGGCGCACGAACACGTCGCGCTGGGCATGGCTGCCGCCCAGCATCGGCAGGGCGTCCAACGTCGCCGCCAGCGCCCGCGCCGTGCCAAGGTCGGCCGGGTTGCGCGCCCCGGCACAATAGGCTTGCCCATAGGGCAGGGCGGCGGAAGCGAAGACCGGCGCCTGGTCGCCGGCGGCCCGGGTCGCCCGCTGCATGGCGGCGATCATGCGGTCCGCCTCCGGCCAGCGGTCGTTGGCGACCAGCGCCATCAGGTAGTGCAGGGCGGCGAAGCCGAGGGTGGTGTCCTCAGCCCGGCGCACGCACTTCTCGACCAGCTCGTCCCAGCGATGGCCGACGTCGACACCCTCGGCCTGCAGCCGCACCAGCAGCGAGATGCCGTTGGTCAGGTCGCGGAAATCGTCGGTCCGGTTGGCCCGCACCTTCTCGTCATAGACCGAAAGAACGCCGTCGAACTCATTGAAATCAAGCAGGAACAAAGCCCTGTGCCAGGCGATGTGATAGGCGAGGTTGCCGGTGCCGGCGATGTCGGCCGCGCCGCTGTCGAGCCAGTCCAAGCCGCCGCGCGCATCGTCGCGCGCCTCGTAGACATGGGCGACCGCGTGGAAGGCCCAGGCGTCGTCGTGGGCGAGGTCCAGCGCATGGCAGCCGATGCGTTCGGCATCGGCCAGGTCGCCGGTCTCCTCCAGCCCGAAGGCATGGCAGCCGTTCAGATAGCCGGCGCCCGGCACGTCGTCGGTCCAGGCCGGCAGCAACGCCGTGGTCGAGCGGCGCATGCCGGCGGGGTCGCCGATCATGAAGCGGATGCCGTGGACCAGCTTGGCGGCATAGCCGTCCAGCGGCCACCGGTCGAGCGCGTCGGCCAGCCGGTTGGCGGCGCTGGCGAACCAGCCGTCGCAGAAGATGGCCAGCGCCTCGACGTAGATCCGCTCGCGCGCGGTGCCGCCGCGCTCGGCCAGCACCCGGCGCGCGACGGCAAGCGATTCGCGGGCGGCGCCTCGCAGCTCCTGCCGGCCGAGGATCAGCGCGCAGAATCCACGCGCGCAGTGGCCGAGCAGCAGGTCGGGGTCGGCGTCGGTCACCGTCTTCAGCCGCGGCGCCGCGTCGGCGCCATGGGCCATGAAGCGGGTGACGAAAGCGTCGTAGCTGCGCACCGCTTCGGCATTGGCGGCGGTCATCGCCAGGCCGCGGCTGTCGTGGAAAATCTCGCTCAACGTCCTGCCATCCCGTCCTTGCCCTGGCGGTCGCGCCCGCGCACCGGCCGCCCCCTATGGCCCGGCGGCCGGGCCAATGCCAGTTAAGCCCGCGTAAAGCGCTGAATGGAAAGCAACAGTTGTCACACCGCCGTGACGACAAAGTGACGCCTGCGGGCGCGATCTGACGCGGTCTGGCCATGGGCGGCAGGGCAAGCAAGTGCTATGCCTGACGCGCGGATACGGATGACGACGGGTCGGCATGTCGACTGCGACGGAGAATATCGGCCGCGCGCCGGGCCTGCTTGCCGGCCTGCCGGCGGCGAGCCTGGCGGCGGCGGCAGTCGGCGCCGCGCTGCTGGCCGGCGGCGCGCTGGCGCTGGACCAGGCCTATGACTGGCGCCGCGCGGCGCAGCTCGCATTGGGTGCCGCGCTGGGCCTGACCCTGTACCACGCCGCCTTCGGCTTCACCGCGGCGTGGCGCCGTTTCATCGTCGAGCGGCGCGGCGACGGCCTGCGGGCGCAGATGCTGATGCTGGCCATCGCCGTGGCGCTGTTCTTCCCGGTGCTGGCCGAAGGCACGCTGTTCGGCCGCCAGGTCGGCGGCTTCGTCAACCCGGCCAGCACGGCGGTGATGATCGGCGCCTTCGTGTTCGGCATCGGCATGCAGCTGGGCGGCGCCTGCGCCAGCGGCACGCTGTTCACCGCCGGCGGCGGCAACGCGCGCATGGTGGTGACGCTGGCCTTCTTCATCGTCGGCTCCGTCGTCGCGACCGCACACCTGCCCTGGTGGCGGACCCTGCCGAGCCTGGGTCCGGTGTCGCTGCTGCGTGCGGCCGGCTGGCCGGCGGCGCTGGCGGCCAACCTGGCCGTCTTTGCCGCCATCGCCATTGTCACCCGGTGGCTGGAGAAGCGCCGCCACGGCAGCGTCGCGCGGCCGCCGCAGCCGGCGCGCCGGGGGCTCGGCCGGCTGCTGCAGGGGCCGTGGCCGCTGCTGCTGGGCGCGGTGCTGCTGGCGCTGCTCAATTTCGCCACCCTGGCGCTGACCGGCCGGCCCTGGGGCATCACCTCGGCCTTCGCGCTGTGGGGGGCGCAGCTGTTCGACGCCGTCGGCATCCCGGTGCGGGACTGGCCCTACTGGGCGAACCAGGCCGGCCGCATCGACGCCGGACCGTTCGCCGACACCACCTCGGTGATGAACTTCGGCATCATCGTCGGCGCGTTCATGGCGGCGGGGCTGGCCGGGCGGTTCGCGCCCTCGCTGCGCATTCCCGCGCGCTCGCTCGCCGCGGCGGTGCTCGGCGGGCTGATGCTGGGCTACGGCGCACGGCTGGCCTATGGCTGCAACATCGGTGCCTATTTCAGCGGCCTCGCTTCCGGCAGCCTGCACGGCTGGGTCTGGCTGGTGGCGGCATTCGCCGGCAACGCCGTCGGCGTGCGCCTGCGCCCCTGGTTCCGGCTGTAGCGATGGACTTCCGGCTCAGCGAGGAGCAGCGCGCGATCCGCACAATGGCGCGCGACTTCGCCGCCAACGAGATGGCACCGCAGGCCGCGCGCTGGGACGCGGACGGCATCTTCCCGATCGCCACGCTGCGTGCCGCGGCCGGCCTCGGCATGGCCGGCATGTTCGTGCCGGAGGACGACGGCGGCAGCGGGCTGGCGCGGCTCGACGCCGCGCTGGTGTTCGAGGAGCTGGCCCGCGCCTGCCCGTCGACGGCGGCTTTCCTGTCGATCCACAACATGGTCGGCTGGATGATCGCGACCTATGGCGACGCGGCACAGAAGGCCCGCCACCTGCCGGGCATGATGCGGCTGGACACCGTGGTCAGCTATTGCCTGACCGAGCCCGGCGCCGGATCGGACGCGGCGTCGTTGACCACCCGCGCCGTGCGCGACGGCGACGCCTATGTGCTCAACGGCGAAAAGTCTTTCATATCAGGCGGATCGGTTGCCGATCTCTATGCGGTGATGGCGCGCACCGGCGGTGCCGGCGCCGACGGCATCTCCTGCATCCTGGTCGAGAAGCCGTCGCCCGGCCTCGGCTTCGGCAAACTGGAGAGGAAGCTGGGCTGGCACAGCCAGCCGACGGCCGCGGTGGTGCTCGCCGACTGCCGGGTGCCGGCGGCCAACCGGCTGGGCGCGGAGGGCGAGGGCTTCCGCATCGCCATGCGCGCACTCGACGGCGGGCGCGTCAACATCGCCGCCTGCTCGCTGGGCGGCGCCGCCGCCTGCCTGGACCTCGCCCTCGACCACGCCCGCCAGCGCCGCCAGTTCGGCCGCCCGATCGCCGACTTCCAGGCGATCCAGTTCAAGCTGGCCGACATGGCGACCGAGCTGGAGGCCGCCCGGCTGATGGTGTGGCGCGCCGCCGCGGCGATCGACGCCGACGACCCCGAACGCAGCCGGCTCTGCGCCATGGCCAAGCGGCTGGCCACCGACCTGTGCTTCGGCATCTGCAACGCCGCGCTGCAAATCCACGGCGGCTACGGCTACCTGCAGGACTTCCCGATCGAGCGTTACGTCCGCGACCTGCGCGTCCACCAGATCCTGGAGGGCACCAACGAGATCATGCGGGTGATCGTCGCCCGCCGGCTGCTGCAGGACTGAGCGGCCCGGCGCTCAGGCCAGGCCGTAGGCGGCACGGATCGCCTTCGCCCAACGCGGCTTGGGATCGGGCAGCGCGAGATGCAGCAGGCAGAACCCGTCCCAGCCGGTCCTGTTGTCGCCCAGTGGCGGTGGCGGCGCCGTACGCCCGTGGCGGATGTCGTTGACCGCCGGTCTCGTCACCATGCATTCCCAACAGCAGGAAACGTAGCGGCTTTCTTCGGGCTCTTCCGGCCCTGCGTGGGACAGGTGGATCGCCATCGCCCAGCAGCGGGCGAACAGCGGCAGCATGAGATCGTCGCCCTCGTTGCCGTGGCCGTGGAAATAGCCGTGGCCGGGGTTCAGGCCCTCGAGCTGCTCCAGCGCCGGCGCGAAGAACATCGGCCGGCCGCAGACGCGGCAATGCCAGCCGTCGCCCTTCCACAGCGTGATACGTCCCAGTTCGCTCGGCCCCGCCATCTTCGCGCCTCCCATCTCCCGCCGCGATCGCGGCGCCGGTGTCATAGCACGCCGGCCGCCGCAAACGCCCGCAACGGCACAGATTCCCGATTGTCGGCCAATCCCGGATCGCCTAGCTTTCGGCGATGATCGAACGCGACGAAGCCCTTGCGCTGGCCTCGGGGGACGGGCCGGCGCTGGATGCGTTATGCCGGCGGGCGGCGGCCGTCCGCGATGCGGCCTGGGGCCGCGTCGTCACCTACAGCCGCAAGGTCTTCATCCCGCTGACCACCTATTGCCGCGACGACTGCGGCTATTGCGCCTTCGTCAGGCGGCCCGGCGACCCCGGCGCATCGCTGCTGAGCCCGGATGCCGTGCTGGCCATCGCCCGCGCCGGCCAGCGGGCGGGCTGCAAGGAAGCGCTGTTCAGCCTCGGCGAGAAGCCGGAGCTGCGCTATGCCGAGGCCCGCGCCGCGCTGGCCGCCCAGGGCCACGACCGGCTGATCGACTATCTCGCCGCCATGTGTGCGCTGGTGCTGCGCGAGACCGGGCTGCTGCCGCACGCCAATCCCGGCACGCTGGACGCCGACGACATCCGGCTGCTGAAGCCGGTGACCGGCAGCATGGGCATGATGCTGGAATCGACCAGCCGCCGGCTGACCCGGCCCGGCATGGCCCACCACCGTTGTCCGGACAAGGTGCCGGTACAGCGGCTGCGCACGCTGGAGCGGGCCGGCGAGGCCGGCGTGCCATTCACCACCGGCATCCTGATCGGCATCGGCGAGACCTGGGGCGAACGCATCGACGCGCTGCTGGCGATCCGCGACGCCCACCGCCGCCACCGCCACATCCAGGAGGTCATCGTCCAGAACTTCCGCGCCAAGCCGGGCACCGCGATGGCCGACCATCCGGAGCCGGACCACGCCGACATGCTGCGCACCATCGCGGTCGCGCGCCTGCTGCTCGACCCCGAGATCGGCGTGCAGGCGCCGCCGAACCTGGCCGACGCCTTCGGCGACTATGTCGGTGCCGGCATCAAGGACTGGGGCGGCGTCTCGCCGGTGACCGCCGACCACATCAACCCGGAGCGGGCCTGGCCGCTGATCGAGCGGCTGCGCGCCGCCACGGCTGCTGCCGGCTGCAGCCTGCGCGAGCGGCTGACGGTCTATCCGGCCTACATCGCCAGCGCCGAGCGCCACCTGGACCGCGCGATGCGCGAGCCGGTGCGCCGGCTGGCCGGCGCCGACGGGCTTGCGGCGGTGCCGGCATGAGCCTGATCGTCGACCATCGCCAGCGCAGCGCGGAGCAGTGGCTGCGGCTGGCCACGCCGGCGATCGCGCGCATCCTCGACCGGGCGCTGGCGGACGAGACCCTGTCGGAGGACGAGGGCGAGGCCCTGTTCGGCGCCGACGGCGACGACCTCGGCGCGCTGCTGGCCGCCGCCGACACGGTGCGCAGGCGCCGGGTCGGCGACGACGTCAGCTTCGTGGTCTGCCGCAACATCAACTTCACCAACATCTGCTACATGGGCTGCAAGTTCTGCGGCTTCGCCAAGCGCCGCGACGACCCCGGCGCGGAACTGCTGAGCCTGGACGAGGTCGCCCGCCGCGCGGTCGAGGCGCACGACCGCGGCGCGACCGAGGTCTGCATCCAGGGCGGCCTGCATCCGAAGATCGACGCCGGCCACTATCGCCGCATCGTCGAGGCGGTGATCGCGGCGGTGCCGGCCATGCACATCCACGCCTTCTCGCCGTTCGAGATCTGGTACGGCGCCGCCAAGGCCGGCGTGCCGGCGGCCGCGTTCATCGCGGAGCTGAAGGCGGCCGGCCTCGGTTCGATGCCGGGCACGGCGGCGGAAATCCTCGACACCGAGGTGCGCCGAAGGCTGACCCGCGACAAGCTGACCGCCGACGAATGGGTCGCCATCATCCGCGCCGCCCATTCGGTGGCGATGCCGACCACCGCGACGATCATGTACGGCCACATCGACGGCCCGCGCCACTGGGCCCGCCACATCGGCCTGATCCGCGCCATCCAGCGCGAGACCGGCGGCTTCACCGAGTTCGTGCCGCTGGGCTTCATCCACTACGATTCGCCGCTGTACCTGAACGAGCCCGGCGTGCGCCCCGGGCCGACCGCGGCGGAGCATGTGCGCATGCACGCGGTCGCGCGGCTGATGCTGGCCGGCGCGATCGACAACATCCAGGCGTCGTGGGTGAAGCTGGGGCCGGACTTCGCCCAGGCGATGCTGGACTGCGGCGTCAACGACCTGGGCGGCACGCTGATGAACGAAAGCATCAGCCGCGCCGCCGGCGCCCGGCACGGCCAGGAGGTGACGCCGGCCGAGATGGTCGCCATCATCCGTGGCGCCGGCCGGCGGCCGGTGCGGCGGACCACGCTGTACGAGACGGCCGAGACCTACGACGACCACGACCCGCCGGCGCAGGCGCCGCTGGTGCCGCGCACGGCCGCCGACGCGGCAGGCCGCCATGGCTGACATCGTTGTCATGGCCGGCGGGGTCGGCGGCGCCAAGTTCGTCGACGGGCTGGCGCAGACCGCCGGGCAGCCCCGGCTCACGGTCATCGGCAACACCGGCGACGATGCCGAATTCCACGGGCTGTGGGTCTCGCCCGACATGGACATCCTGACCTACACGCTGGCCGACGTGGTCGACCACGCCAAGGGCTGGGGCTATCGCGGCGACAGCTTCGCAAGCCAGGAGCGGCCTGCGCGCTCGGCAACGACACCTGGATGAACCTGGGCGACCGCGACCTCGCCGCACCACCTCCTGCGCACCCAGCTGCGGCGCGCCGGCACACGGCCACCGCCATCGCCGGGCGGATTGCCCGTGCGCTGGGCGTCAGGGCCACCATGCTGCCGGCCACCGACAGCGACATCCAGACCCTGATCGAAACGCCAGGCGGCACGCTGAACTTCCAGGAGTTCTTCGTGCGCGACCGCGCAGGCCGCCAGTCCGCGGCGTGCGCTTCGACGGCGCGGCGGCGGCGGAGCCGGCGGAGGTGGTGGCCGCACTGACCGGCGCGCGGCTGATCCTGATCGCGCCGGTAACCCGGTGGCCAGCATCGGCCCGATGCTGGCGGTGCCAGGCGTGCGCGCCGCGCTTGCCGCGCGGCGGCGCCTACGGATCGCGGTCAGCCCGATCGTCGGCGGCCGCTCGCTGAAGGGCCCGTCCGACCGCATGCTGCGCAGCCAGGGCCTGCGGTCCGACCCGGCCGGCGTCGCCGCCTGCTACGACGGCTGATCGACTACGCCATGGTGGTCGACGTGCGCGACAGCGCCATGCCGCCGCCCTGCGTGCCCGCGGCGTTGCCGTTGCGGTCACCGACACCGTGATGCGCGACCGCGCCGACCGCGCCGCTTCGCCGCGGAGTGCTCGACTGGGCCGAGGCGCCGGCCACGCCGTTCCGACGCAGCGCATGAGCGACCTGGTCATCGTCGTGCCGGTCAAGGATCCCGCCGGCGCCAAGCAGCGGCTGGCGGCGATGCTGCCGCAGCGATCCGCACGCGCTGGCGCTGCGGCTGCTCGACCGCACGCTCGGCGACCTCGCCCGCTTCGCGCCGGAGGTCGACCGGCTGGTGGTGTGCGACACCGAACGCCTGCGGCCAGCAGCCGAACGGCACGGCGCCGCCTTCCTGCGACCGGCCGGCGAGGGGGAGACGACGGCGGTGGAGCGGGCGGCGGCCTGGAGCATCGCGCGCGGCTATGCGGCACAGCTGGTCATTCCCGCCGACATGGCCCGGCTCGACCGCGCCGACGTGCGCACGCTGGTCGAGGCGCCGCGGCTGGCGCCGAGCCTGATCCATGTGCCCGGCGGTCGGCGACGACGGCACCAACGCGATCCTGGCGAGCCCGCCGGACGCGATTCCCTGTCGTTTCGGCGCCCGCTCGTTCGACGGCTACCTGGCGCGGGCGCGCGAGGCCGGCATTCCCTGCCGGGTGCTGCGGCTGTGGCCACTCGTGCTCCTTTATCGACACGCCCGACGACGCCCGCGCTTTCGTCGACGACAACCCAGAGGACCTGATCGCCCGATGGCTGACCGAGCAGCTGGCGCCGGCCGAGTCCTGATCGAGGCCATCGCCGGCCGCGACTGCAGGCCGGCGACGACCTGGGCGCGTCTGCAGGAGCCGCGGCGGAACAGGGCGTGGCTGCGCGACGACGACGTGCTGGCGGTGGCGCAGAAGGCGGTTTCAAGGTGGAGGGCCGCGTGGTCCCGCTGGCGGGCGTCGCGGTCGGCGACGAGGCCGCGGCGCTGGCGGTGCGCACCGGCAAGGACGCGGCCAAGGTGCAGCTGATCCTCGATGAGCGCCGCGGTGCTGCGTGCGACCGCGCGGACGGCAGACCGCGACGGCGTGATCATCGTGCGGCATCGGCTCGGCTTCATCTGCGCCAATGCCCGGAATCGGCGAGTCAACGGTGGAACAACAGGTTGTGTGTGTTGCCCGCATGATCCCGACGCCAGCGCCGACGCCATCCGTGCACGGATCGCGGCACATAGCAGCTGTGCCGTCGGCGTCGCGGTCACCGACAGCTTCGGCCGGCCGTGGCGGCTGGGCCAGGTCAACGTCGCGATCGGGCTGGCCGGGCTGCCGGCGCTGCGCGACCTGGCCGGCAGCGCCGACGCCGACGGCCGCCCGCTGAAGGCGACCATGCCGGCGCTGGCCGACGAGATCGCCGCCGCCTCCGGGCTGGCGGTGGCCAAGGCCGGCCGCACGCCGGTGGTGCTGCTGCGCGGCCTCGACATGACCGGCGCGGCGCAACCCGCCGCCGCCCTGCTGCGACCAGCCAAGGAGGACCTGTTCCTATGACCGAGCAATCGAAACCGGTGGCCATCGTCGGCGGCACCGGCCCGCAGGGCCGCGGCGTCGCGCTGCGGCTGGCAAAGGCCGGCATTTCCGTCGTGATCGGCTCGCGCGAGGCCGCACGGGCGGCCGAGGTGGCGGCCGAGCTCAACGGCCGCCTCGGCAACGCTGCGGCGCCGATCGCCGGCGCCGACAATGCCGGCGCGCTGGCCGACGCCCGCATCGTGATGCTGGCCGTGCCCTATGCCGGCCACGACGCGACCCTGCAGGCGATCCGCCCGCATCTGGCCGGCAAGGTGCTGGTCGACCTGGTGGTGCCGCTGCGCGCCGGCGACCCGAAGGCCGTCGACATGCCGGCCGAAGGCTCGGCGACCGAGCGCGCGCAGGCGCTGGTCGGGCCGGAGGTACCGGTGGTCGGCGCGTTGCACAACGTCTCGGCAACGGTGCTGAACGACATCGACCATCCGATCACCTGCGACATCCTGATCGCCGGCAACGACGTCGAGGCGAAGAAGGAGGTGGCCGCCCTGATCGAGCGGATGGGGGTCGCCGTCTACAACTGCGGACCGGCAGAAAATGCGCGCTGCATTGAGGCTTTGACGCCGATCCTCATTCGGCTCAACATATCGAAAGCGACGCCATTCAAGCACGCCGGAATCAGGATCTGGCCCGAGGGCCACTGACCGGCGCCGCACGCACACCGACAGCGACACGGGGGAAGCCAGCGATGGAATTCGGCATCTGTTTCAAGGGAAGCATCGATCCGCAGCGCACGGTGGCGCTATGCAAGCAGGCCGAGGAGGCCGGCTTCACCTATGGCTGGTTCTACGATTCGCATGTGCTTTGGCGGCAGTGCTTCGTGACCATGGCGATGGCCATGGAGCACACCCGCAACATGAAGTTCGGGCCCTGCGTCACCAACCCGGCGGTGCGCGACTGGTCGGAGGCGGCCTCGATCTTCCTGACCCTGGCGGTGCAGGCGCAGAACCGGGTCCTGGTCGGGCTCGGCCGCGGCGACAGCTCGCGCCGGGTGATGGGCCACAAGCCGGCGACCGTCGGCCGGATGGTCGAGTTCGCCGAGAAGCTGAAGGCGATGGTGCGCGGCGACGAGGTGACCTACGACGACAGCCCGAACCCGATCCAGTTCACCTGGTCGAACGGCTATGAGCTGCCGGTCTGGATCGCCGCCTATGGCCCGAAGGCGCTGGAGGCGGCCGGCACCGCCGGCGACGGCCTGATCATCCAGCTGGCCGAGCCGAGCCTGTGCAAGTGGTTCACCGACCAGGCGGTCGCCGCCGGCAAGGCCGCGGGCAAGGACATGTCGGGCTATCAGGTGATGTCGGCCGCGCCGGTGTGGGTCGGCGACATGGAGAAGGGCCGGGAGCAGACCCGCTGGTTCCCGGCGATGGTCGGCAACCACGTCGCCGACATCGTCGAGAAGTACGGCAAGGACACCCACCTGGTGCCGGACAGCTTCACCGCCTATATCGAGCGCCGCAAGGGCTACGACTACAAGAAGCACGCCGACAAGGACGCCGACCACCTGGACTTCATCACCGACGACATCGTCGAGGCGTTCTCGATTCTCGGCCCGGCGGAGGCCCATGTCGAGAAGCTGCAGCAGCTGGAGGCGGCCGGCGTCACCCAGTTCAACATCTACCTGATGTGCGGCGAGGAGGAGCGCCAGCTCGCCGAGTATCGCGAACATGTGATCCCGCACTTCCGGTAGGGTTGGGCTCCCTCGCACAGACAACGGGCGTCATGCCCGGCCCTGAGCCGGGCATCTCGGGGGGAAGGAGCCCCGTCCCGAAGAAATCCCCGGGACTAGCCCGGGGATGACGCATTGGGGGTGAGATGACGCGACGCGGGCGGACGCAGGAGCCAGATAGCGCGAGCCGGCGCCCATGCGGCTGATCCTGCGCAGCCCGTCAGCGGTGTTCGGAATCGCGATCATCCTGCTGACCGTGCTTGCAGCAGCCTTCGCGCCCTGGCTGGCACCATACGACTACAAGGAACAGCTGTTCGAGGGGCTGACGCTGGAAGGCTCGCCGCTGCCGCCCGGCGGCGACTTCCTGCTCGGCACCGACACGCTGGGCCGCGACCTGCTGAGCCGGATGATGTTCGGCGCGCGCACCTCGCTGATCGTCGGCGTCGTCTCCAACGGCGCGGCGGTGCTGATCGGCGCCGCGCTCGGCGCCGTCGCCGGCTATCTGCGCGGCCGCGCCGGTGCCGCCATCATGCGCTTCACCGACCTGATGATGGCCTTTCCCGCGCTGCTGCTGGCGATCGCGCTGGCGGCGATCATCGGGCCCAGCTTCTGGATCGTCGCGCTGGTCATCGCGCTGGTGAACTGGGTGCAGGTCGCGCGCGTGATCTACACCGAGACCACCGCGCTGGCCGAGCGCGAATATGTCGAGGCGGCGCGAGCGCTGGGCGCCGACCACCTGCGCATCCTGTTCGTCCACATCGTGCCGCACCTGGTGCCGACCATGCTGGTCTGGGCGACGCTGGGCATCAGCACCACAGTGCTGCTGGAAGCGACGCTGTCGTTCCTCGGCATCGGCGTGCGCCCACCGGAACCGTCGTGGGGCAACATCATCTTCGAGAGCCAGAGCTACTTCTCCAGCGCGCCCTGGCTGGTGTTCATCCCCGGCTTCGCCATCCTGGCGCTGGCGCTGTCGTTCAACCTGGTCGGCGACGCGCTCAGGGATGCGCTGGACCCGACCCAGCGGGGGCGGCGCTGATGGGCCTGTTCCTCGCGCGGCGGCTGGGCCAGGCGGTGCTGATCCTGCTCGGCGTCTCGATCATCACGTTCCTGCTGGTCTACCTGATCCCGGCCGACCCGGCGCGGATGATCGCCGGCCGCAATGCGACCGAGGACACGGTCGAGTCCATCCGCCGCCAGCTCGGGCTGGACCGCTCGCTGGTCGAGCAGTACGCGATCTATCTGGTCAACCTGCTGCAGGGCGATTTCGGCCGCTCGTACATGCAGCGCACCGAGGTCGGCGAGCTGCTGCTCAGCCGGCTGCCGGCGACCCTGCAGCTGATGGCCGGCGGCATCTTCTTCGAGCTGCTGATCGGCATTCCCGCCGGCGTGGCGGCGGCGGCGAACCGCGGCCGTTTCGTCGACCGCGTGGTGATGTTCTCCGCCTTCGTCGGCGTGTCGGCGCCGCAGTTCCTGGTCGGCATCCTGCTGCTCTACGTGTTCTCGGTGCAGCTGGGCTGGCCGCCGCTGCGCGGCTACGGCGCGCTGGAGAACCTGCTGCTGCCGGCGCTGACCCTCGGCATCCTCGGCGGCGGCTGGTATGCGCGGATGATGCGCTCGGCGATGGTCGACGTGCTCCGGCGCGACTACATCCGCACCGCCCGCGCCAAGGGCGCCGGCGCCGGCCGCATCCTGGTCGTGCACGGCATGCGCAACGCGATCCTGCCGATCGTCGCGATGATCGGGCTCGACATCGGCATCTTCATGTCGGGCGTGGTGGTGGTGGAATCGGTGTTCGGCTGGCCCGGCATCGGCCAGCTGGCCTGGCAGGCGATCCAGAAGCTCGACATCCCGATCATCATGGGCGTCACGCTGGTCGCCGCGCTGGCCATCGTGATCGGCAACCTGATCGCCGACCTGGTCGCGCCGCTGATCGACCCGCGGATCAAGCTGAGGGGGTAGGTGGCGAAAGGACGGTCGCGGAGATAGTTGACTCCGTCAACTAATTGGCGCTCCAATCGGTCAACGCAACGGGGTGTCCATGCCATGACCGTCCTCGTGCAGCCCGAACCCGCGGCTCAGCTGCGCCGCTTCAACCGCTTCTACACCCGCCGCCTGGGCCTGCTCGGCGAGCATTTCCTGGAAAGCCCCTACAGCCTGGCCGAGAGCCGGGTGCTGTACGAGATCGGACACCGCACCACCGCGACCGCGGCGGTGCTGCGGGCGGAGCTGGGCCTCGACGCCGGCTATCTAAGCCGCATCCTGCGCCGCCTGCAGGCCGACGGCATGGTCGCCCGGCGCCGCGACGAGGCCGACCGCCGGCAGTACGGGCTGTGGCTGACCGACGCCGGCCGGGCGCTGTTCGCCCGGCTGGAGGCGCGCGCGCAGGCGGATGCGACGGCCATGCTGGACCGGCTTTCGCCGGCGGAGCAGGACCGGCTGGTCGACGCGATGGCGATGCTGCAGCGCAGGCTGCAGGACGCGCCGGCCGACGCGGACGACTCAAGCATCGTGCTGCGGCCGCACCGGGTCGGCGACATGGGCTGGATCGTCCACCGGACCGCCCTGATCTACGCCGAGACCCTGGGCTGGACCGGCGCCTTCGAGGGCGTGTTCGCGGAAATCGTCGGCCGCTTCCTCACGCGCTTCGACCCGGCGCGCGAACGCGCCTGGATCGCCGAGCGCGACGGCACGATCCTGGGCGCGGTCTTCCTGGCCCGCGACAGCGACGCGGTGGCACGGCTGCGCATGCTGTACGTGGAGCCGGCGGCACGCGGCCACGGCGTCGGCACCCGGCTGGTCGACGCGTGCATCGCCTTCGCCCGCGCCAGCGGCTATCGCCGCATCGTGCTGTGGACCTACGACATGCTGGCATCGGCGCGCCGCATCTACCAGGCGGCCGGCTTCGCGCTGGTCGACGAGGTCGAGGAAGACGCCTTCGGCCATCGCATGCGCAGCCAGAGCTGGGCGCTGGAGCTGTAGCCGCACCGCCGCACGGCCGAAAGCCGCCGGAAATCGCACGGCGAGGCACGATCCTTGCGACGACGGCTTGCGGCACACCGGCCGCCATTGCTCTAATGGCGCCCAGCGGCATTCACGACACATCACGAAAGAACCACGGGGGAGAGCATTCATGCGCAAGCTTCTGATCGCCACGACCGCAGGCCTGGCGCTGGCACTGGGCGCCGCGGCGGCCCAGGGCCAGGACGCGCCGATGGGCGGCCAGATGATCGTCACCTACAACGACGACGTCTCCACCCTCGACCCGGCGATCGGCTACGACTGGCAGAACTGGTCGATGATCAAGAGCCTGTTCAACGGGCTGATGGACTATGAGCCGGGCACGACCAACCTGGTGCCGGACCTGGCCGAGAGCTATGAGATTTCTGACGACGGCCTGACCTACACCTTCCATCTGCGCGACGGCGTGACCTTCCACAACGGCCGCGCACTGACCGCCGCCGACATCAAGTATTCGATCGAGCGGACGGTGAACCCGGAGACGCTGAGCCCGGGCCAGGGCTTCTTCTGGATGATCGACGGCTTCGATGCCGCCGCCGCCGGCGAGACCACCGACCTGAGCGGCATCACCACGCCGGACGACGCCACCGTGGTGATCAGGCTGTCGCAGCCCAACGCCACCTTCCTGCACGTGATGGCGATCAACTTCTCGTTCGCCGTGCCGCGCGAGGTGGTCGAGCAGTACGGCGCCGATTTCGGCAAGCATCCAGTCGGCACCGGCGCCTATGCGCTGACCGAGTGGGCGCTGGGCCAGCGGCTGGTGTTCGACCGCAACCAGGCCTACTACCGCGAGGGCCTGCCGAAGCTGGACCGCATCGTGTTCGAGGTCGGCCAGGATCCGTCGGTGGCCTTGCTGCGGCTGCAGAACGGCGAGGTCGACATCCTCGGCGACGGCATCCCGCCGGCCAACTTTGTCGAGGTGTCGCAGAATCCCGACTATGCCGACCAGATCGTCGAGGGCGGCCAGCTGCACACCGGCTATGTCACCATGAACGTGCTGATGCCGCCGTTCGACGACGTGCGCGTGCGCCAGGCGGTCAACATGGCGATCAACAAGGACCGCATCGTGCGCATCATCAACGGGCGCGCGGTGCCGGCCAACCAGCCGCTGCCGCCGGCGATGCCGGGCTACGACCCCGACTACGCCGGCTATGCCTACGATCCGGACGGCGCCAAGGCGCTGCTGGCCGAGGCCGGGCTGGCCGACGGCTTCGACACCGAGCTCTACGCCATGAACACCGACCCCAACCCGCGCATCGCCCAGGCGATCCAGCAGGACCTGGCCGCGATCGGCATCCGGGTCGAGCTGCAGACGCTGGCGCAGTCGACCGTGATCGACGCCGGCGGCCAGCCGGACCAGGCGCCGATGATCTGGTCGGGCGGCATGGCGTGGATTGCGGATTTTCCCGATCCGTCAAACTTCTACGGGCCGATCCTCGGCTGCGGCGGCGCGGTGCAGGGCGGCTGGAACTGGGCCTGGTACTGCAACGAGGAACTCGACGCGATGGCGGCCGAAGCCGACGCGATGACCGACCCGGCCAGGGCCGACGAGCGGCTGGCGCTGTGGAGCCAGGTCTACGCCCGGGTGATGGACGATGCGCCCTGGGCGCCGGTGTTCAACGAGCAGCGCTTCACCTTCCACTCCGAGCGGATCGGCGGGCCGGACGCCATCTTCGTTGACCCGGTCCACATCCCGGTCAACTACGACCACGTGTACGCCCTCGATGCCCAGTAAGGCCGCGCACACGATCCACGCCCACGACCACCACTTCGGCTGGGACAACAGCTTCCAGCCGAAGCTGACGGTGGCGCCGGGCACCACCATCGCCTTCGAGACGGTGGACGCCTCCGGCGGCCAGCTGTCGCCGGCGTCGACCGTCGCCGACGTGCCCGGCCTGGATTTCGGCCGGGTCAATCCGGTCACCGGCCCGGTCTATGTCGACGGCGCGCAGCCAGGCGACACGCTGAAGATCACGCTGGAGGGCTTCGCGCCCTCCGGCTGGGGCTGGACCGCCAACATCCCCGGCTTCGGGCTGCTGGCCGACCAGTTCAAGGAACCGGCACTGCACATCTGGAAGTACGAGCCGGACCTGAGCGCGCCGGCGCTGTACGGGCCGGGCGCGCGCATTCCGCTCAGCCCGTTCGCCGGCACCGTCGGCGTGGCCCTGGCCGAGCCGGGGCATCACAGCGTGGTGCCGCCGCGCCAGGTCGGCGGCAATGTCGACATCCGCGACCTCGTCGCCGGCAGCGTGCTCTACCTGCCGGTCGAGGTGCCGGGCGCGCTGTTCTCGATCGGCGACACCCACGCCGCCCAGGGCGACGGCGAGCTGTGCGGCACCGCGATCGAGAGCCCGATGGCGATCACGGCGACGCTGGACCTGATCAAGGGCGGCGCGCCGCGTTTCCCGCGGTTCGAGACCGCCGGCCCGGTCGCGCGACAGCTCGACCGCTCGGGCTACGACGTCACCACCGGGGTCGGGCCCGACCTGATGGAAGGCGCCCGCGCGGCGGTGTCGCAGATGGTCGAGCTGCTGGCCAGGCGCACCGGCATGGCGCCGGTGGAGACCTACATGCTGTGCAGCGTCTGCGCCGACCTGCGCATCAGCTGTATCGTCGACGTGCCGAACTGGATCGTCTCGCTGTACTTCCCGCGCGCGGTGCTGGAGTAGCGGCCCCGGCCGAGCCGCAGATGCTGGACGGGACGGCTGGGACAAGCCTGCTAGCGGTCGACGACCTCGCCGTCGGCTTCAACACCGATTCCGGCCCGGTGACGGTGGTCGAAGGCGTCAGCTTCGCGGTCGAGGCCGGCCAGACGGTCGGCCTGGTCGGCGAATCCGGCTGCGGCAAGAGCGTGACCGCGATGGCGGTGATGCGGCTGCTGGCGACGCCGCCGGCGCGGATCGAGCGGGGCAGGGTACTGCTGCAGGGCAAGGACCTGCTGGCGCTGTCGGAGCGGGCGATGCAGGCGGTGCGTGGCGACCGCATCGGCATGGTGTTCCAGGAGCCGATGACCAGCCTGAACCCGACCTACACGGTCGGCGCCCAGCTGGTCGAGGCGATCCGCCTGCACCGCAGCATCGCCAGGACGGCGGCGCGGGCCGAGGCTGCCGCGCTGCTGGACCGGGTCGGCATCGGCGCGGCCGAGCGCCGGCTGCGGCAATACCCGCACGAGCTGTCCGGCGGCCTGCGCCAGCGGGTGATGATCGCCATGGCGATCGCCTGCCACCCGCAGCTGCTGATCGCCGACGAGCCGACCACGGCGCTGGACGTGACCATCCAGGCCCAGATCATGGACCTGCTCGACACGCTGCGGCGCGAGCGCGCGATGGGGCTGCTGCTGATCACCCACGACCTCGGCGTGGTCGCCAACTATTGCGACACGGTGCTGGTGATGTATGCCGGGCGCATCGTCGAGCGGGCCGGCGCCGCCGACCTGTTCGCGCGCCCGCGGCACCCCTATACGCGCGGGCTGCTCGATTCGATCCCGCGGCTCGGCGTCCGGCGCGCCGTGCTGCCCAGCATTCCCGGCATGGTGCCGAGCCCGGGCCGGCGCGGCACCGGCTGCCCGTTCGCCGACCGCTGCAGCCGCGCCATCGAGCCCTGCCGCGTGGCGATGCCGGCGCTGGCACCCGACGACGACCCGCACCGGGTCGCCTGCTGGAACCCGGCGGGATGAGCGCCCTGCTGCAGGTCGAAGGACTGGCGCGCAGCTTCCGCACCAAGGACGGCGGCACCATCCATGCGGTCAACGGCGTCGACCTGACGCTGGCGGCGGGCGAGACGCTGGGCATCGTCGGCGAGTCCGGCTGCGGCAAGTCCACGCTCGCCCGGCTGATCCTGCGGCTGGTCGCGCCCGGTGCCGGCCGGGTGCTGTTCGACGGCGACGACCTCGCCCGGCTGTCGCCGGCCGGCCTGCGCGCCCGCCGCCGCGACATGCAGATCGTTTTCCAGGATCCGTTCGCCTCGCTCGACCCCCGACTCACGGTCGGCAGCATCGTCGCCGAGCCGCTGGCGATCCACCGCATCGGCACGGTCGCGGAGCGCCGGCGGACCGTGCACGGGCTGCTGGAGCGGGTCGGCCTGCCGGCGGACGCGGCGGCGCGCTACCCGCACGAGTTCTCCGGCGGCCAGCGCCAGCGCATCGGCATCGCCCGCGCCATTGCCCTGCGGCCGAAGCTGGTGATCGCCGACGAACCGGTCTCCGCGCTCGACGTCTCGATCCGCGCCCAGATCCTGAACCTGCTGCAGGAGCTCAAGGCCGAGCTCGGCCTGTCCTACATCTTCATCTCGCACGACCTGTCGGTGGTGGAGCATGTCAGCGACCGGGTCGCGGTGATGTATCTGGGCCGGATCGTCGAGCAGGCGACGGCGGAAGCGCTCTATGCCCGCCCGCGCCACCCCTATACCCGCGCGCTGATCGCCGCGATCCCGCGGCCGGAGCCGGGCACGCGGCCGGATCGGGCGGCGCTGGGCGGCGAGCCGCCGAGCCCGGAGCGGCCGCCGCCGGGCTGCGGCTTCCATCCGCGCTGTCCATGGGCGCAGGCCCGCTGCGCGGCCGAGGCGCCGGCGCTGCGGCCGTTGCCGGCCGGGCCGGGCGGGCACCTGGCTGCCTGCCATTTCGCGGAGGCGATCGCCGCCGGACGGCAGGGCGGCTGACGGCGGCGCCGGGGGTGGCGCCGGGGGTGGCGGGCCTATTCCGCCGCGTCGCCCTGGGTCTGCTCCAGGGCGTGGATCGCCTCGTTGAAGCCGTCCAGAGCCAGCTCGAAGCTCAGCGGTTCGCCGGTCTTCTGGAACACGGTCACGGTCACGGCCTCGCCGGTCTCCAGCTCGCTGAGCAGGGAATCGATGGTCTGGCCGTTCAGGCTGATGACGTGGCCGTCGATGATCTTGTAGCCGACGGTCCAGACCAGCGGATCGTTCTCGTCGACCTGGATGGTGATCGGGCTCTCGGCGTCAATGAAAGTGGAGTTCACCGCGATGCGGATCTGGCGGGCCAGGCCGTCGTCGCGCTGTTGCAGCACATAGCCCAGCGCCTGCGGGCCGTTCGACTTCTGCACGGCACAGAAGTCGACGCCGAATTCGTCGGTGCCGCAGCCGGCCGCCCAGTCGCTGGCCTCGTTGACGCTGCTCAGATCGACGGATTGCGCCGGCGCGACGGAACCCGCCACCGTCAGCAACAACGCCGCAAGCGCGCCGCCAAGACCGCAAAGCCGCCCGTTCATTACACGACCCCTGTCGCTCGTTCGTACTTTTTTAATGAACAGACCGTAAGGCCGGCCGCGGCGGACCGCAATATCCAAATTCTCAGAATTCGCGCCGAATGTATTAAGACTATTACATTATTTCGAGAAATCGCTGTCAGTTCAGCGAGATGGCTCGAACATAGTGGTCGTCCGCCATCCCTTCGAAGATCTCGCTGACGGCCGGGTGGGCGACCGGCCCGTTCTCCGCATCCGGCACCAGATTCTGCTCCGAGACATAGGCGACATAGGGGCCGTTCGCGCCGACCGCGAGCAGGTGGTAGAAGGGCTGGTCCTTGTGCGGGCGCACCGCGGCCGGAATCGCCTCCCACCATTCCTCGGTGTTGGCGAAGGTCGGGTCGACGTCGAAGATCACGCCGCGGAAGGGATGGATGCGGTGGCGCACGATGGCCCCGATCCGGAACTTGGCCTCCCGCTGCCCCGGCGCGACCTGGTTGGGCTGCGATTCTGTCACGGCAGCAATGTTGGGCCACGGCCGGCAGCCGGCAAGAGCTATTAGATGGCCAAAGCATGAAACCCGCGGCCACCCGCCGCCCCAAGGCCGCCCCCCGGCCGCATTGCCGGCGCGGACGGAACGCGCTATGCAGGGCGCGGCCGTCGCACGGGTCCCCGTAGCTCAGCAGGATAGAGCGACAGATTCCTAATCTGTAGGCCAGAGGTTCGAATCCTCTCGGGGACGCCAGCGGTTTTCTACCAAGACCGATGGCGAACGCGGCCGGGCAGGTCTTGTCCCGCGACGCTTGCGTTGAACCGATCCGCGCTTCACCGCGACCTCCCGATTGAGGCGACATTGTGTCGGCCTGATCGAGGAGGGCTCGAAGATGAAGACCACGCTGCGCATGACCGTTCTGGCGATGGCGCTGACCGCCGGCGCCGCGACCGCGAACGCCAACGATCCGGCCGGCTCGACCGCGCCGCCGGTGCCGCGCGACACCGGTGCGCCGGCCGTGCTGGTGCCGATGCCGACGCTGCCGGGCGGACCGAATTTCGTCGGCGGCGCGCCGCAGCTGCCGCCGGTGCCGCCGACGGGCGGCGCCCCGGCGCTGCGCGATGCCGCCGACGACCACGCGGTCGACCTGATCCTGCTCGGCGCCTCCGACCTGCGCTATCCGCACGACGTCTGCTACGGCATGATCACCTGCTGCAACTCGTTCTGGGTCCAGGGCTGCGATGCGAACCAGTTCGAGAACATCTGCACCTACTACGGCGGCGAGGTCGTGGTGCAGACCTTCAGCGACGGCAGCCTGAACTACGAGTGCTACGAGGCCGAGTGACCGGCCGACGCGGCGGCGCACGGTCGGGAACCCCGGCCGGACTGCGCCGTTGCTCTCCCCCAGGGAGTGCGTCGACGGGGGCGTCTGGCACTCGCCGTGCATGGCTTTCCGCAGATGGCGGCGGAGCGACGGCTGGATTGTCCGGACCGTCCTGTGCCAAAATCGGCCCAGGCGCCGCCAACGGACCGGAGGGGAAGGCACTTGCAGTTCGACGAGATGAAGGGCTTCGACGGCATCTGTCGCGGCCCTTACGCCCAGGTCGCCGAATGGCTGGCGACCGCCTCGCCGGACTCGCTGAACCTGAAGCGCCACGAGGCGGAGCTGCTGTTCCGCCGTATCGGCATCACCTTCGCGGTCTACGGCGAGGGCGGCAATCCCGAGCGGCTGATCCCCTACGACCTGATCCCGCGCATCCTGGCCGAGAGCGAGTGGAACCTGATGGCGCGCGGCCTGGAGCAGCGGGTGAAGGCGCTGAACGCCTTCGTGCGCGACTGCTACCACGACCGCGACATCATCCGCGCCGGCCGCATTCCCGAGCGCCTGGTGCTGCACGACGACAGCTTCGTGCCGGAGATGCAGGGGTTCGACGTGCCCGGCGACGTCTACTGCCACATCGCCGGCATCGACATGGTGCGGGTCTCGCCCGACGAGTTCTACGTGCTGGAGGACAACTGCCGCACGCCCAGCGGGGTCTCCTACATGCTGGAGAACCGCGAGATGTCGCTGCGGCTGCTGCCGGAGCTGGTAGGCGCCTACGACCTGATGTCGGTGTCGCAATATCCGGAGGAGCTGCTCGACAGCCTGATGTCGGTGCCGCCGCCGAACTGCCCGGCCGAGCCGACCGTGGCGATCCTGACCCCCGGCTCGCTGAACAGCGCCTATTACGAGCACAGCTTCCTGGCCGACGAGATGGGAATCGAGCTGGTCGAGGGCGTCGACCTGATCGTCGAGGACGCCGTGCTCTACATGCGCACGACCCAGGGGCTGCGCCGGGTCGACGTGCTGTACCGGCGCATCGACGACGACTTCCTCGACCCGCTGACCTTCCGGCCGGAGTCGGTGCTGGGCGTGCCCGGGCTGATGGCCGTCTACCGCGCCGGCAACCTGACGCTGGCCAACGCGGTCGGCGCCGGCATCGCCGACAACAAGGCGGTCTACATCTACGTGCCGGAGATGGTGCGCTTCTATCTGGGCGAGGAGCCGATCCTCAGCAACGTGCCGACCCACAACTGCGCCGAGCCGGACGAGCTGGCCTATGTGCTCGACCACATCGGCGAGCTGGTGGTGAAGGAGACCCACGGCTCCGGCGGCTACGGCATGCTGGTCGGCCCGCGCTCGACCCGCGCCGAACAGGAGGCCTTCGCCGCCAAGCTGAAGGCGCATCCGGCGGCCTATATCGCCCAGCCGACGCTGGCGCTGTCGACCTGTCCGACCTTCGTCGACGAGGGCGTGGCGCCGCGCCATGTCGACCTGCGCCCGTTCGTGCTGACCGGGCGCGAGACCCGCATCGTGCCCGGCGGGCTGACCCGGGTGGCGCTGCGCGAGGGCTCGCTGGTGGTCAACTCGAGCCAGGGCGGCGGCACCAAGGATACCTGGGTGGTGCGCGACCCCGGCGGGGCGGCCGGCTGATGCTGGGGCGCACCGCAGGCAACCTGTACTGGCTGGCCCGCTACATGGAGCGGATGGACTACGTCGCCCGGCTGCTGGAGGTGGCCCAGCGGATGGCGGCGCTGACCACCGCCGGCGCGATTCGCGGCAACGAGTGGCACTCCGCGCTGATCGCGGCCGGCTGCGAGCCCAGCTTCCTGGAGCGCCATCACGAGGTCACGCCGCAGGCGGTGGTCCACTATCTGGTGCGCGACCCGGCCAACCCGTCGAGCATCTGGTCGTGCATCGAGGCCGGCCGGGCCAACGCGCGCTCGGTCCGCGCGGCGCTCACCGTCGACACCTGGGAGGCGATCAACGGCACCTGGCTGGAGCGCGACAGCGTGCTCAGCCAGGACGTGCTGCCGGAACGGCTCGGCAGCCTGATCGACTGGGTGAAGATGCGCTCGGTGCTGTTCCGCGGCGCCTATGCCAGCACCATGCTGCGGCGCGACGCCTATCACTTCGTCCGGCTCGGCTCGTTCATCGAGCGGGCCGACAACACGGCGCGCATCCTCGACGTCAAATACCACGTGCTGCTGCCGAAGGAGGAGAATGTCGGCGGCGGCCTGGACTACTACCAGTGGACCGCGATCCTGCGCGCGGCCTCGGCGGTGCGGGCCTATCACCTGGTGTTCAAGGACCGGGTGCAGCCGTGGAAGGTGGCCGAGCTGCTGATCCTGCACAGCGAGATGCCGCGCTCGCTCAGCGCGGCCTATGAGGAGATCGTCGGCGTCCTCGACCGGCTCGGCACCGAATATGGCGGCCACTACGGCGAATGCCACCGGCTGGCCGGCGAGTTCCATGCCCGGCTGCGCTTCGGGCGGATCGAGGCGATCTTCGCCGCCGGGCTGCACGAGTTCCTGACCGAAGTCATCGACCACACCCACGAACTCGGCCGCCTGGTGACCGAGTTCTACCTGATGGACTGAGCCCGATGCGCCTGCGCATCCGCCACCGCACCGTCTACCGCTACGACCAGCCGATCGCCTATGCGATCCAGTCGCTGCGGCTGGCGCCGCGCGACTTCGACGGCCAGCGGGTGGAGCACTGGTCGGTCAGCGCGACCGAACGGCGCCAGCCGCTGACGACCTATCTCGACGGCTACGGCAACCGGGTGATGCTGCACACCCGCAACGAACCGCACGAGCAGACCGAGATCGACGTGTCGGGGGTGGTCACGGTGGACGACCGCCACGGCGTCGTCGCCGGCGCGCCGGAGCCGCTGCCGCCGCTGTTCTACCTGCGCCACACGCCGCTGACGGCGGCGGATGCGGCGCTGACCGCGTTCGCCAACGCGGCCGGGCAGGGCGGATGCGCGCTCGACCGCGTGCACCGGCTGGCCGGCGCGATCGCCGAGCGGGTCGCCTATCGCGGCGGCGAAAGCAACGCCCACACCACCGCCGCCGAGGCCTTCGCCGCCGGCGCCGGCGTGTGCCAGGACCACGCCCATGTGATGATCGCCTGCGCCCGCGCGCTCGGCCACCCGGCCCGCTACGTCAGCGGCTACCTGCATGTGGGCGACGGCGACCAGGTGTCCGACGCCAGCCACGCCTGGGCCGAGGTCCATGTCGAGGATCTGGGCTGGGTCGGCTTCGACCCGTCAAACGGCGTCTGCCCCACCGACCGCTATGTCCGCACCGCGATCGGCCTTGACTACTGGTCGGCGGCGCCGATACGCGGATTGTGGCGCGGGCAGGCGGACGAGAAGATGTCGGTGGCCGTCCAGGTCTCCGCCGCCGATTCGGCGCAGTGACCCGGGCCGCAGCGGCCGACACCCGCCCTTGGAGGCTTTCGAATGACCTATTGCGTGGGGCTGTGCCTGCGGGACGGGCTGGTGCTGCTGTCCGACACGCGCACCAACGCCGGCGTCGACAACATCTCGTCGTTCCGCAAGATGCACGTGGTCGAAGAGCCGGGCGAGCGGGTGATCGTCGCGATGACCGCCGGCAACCTGGCCATCACCCAGGCGGTGATGTCGCTGGTGACCGAGGGGCCGAGCGGGCCCGGCGACGAGACGGCGGAGACGCTCTACAACGTGCAGAGCATGGTCGGCGCCGCCCGGCTGGTCGGCAACGCCATCCGCAAGGTGCACGACATGGACGGGCCGGGGCTCAGCGCCCACGACATCCGCTTCGACGTGTCGGTGCTGCTGGCCGGCCAGATCGCCGGCCGGCGCATGCGGCTGTTCCAGATCTACGCCGCCGGCAACTTCATCGAGGCCGAGCCGGAGACGCCGTTCCTGCAGATCGGCGAGCACAAATACGGCAAGCCAATTCTCGACCGGGCGCTGTCCTACGACACCGACCTCTACGACGGCGTCAAGCTGGTGCTGGTGTCGATGGATTCGACCCTGCGCTCCAACCTGACCGTCGGCATGCCGATCGACCTGCTGGTCTATCGCCGCGACGCGCTGAAGGTGGAGCTGCAGCGCCGCATCAACGACGAGGACGCCTATTTCCAGAGCCTGCGCGAGGGCTGGTCCAACGCGCTGCGCGAGGCCTATCTGGCGATCCCGCCGCCGGACTGGAAGCCCGCGGCGCGCGGTTGAACGGCACGGCCGCCGCGACTACCCTCGGCCGGCCGGGCGTGGCGAAATGGTAGACGCAGCAGACTTAAAATCTGCTTCCGCACTGCGGAGTGCCGGTTCAAGTCCGGCCGCCCGGACCATGCACCAAATACATGTTTCTTTTGCATTTCCCATAAATCTGTCCGTAACGAGTGGGCGCTAACAATCCGCTCAGCGTCAGCTTTGAGTTTCCCAGACATGCGGACCCAACTGTCCTCTGCCTCGCGTCCCGCGACGAAACCCGTCGCGGCAACCGTCACCCCTGTCGACGAGATCAGGACGGCGATCGCCGATCTCGAGAAGGACCTCGCGATGATCCGCGAGGTCGCGGGGCGCATCCAGCAGATCGCGGCCCAGACCAACCTGCTGTCGCTGAACGCGACCATCGAGGCGGCGCGGGCCGGCGAGGCCGGTCGCGGCTTCGCCGTCGTCGCCGGCGAGGTGAAGGCGCTGTCCGGCAACACCCGCGAGGCGACCGACCAGATCGGCGACGTGGTCAGTGGCGTCGAGCGCCGGATCAACGCGATGAAGCGCGCCCTGACCGGCATCGAGGCCACCCAGGTGCAGCCCGGCACATGGCCGGCGGCGACCGGCAATCCGCTGGGGCTGACCGAGCACCAGATCGCGCTGATCCGCGACAGCTTCGCTCAGGTCGCGCCGATCGCCGACGAGGCGGCCGCGCTGTTCTACAGGCGCCTGTTCGAGATCGCGCCCGACACCCGGCGGCTGTTCAAGACCGACCTGAAGGCGCAGGGCCGCAAGCTGATGGCCGCGCTGAAGACCCTGGTCGCCGGCATCGACCGACCGGAAACCATCCTGCCGACGCTGGCGCAGATGGGAGCGCGCCACAAGGGCTACGGGGTCAGGACCGCGCATTTCGACTCCGTCGGTCGCGCCCTGATCTGGACCCTGGAGCAGGGCCTCGGCGGCGCGTTCACGCCCGAGGTGGAGACGGCGTGGACCGCGCTCTATGGCGCGGCGTCGGATGCCATGATCGCGGGCGCCGCCGGCCACTGAGCCGGCGGCCGGCCATCCGGCCGGGTCAGCCGATCAGCGCCAGCAGCAGGCGCGGCCGTAGCCGCGGCCAGATGTCGGCCTGCCGGAAGCTGGGCCGCGCCCGGAAGGCCGCATAGCACGCCGCCGCCCGCGGCCGCGCGTCGATCGCCCGGCCCAGGCCGCAGAACTGCATCCGGGCCAGGAACACCGTCCACAGCACGTGGATCGGCCCATAGTCCGACGACGGATCGAAACGGCCGTCGGCGATGTCGCGTTCCAACCCGTCCAGCATCGCCAGCGCGCGCTCGCGCAGTTGCTCGAACCGGGCCCGGGCCGTGGCCGGGTCGAACGCGGCCACCCGCTGGGCGAACACCGCGGCCCGCTCGCGATAGGCCGCCGCCAGTTCCGGATGGCGCTCGGCGCGGGCCAGCAGCATGCGCCGGATCGCCTCCAGCCGCCGCGGCAGCAGGCGCCGGGCCAGCGGGTTCCAGCGCATCAGCCAGCCGAAGGTCAGCGCGTCGATCGGAAAGCCATAGTGGGCGGCCAGCCGGCCAGCGGCGGCCTCGTCGAGGATGGTGCCGGGGAAAGCGGCCAGCAGGATGGCGCGGCTGTCGGCCAGCACCCTCTCGCCGACCCGGAGGCACGGCACGGTCATCGCCGGGTTGAGCCGCACATAGGCCGGCTCCTGATGCTGCAGGCGGCGATGGATGTCGATCGGGCGGGCGCAAAAGGGGATGCGCGCTTCCGTTAGCGCCAGCCGCGCGATCATGGAATAGTAGGACGACGGCGCGTGGAACAGCTCCGGCGTGCCGGTTCCGGCATCGGCCGCGATGCCCGGATGAATGCCTGTGCCGCCGTCCATCGCGTGCCCCTCGCTGTTGCTCGGCGGAACCGCCACCCGCGACAGGCTAGGGCGCGCCGGCTAACGCGCGGTTAGCGGCGGCCCGCCGGTCAACCGACCGGCGTCCGCACCGGCTTGCCGGCGAAGTGCAGGGCGATGTTCTCGACGGTCAGGTCGCCCATCGCCGCGCGGGTGGCGTGGGTGGCGCTGGCCACGTGCGGCTGCACGACGACGTTGGGGAAGGTCAGCAGTTCCGGGCGCACGTCGGGCTCGGCGGCGAAGACGTCGAGGCCGGCGCCGGCGATGCCGCCCGCCTGCAGCACGGCGATCAGGTCGTCCTCGTTCACCACCGAACCGCGCGCGACGTTGACGAAAAAGCCCTTCGGCCCCAGCGCCTCCAGCACCGGCCGGTTGACGATGTGGCGGGTCGCCTCGCCGCCGGGGCAGATCGCGATCAGCATGTCGGCGTCGCGCGCCATCGCGGTCAGGTCGGCGTAGAAGCGGTAGGGCACGTCGTCCTGCGCATGGCGGCCGTGATAGAGGACGGTGCAATCGAATGCGGCGCAGCGGCGCGCGATCACCTTGCCGATCCGGCCGAGGCCGAGGATGCCGACGGTCATGCCGCTGAACCTGGTCTGCAGCGCCATCATCCCCTCGGCCTTCCAGCGGCCCTCGCGGACATAGCGGTCGCCCTGCGGAATCGCCCGCGTCACGGCCAGCGCCAGGCCGACGGCAAGGTCCGCGACGTCGTCGTTCAGCACGTCGGGCGTGTTGGTGACGATCACGCCGGCCTTTCGGGCGGCGTCGAGGTCGATGGCGTCGACGCCGACGCCGAAGCACGAGATGATCTCCAGCTTCGGCAGTCGCGCGATCATGGCCGCGCTGGCGCCGTCGTGGCCCGTGGTCGCGATCGCACGCAGGCTCGGCGCCAACCGGTCGATCAGCGCATCGCGGTCGCCGGCTTCCCAGATCTTGTGGCAGGGGAAGGTGGCGACCAGCTTGTCCAGCGTGTACTGCGGCATCTTGCCGGCGATCAGCACCTCTTGCGACATGGCGGCTCCTCGGGCTTGCGGGATGGGCGGACGGGGCGCCGCGACGTCATTCGCCGAGGGCGAACTCGAGCAGGCTGTCCCATTCGTTGCGATAGGTCCGGGCGCGGCGGTCGGCCAGCTCGCCGATGCCGAGCCCCTCGGCCGCCGCGGCGCCATAGAGGCTGGTTTCGCGCAGGCGTGCAACCACCGGATAGGGATGGGCGGCGAGGAAGGCGTCCAGCCGTGCGTTCAGGGTGCTGCGGGCGCGCAGCCGGTTGGCTATGAAGCCGATCCGCCGCTTGCCCTTGCGCACCTGTTTCAGCGGCGCGATCTGCTCCAGAAACCGCCGGGTGCCGTCCTCGTCCAGGATCGACGGCAGCACCGGGATCAACAGGCAGTCGCAGTCTGCAACAAGGTCGCGGGTCAGCTTGCGCTTCATCGCCGCGACGCCGTCGACCACCAGCACGTCCAGCTTGCGCGGCGCGTCCAATTCGCCGTCCGCCATGTCGAAGCCGCGGATCGCGGCCGCATCGGCCGGCCGCCGGGCCAGCCAGCTGAGCGAACCGCGCTGCGGGTCGATGTCGGCCAGCCCGGTACGCAGCCCCCGCCCGGCGCAGAAGGCCGCCAGAGTGGTCGCGATCGTGGTCTTGCCGCTGCCGCCCTTGATGTTCGACACGCTGATCGTAAGCATGGCGCCACCATAGGAAGCCGGGGCATATTGGAAAAGGCCGATATGGCGATCACAGCGGGAGAACGAGCGATGCCCTTCGACCAGCCGAAACGCCTGGCCGCGACTCTGGCCGGACTCGCCATCGGTGCGGCCGCCGCGCCGGCGCTGGCCCAGGATTCGCTGCTGCCGCTGGTCGGGGCGAGCCGGCATAGCGAGGGAGCCGAGACCTATGTCTTCCAGTGCCTGCTCGGCGGGGTCGACGGCCGCGGCGGGTTCGTCGGCTATGAGGAGGCCGCGCCACGCATGCAGGCGTCGGCGCCGATCCGCTGGGTCGACCTCGCCGGCGTGGAAGGGACGGGCACATCGAACCCGCCGGTGCCGATGGACATACCGTGCGAATATGCCTACGTCAGCGACGCAGGCCCGGCGCCCGCAGGCATCGGCGGCTATGTCGGCGTGCCCGGCGACTGGAATCCGCTACCGGCCGCGCTGGCGCTGCACAGCCCGCAGAGCCAGACCTACAGCGCCGCCGCGCTCGACTATTTCGCCTCGATCGCGCACCCGACGACGCAGGCGACGCTGACCCAGGTGATCCGTACCGACCTCGAAGGCGACGGCGTCGACGAGGTGCTGATCACCGTGAAGGACGATTCCGACGGCTGGCCGACCACGATTCACCCGGGCGACCACTCCGCGATCCTGCTGCGGCGGTTGCGCGGCGGCACGGTGGAGACCGTCGTGGTCGACGGCGAGTTCTACGACGCCTATTACGAGTTCGCGGCGCCGACCGAGTTCGAGGTGCTGGCGGTCGCCGACCTGAACGGCGACGGAGTCGCCGAGATCTTCGCCCGCGCCGACTACTACGAAGGCTCCAGCTTCACCGTCTATCAGCTGGTCGGCGGCCAGCCGGTGCTGGCGTTGTCCTGCGGCTGCGGCTCCTGACCGCGGCCGTGCTCGGCCTCGGGTTGGATGTCGCCGCGGCAGCCTGCCTGGCGGTCGCGATCGGCGCACTGATCCAGTCGGTCGCGGGCTTCGGCCTGGGCCTGCTGTCGGGACCGGCGCTGGCCGCGCTCGACCCCCGGCTGGTGCCGGCGCCGGTGCTGCTGGTCACCGTCGCGCTCGGCCTGTTCGTGATCCTGCGCGAGCGTGGCGCGGTGGCCTGGCGCGAGGTCGGGCTGGCGACCGGCGGCCGGCTGGCCGGCTCGCTGGCCGCCGCGGCGGTGCTGGCGTCGGTCAACCTCGCCCTGTTCTACGTGGTGTTCGGCGCCATGGTGCTGATCGGCGTCGGCCTGTCGGTGGCCGGCCTGCACGGCCGGCTGAATGCCCGCAACCTCGTGCTCGCCGGCGTCGGCTCCGGCGTGATGGGCACCTTCGCGTCGATCGGCGCGCCGCCGGTGCTGCTGCTGTACCAGGGCGCCGACCTGCTGCGGGCGCGCGGCACGCTGGCGGTCTTCTTCGGCTGCGGCGCGGCGATGTCGCTGGTGGCGCTGGCGGCGTTCGAGCGGGTCGGCGAGGCCGACCTCGCCTATGCCGCGATGCTGCTGCCGGCCGTCGGCCTCGGCTTCGCGCTGGCGCCGGCGGTCGGGCGCCGCGTCGACAATCGCCTGCTGCGGTGGTTCGCGCTGGCCGTCAGCACGGCCGTCGCGGTCTATCTGGTCGTGCGCGGAATCGCCGGCCTGGCCGACTGAGCCGGCTCAGCGCCGGAAGCGGATCAGGCTGGAATGGGGCGGGATTCGCCCGGCCATGCCGCGGTCGCGCGTCGCCACCGCCGCCAGCACGCGCACGACCGCGCCATGCTCGTCCACCCACGGCAGCAGCAGGCCGCTGATCTGGTCGGCGCCCGGGTCGCTGAACGCGCAATGCACCAGCAGCGGGCCGCGCGCCGCCACGCAGGCACGGAAGATCGCGCCGAGGAACGGCCCGAACGGCGCCGGCAACGCCTCGATCGGACGGTTGGTCAGGTCGGCCGACAGCCGCCATGCCAGTTCCGACCCGAACAGGCGGAATGCCGGCGCGCCGGTGTCGGCGCAGACCTCGGCAACGGCGAGCCAGCCGAGCGCCGGGCGCAGCAGTTCCGGCTCCAGCCGGCGCGTGCGCGGCGGTCGACCGTCGCCGGCGCCGCATTGCTGCCAATAGGTGTAGGCGCAACGAAGAATCGCGTGCTGCAGGTCGTCGGCTACCGGATTCAACTTGATCAGCGGCCAGCCGGTCAATTTCACATGGTCGTTGCGAAGAACCAGATCCTGGATGGACTGCAACAGGGAATCCGCAATACCGCTATTGTTAATTGCGCCGATATTCTCAATATTTACCGGCCGCGCAAGCGAGCGCATGATCATTTTGCAGGAACTCTGGCCGATTATGGCTGGTGGGGGATGGCCGACTAGATCGCGCTGATGCTAGACACGAAGATGACGCGCGGCAAGCGCCCACAGCGATTGTTTGCGTGAAAGGTTCGTCATTGTGGAAGACTTGTAAAAGTCGCCACACTTCCGCCGGCGGGCGCGGCGACCGCGACGCGCTTGCCCGGCCCGGAGCGCACGATGGAATACGACCGCTACCTGCAGCTCGACCGTGTGCTCGACGCCCAGCGGCCGCTGACCGGCCAGCACGACGAGATGATGTTCATCGTCATCCACCAGACCACCGAGCTGTGGTTCAAGTGCGCGCTGCACGAGCTGGACGCCGCGATCGCGCACATCCGGGCCGACCGGCTGCAGGCGGCGGCGAAGATCCTGGCGCGGGTGTCGCGCATCCAGTCGCAGCTGATCCAGTCGTGGGACGTGCTGTCGACGCTGACGCCCGCCGACTACCTGACCTTCCGTTCCGCGCTCGGCAGTGCCAGCGGCCTGCAGTCGGTCCAGTACCGGCTGCTCGAGTTCCGGCTGGGCGCCAAGGACGCGACGCATGCCCGCCGTGCCGACGAGCCGACGCAACGCGCCCGGCTGGACGCGGCGATGGCGGAACCGAGCCTCTACGACGAGGCAATCCTCGCGCTCGGCCGGCAGGTGCCGATGGACGGAGCGGCAGGGCCGCGCGACTGGCGCGTGCCGCATGCGGCAGACCCGGCCGTCACCCGGGCCTGGATGGTGGTCTACCGCGATACCGAGCGCTACTGGGACCTGTACGAACTGGCCGAGAAACTGGTCGACCTCGCCGACTGGTACCAGCAATGGCGTTTCCGCCACCTGACCACGGTGGCGCGCATCATCGGCTTCAAGCCGGGCACCGGCGGCACGGCCGGCGTCGCCTATCTGAAGCGCGCGCTGGAGCATCGCTTCTTTCCCGAGCTCTGGGACGTGCGCACGGCGCTCTGAGCGGGCAGGGCGGCGCGGCAGCAGACCCTTCGCGCATCGTTAACCAATCCGATGCGCGAGATCGGCTAAGCTGCCGTCTCCCTCTCGCAGCCGAGCGCCGATGCAAGACAACGACGATCCGTACCAGATCCTGGGCCTCGGCCGCACCGCGTCGAAGGACGACGTCCGCCGCGCCTTCCGCGTCGCCGCCAAGGAATGTCACCCCGACCTCTATCCCGACGACCCGGTGCGCGCCGAGCGGTTCCGCCGCATCTCCTGGGCGCACGGGCTGCTGACCGACGACGCGGCCAGGCAGCGCCACGATGCCGGCCAGCGCCAAGCGCCGCCGCGGCCCCAAGGGCGGCAGCAGCAGGCGTCGTCCCGGCCGTCGGGCGAGGCAAAGGGCGGCAAGCGGTTCCGCTTCCCCGGCATCCGTGGCGCCGACGTGCGCTATGCGCTGCAGGTGAGCGCCGCCGAGGCACGGTCGGGCGCCACCAAGGCGCTGCAGACCGCAGACGGCCGTACGCTGAAGGTGAAGGTCCCGGCCGGCACCGCCGACGGCCACCAGCTGCGGCTGCGCGGGCAGGGGCTGCCGGGCAAGTTCGGCGGCGAGGCCGGCGACGCGCTGGTCGCCCTGCAGATCGAACTGCCGTCGGGCTTCCGCCGCGACGGCGACGACGTCCACTGCGAGGCCGACGTGCCGCTGGCCGCGGCGGTGCTCGGCGGCAAGGTCGCGGTTGAAACGCTCGAGGGCGCGGTCAACCTCAGCGTCCCGGCCGGCAGCAACGCCGGCACCGTGCTGCGGCTGCGCGGCCGCGGCGCCCGCCGGGAAGACGGTACCCGCGGCGACCAGATGGTGCACCTCCGCCTCGTGCTGCCGGAGCCGCCCGATCCGCGGCTGTCGGCGCTGCTGCGGCAGTGGGCCGAAGAGTCGACGGCCGCCAACGCACGATGATATGAACGGGCCGTGCCGCGGCCTCGGTCACGCGGGCCTCGATTCCGCCACAAAGGATCTAGATTTGTGGCGAGCCGATCAGCCGATGGAGTTCGGGCCATGAGATTCGCCACTGTCGCCTTCTCGATATCGTGCGCGCTTGCCGCGCTGCCGCTGGCCGCCGCCACGGCGATGACGTCGAACACGCCGGCCACCACCAACACCAGCAGCGGCGGCACCTCGGCGACGGCGGGGCTGATGGCCCAGGCGCAGGCCGCGGTCGACGCCGGCGACTACGCGAACGCGATCGCCGCGCTGAACCAGGTGGTGGCCGCCGAGCCGGGCAATGCCGACGCCCTCAACCTGCTCGGCTACTCGACCCGCTCGCTCGACCGCTTCACCGAGGCGATGGGCTTCTACGAGCGGGCGCTGGCGATCGACCCGGAACACCTGGGCGCCAACGAGTATTACGGCGAGCTGCTGATCAAGATGGGCGACATCGAAGGCGCGCAGGAGCGGCTGGCCGTGCTGGACGAGGTCTGTTTCCTCGGCTGCGACGAATATGACGCGCTGGCCGAGGCGATCGACGCCTATATGAACGCCGAATAGAGGCCCTACCGTACCAGCGCGGTCGGCGCCGTCTGCATCTCCGGCAGGTAGCCGGCATTGGGCACGATGACGATGTCCATCGGCTCGGTCTTGCCGCGGATCTCGACCTGGTCGGTGACATAGCCGTCGACCGGCAGGCCGGCGAGGTCGGCGACGCTGCGCGCCATCACCAGGTCCGCCCGGTACTCCTTGGTCAGGGTTTCCAGCCGGCTGGCGGTGTTGACCGAGTCGCCGATGGCGGTCAGGCCGATGGCCCCGGCATAGCCCATCTCGCCGACGATCGCCGGGCCGACGTTGATGCCGATGCCGACCCGGATCGGCCGCTTGAGCTCGTCGGTCAGCGAGGCGTTGAGTTCGCGCATGTTGGCGGCAATCAGCCGCGCGGCGTTGATCGCCTCGCGGCAGCCGCGTTCGGCGTCGCCCTCGACCCCGAACAGCGCCATCACGCCGTCGCCGATGAACTTGTCGAGATGCCCGCCGGCGGCCTCCACCGCCATGCCCATCGCGCGGAAATAGCGGTTGAGGATGAACACCAGGTCGTAGGGCAGCCGGTTCTCCGACAGCGCGGTGAACCCGCGCATGTCGGCGAAGAGGATGGCGATCGCCCGTTCCTGACCCTGCCGCATGCTGCCGGCGCGATGGCCGCTGACCGCGGTGGCGCTCGGCGGCAGCAGCGTGGTCACGGTCAGGTCCGCCACCGGGAAGGTCTGGCACGCCAGCCTGACGTTTGGCGGCGCGCCGATCCGGTCGAGCACGCGCCGTTCCTCGGCGGTGGCCGGCGGCAGGCCTTCGCCGCCGGCGCCGACCCGCACCCGGCAGGTCGAGCAGCGCCCGCGGCCGCCGCAGACATGGGCATGAGGCACGTTGTTGGTGCGGCTGACGTCGAGGACGCTGAAGCCGAGCGGCGCATCGAAGCTCGGCCCTCCGGCATAGCTGATGCGGAAGCGGTGGCGGCGCCGGTCGCGCAGGATCAGGCCGAGCCGTGCCAGCACGGTCGCGACCAGCAGGCCGGCCATCACGCCGAGCGTCCAGTCCTGCACGCTGGCGAGAACGGCGATGCCTTCGTCGTCGGGGAAGTCGATCCGCCGGACCAGGCGGGCATAGGCCTCGTCGTTGGCGGCGATCGCCGCCAGCTCGCGGCCCATGCTGGCGAAGCCGGCGAGTGCCGACGCCGGAATCAGCACCGCCAGCGCCAGCAGCCACGGCGCAAAGCGGCCATAGCGCGGCTTCAGCCGCAGCCAGAAATGCAGCCCGATGCAGCCGTGCACCCAGGCGGCCAGCAACGCCGCCGTCTGGATGACGGCCTGCCCCGGTGCCAGCACCCACAGCACCAGGACGACATAGATGTAGTCGACGGACTGGTCGATCAGCGATTCGGCGCCGCGGGTCGCCACCACGTGCTCCAGCACCAGCACCGGGATCGCCAGGCCGAGCAGCAGCTGCATGGCCTCGAGCGGGCGGATCTCGCGCATCCGGCGGCGCATCAGCAGGCTCCACAGCGCCAGCAGCATGTGGACGACCAGGCTGCCGTAAAGCAGGAACTGGCTGACCGGAAAGCTCCACACCGCCGCGAAGATCTGCTCGACCTCGGCCGCGGTGCGCAGCGAATAGAGCCCGACGGCGTGATTGAGGAAGTGCGTGAGGATGTAGGCGAACAGGACCAGCCCGGTCGCCAGCCGGATGCGCCGCACCATCGCAGTCACTTGTCCTGCCGGCGGTTTTCGGTCATTGAAGCGCTCAGTCTCAGCCGCGGCCCGTTCGGCGTGAATGCGGGTATGCCCCTGACACCGGATTCCATTCTGCGATGACCGTCTTGATGATCGCTGCTTTGGCCCTCGCTGCGGCCGGCACTGGCTATGGCGCGATCGTGGCTTTCATGTACACGCGGCAGCGTGCCCTGCTTTACCACCTCTCCCGTGTACGGCCAACGCTCGTCGATCACGACCTGCCCCGCATGCGCGAGGCCACCGTGCGTACCGCCGACGGGCTCGACCTGCTTGCATGGTACGCGCCGCGGACCGTCTCGGATGCGCACGTCCTGGTCTATTTCCACGGCAATGCCGGCACCCTGAACGAGCGGGCGGACAAGCTGCGCCCTTATCTGGAGGCCGGACTCGGCGTGCTGGCGGTGTCATGGCGCGGCTTCGGCGGCAATCCCGGCCGGCCGACCGAGGAAGGGCTCTATCGCGACGCCGACGCGGCGATCGAACTGCTCGGCGCGATGGGGCACCCGCCGCAGGACCTGGTGCTGTACGGCGAGTCGCTTGGCACCGCCGTCGCCACGCGATGTGCGGTCGAATATCCGGTCGCGGCGCTGGTGCTCGAGGCGCCGCCGCTGTCGATCGTCAAGATGGGACAGTGGCGCTATCCCTGGCTGCCGGTCGGGCCTTTGACCAAGGACCGCTTCGAGACCGACCGGCGCATCCAGCAGGTCAGGTGCCCGATCCTGATCATGCACGGCCGCAACGACGGCGTGGTCCCGTTCGAGATGGGCCAGACGCTGGCCAGGCTCGCCAACGGGCGTGCGGTTTTCCGCCCGTTCGACGAGGCGCACCACACCAACCTGCACGAGTACGGATCGGATCGCCACGTTCTGGACTTCCTGGCCGAACTGGGTCTCGCCACCGCGCCGTAATTGCTTGACTTGCCAGAATTCCCACCCCTACCGTAATCGCGGCTCCGGGCCTCTGACGCCCCCACGCGCCGACGGCGCCCGGTCCGCAAACTGGCCCGGTAAACGGGCCGTTGCTCTGTTGGGGAGGACATCCATGATCGTCCGTTTGGCCGCAGCGTCGGCCGCCTTGCTTGCGTCCACGGCCCTGGCCGGCGGCGCCTTCGCCCAGGAACATGTCATCTGGAACGACGACGGCACCGTCACGCTGCGTGCCGATCCGGAATACAAGTTCGAGATCACGGTCCCGCAGGAACAGCTCGGTTCGCTGTTCGCGCCGGACTACAAGCCGTTCGAGGGCGAGACCGTCACGGTGCTGACGCTCGATTCCGGCCCGATGGGCGGCATTTCCGGCCCGCTGTTCATGTTCCGCCCGATCTGGGAGGAACTCAGCGGCGGCACGCTGGAGATCGCGCTGACGCCGATCTCGGACCTCTACGCCAAGATGATGCTCGACCTGAACCAGGGCACGGGCCTGTACGACTCCATCATCGTCGGCGCGTTCTTCTACGGCGACCTGGTCGCCAACGGCTACATGATCCCGATCGACGACTACATGGCCTCGGGCGAGTACCCGCAGTGGTCGTACGACGTGATGCCGGATTCGCTGCGCAACCTCTACACCTGGGGCGGCGTCGGCTACGGCGTGCTCAATGACGCCGACGGCCAGGTGCTCTACTACCGCAGCGACATGCTGAACAATCCGGAGCACCAGGCGGCGTTCAAGGCGGAATACGGCTACGACATGCCGGTGCCGCCGCGGACCTGGCAGCAGCTGCTCGACATCTCCAACTACTTCAACGGCAAGAACTGGGACGACCACGACCCGGATCCGGACAGCGGCACCGTGCTGCACCTGAAGGTCGGCGAGCAGGGCCACTATCACTTCCAGTCGCTGTCGGCCTCGTTCGCGATGACCCCCGGGCCGGAGCTGGATCGCTACCACAATGTCTACTGGTTCGATCCGGAGGACATGACCCCGCTGATCAACAGCCCGGGCCATGTCGCGGCGCTGGAGTTCCTGCAGCAGCTGCACGCCACCGGGCCGCAGGCCCAGGTCGGCTGGTCGCTGGGCGAGGCGTGGGACTATTTCCTGCGCGGCAAGGCGATCTTCGTGTTCTCGTGGGGCGACGTCGGCTCGCTGTGCCAGGACGAGAGCCGCTCGGTGATCCGCGGCAACTGCGCCGCCGCCGTGCTGCCCAGCTCGGACACGTACTGGGACATGGAAAACAAGGCCTGGGTGGAGACCGATGATCCGGGCTTCGTCGGCAACACCACCGGCGGCTCGTGGCACGGCATCATCTCCGCCTTCTCCGATGCGCCGGACGCGACCTATTCCTTCCTGTCGCTGATGGCGATCGAGGAAAGCTCGAAGTGGCTGGCAACTTACGGTTGGAATGGCGTCGACCCGGGCTACTCGTACCAGTTCCTGCCGCCGGACGGCACCGCCGACCTGCAGGCCTACCTCGATGCCGGCTGGGCCGAGAACGACATCGTCACCTACAGCCATGCCTATGCCCTGAACTACAACGCGCCGACGATCCTGACCTACCTGCGGATCCAGGGTGCGCCGGAGTACTGGGACATCATGGACAAGAACCTGTCGGCGGCGATGAGCGGCGAGAAGACGGCGCAGCAGGCGCTGGACGACACCGCGGCCACCTGGGAGGAGATCACCGACCGGATGGGACGTGACGGCCAGCTCGAGGCCTATCGGACCGCCATCGGCTACGGCCAGTAGGAACCCTGGCGACCTGACGAGCGACCGCCCCGTGCACGGCCCACGGCCAGGCGCGGGGCGGCGCTTCTCTCCAACCCGAACATTCCGGTCACCGATGCACGCGACGCCTGCCGATACCGCCCGGGCGGCCGGGGACGACTGACATGCGCTGGAAGGGCAAAGTCGGCACCCTGTTCCTGATGCCGGCGGTGATCTGGGTCCTCGTCTTCACCATCTTCCCGCTCGGCTATTCCCTCGTGCTCAGCCTGCACAAGGTGGATTCCAAGGTCGAGGTGGTGGGCCGCGAGACCGTGCCGGTGCTCGACGACGCCGGCAACCCGGTGCTGAAGCCGAATGGCGAGCCGCGCACCCGGACCGAGGTGATCCGCGAACTGAATCGGACCTACACCTGGAACGACTTCGCCAACTATACCCGTGCGTTCGGCGACCAGCAGGTCCACGACGCCGCCACCTTCACCGGCATCTTCGTTGTGGCCGGCGTGCTGATCGAGATCCTGCTCGGGCTGCTGCTGGCCTATCTGTTCAACCGACCTATGATCGGCCGCGGGCTGATGCGGTCGATCATGATCCTGCCGATCTTCGCGACGCCGATCGCCATCGGCTACCTGTTCTTTACGGTGTTCTACGAGGAGGGCGGGCCGCTCGAATGGACCGGGCTGCCCTGGCTATCGGACCCGACCATGGCCAAGATCTCGGTCATCCTGGTCGACATCTGGCAATGGACGCCGTTCTGCTTCCTGGTGTTCCTGGCGGCGCTGCAGGGCATCCCGGAGGAGCAGATCGAATCCGCCAAGCTCGACAGCAGTTCCAACTGGGATCTGTGGCGCTCGGTCATCCTGCCGGCGCTGAAGCCGATCATCGTGATCGTCGGGCTGCTGCGCTTCGCCGAGGCGCTGAAGCTGTTCGACATCATCGCGACGTTGACCAAGGGCGGACCCGGCACCGCCACCCAGTCCTACACCTATTATGCGTATAACGCCGGCTTCAAGCTGCAGGACTACGGCTATGCCTCGGCGCTCGCCTTCCTGTTGCTGATCGTGGTGATGATCATCGTCACCTTCTTCTTCCGCTTCCTGCGGCAAACCTATGACTAGGCGGCGCAACGAGGCGGGCCGGTCGGACTCGTCGCTGGCGGTGGCGCTCTATTCGCTGCTCGCCATCATCATCACGCTGATCTTCTTCTTCCCGCTGTACTGGGCGATCTCGAACAGCCTGCGCGAACCGGCGGAGACCTTCACCGTCGCCGGCATCGGCTTCCCGTTCCTCGACTTCCAGCCGACGCTGGACAACTGGCTGGCCGAGATCGAGGTGAAGGAGGCCTACAACTCGTTCTTCAACAGCATCATCGTGTCGTCGGGCTCGACCCTGATCGCGCTGGCGCTGGGCCTGCCGGCCGCCTATGCGCTGGCCCGCTTCCGCTTCACCAAAATCAAGAACAAGGACCTGACGGTCTGGTTTCTGTCGCAGCGCGTGCTGCCGCCGGTTGCGACCGCGGTGCCGTTCTTCTTCGTCTTCACCACGCTCGGCATGCAGGATTCGCTCTACTCGCTGATCCTGATCAACGCCACCTTCATCCTGCCGTTCGTGGTGGTGATCGTGCGCCAGACCTTCCAGGACCTGCCGATCGAGCTGGAGGAGGCGGCCCTGGTCGACGGCGCTTCGCACCTGCGCGCCTTCGTGCGCATCGCGGTGCCGCTGGCCGCGCCGGCCATCGCCGCGTCGGCGCTGATCATGTTCGCCTTTGCCTGGAACGAGTATCTGTTCGCGCTGATCCTCAGCCTGACCGAGGCCTCGGTGATGCCGACCCACATCGCCGGCGGCGCCGACACCCGCGGCGTGCAGTTCTGGTTCGTCGCGGTGCGGTCGCTGATCGCGATGGTGCCGCCGGTGCTGCTGGCGCTTTTCGCCCAAAGGTATATCGTTCGCGGTCTGACCCTGGGTGCCGTGAAGGGCTGACGCGCCACGATGAATACCGAGATGACGTCCGTGCTGATCCGGCCGGCCAGGCCGGAGGACGGCCGTGCCATCGCGCGCGTGCACGTCGAGGCCTGGCGCGACGCCTATGCCGGCATCCTGCCGGCCGGCTATCTGGTGCGCCGGATCGAGCGCCACGCGGCGGCCAGCCTGCCGCGGCCGTCCGCGGCGACCGGGCGATCCGGCCGGCGGAGCGCCACGCTGGTCGCCGAGCTGGACGCGGTGGTCGGCTACGTCACCTTCGGGCCGGCCCGCCACGTCGCCGACCCGGCGACCGGCGAGATCGCGGCGCTTTACGTGCGGCCGGACGCACAGGGCAGGGGACTGGGCCGCGCGCTGGTCGAGACCGCGTTGCAACGCCAGTTCGCCGCCGGCTGCCGGGCGGTCGAGGTCGAGGTGCTGGCGGAGAACCCGGCGCGCCATTTCTACACCGCCATGGGGGCGAAGCTGGTCGGCGAGGGCGCACACCGTTTTGCCGGCCGCATGCTGCCGGTCGCCTTCTACCGCTGGGCCGCGCCATAGGGCGGCGGCCGGGCGACCGACCTACCCGGATTTTTGTGCTGGCCAGCGTTGCCGCGGCGGCGTATTCGGGCGCTCTCATCTGCCCGAATCACGCCGCACCGCGAGGGTCCCGTCATGCCGGCCGACCAGCATGATCACATTCTCATTCTCGATTTCGGCAGCCAGTTCACCCAGCTGATCGCGCGCCGGGTCCGCGAGGCCGGCGTCTATTGCGAGATCTGGCCGTTCGATGCCGCCGAGGACCGCATCCGCGCCTTCGCGCCGCGGGCGATCATCCTGTCCGGCGGCCCGGCCTCGCTGACCGGCGCGGAATCCCCGCGCGCGCCGCAGGCGGTGTTCGCGCTCGGCGTGCCGATCCTCGGCATCTGCTATGGCGAGCAGGCGATCTGCGACCAGCTCGGCGGCACGGTCGAGCAGGGCGACACCCGCGAGTTCGGCCGCGCCGAGGTCGAGGTCACCGCCGCCTGCACCCTGTTCGACGGCGTCTGGACGCCGGGCGAGCGCCATCCGGTGTGGATGAGCCACGGCGACCACGTCACCGCGCTGCCGCCGGGCTTCGTTGCGGTGGCGCGCAGCCGCGGCGCCCCGTTCGCCGCCATCGCCGACGAGGACCGCCAGATCTACGGCGTGCAGTTCCACCCCGAGGTGGTACACACGCCCGACGGCGCCCGGCTGCTGGAGAACTTCGTGCGCAACGTCGCCGGCTGCCGCGGCGACTGGACCATGGCCGCGTTCCGCGACGAGGCGATTGCCGCCATTCGCGCCAAGGTCGGCGCCAGCGGCCGCGTCATCTGCGGGCTGTCCGGCGGGGTCGATTCCAGCGTCGCCGCGGTGCTGATCCACGAGGCGATCGGCGAGCGGCTGACCTGCATCTTCGTCGACCACGGCCTCTTGCGGCTGCACGAGGCCGACGACGTGGTCGCCCTGTTCCGCGGCAGCTACAACATCCCGCTGGTGCATCGCGACGCCTCCGAGCTGTTTCTCGGCCGGCTGGCCGGCGTCGAAGACCCCGAGCAGAAGCGCAAGATCATCGGCAACACCTTCATCGAGGTGTTCGAGGAAGAGGCGGCCCAGATCGCCGATGCCGACTTCCTGGCCCAGGGCACGCTCTACCCCGACGTGATCGAGTCGGTGTCGCCGACCGGCGGGCCGAGCGCCACCATCAAGTCGCACCACAATGTCGGCGGCCTGCCGGAGCGGATGCGGCTGAAGCTGATCGAGCCGCTGCGCGAGCTGTTCAAGGACGAGGTGCGCGCACTGGGCCGCACGCTGGGACTGCCGGAGCGCATGGTCGCCCGCCATCCGTTCCCCGGCCCGGGGCTGGCGATCCGCATTCCCGGCGCGGTCGGCCGCGCCCAGGCCGACATCCTGCGCAAGGCCGACGCGATCTACCTGGAAGAGATCCGCGGCGCCGGGCTGTACGACGCCATCTGGCAGGCCTTCGCGGTGCTGCTGCCGGTGCGCACCGTCGGCGTGATGGGCGACGCCCGCACCTACGACCAGGTCTGCGCGCTGCGTGCGGTCACCTCGACCGACGGCATGACCGCGGAGTCCTACCCGTTCGAGCACGCCTTCCTCGCCCGCGTCGCCACCCGCATCATCAACGAAGTCGACGGCATCAACCGCGTCGTCTACGACGTCACCTCGAAGCCGCCGGGCACGATCGAGTGGGAGTGAGCCGTGCGATGCGGGTGAGGCCGTGATCTACCATCTGGCCAGGCAGGGCGACTGGGCTGCGGCGCAGGGCGGCGGCGGCTATGGCGGCGGCGCGCAGGACCGGCGCGACGGCTACATCCACTTCTCCACCGCGGCGCAGATCGTCGAGAGCGCGGCAAAGCACCGCGCCGGCGAGCCCGACCTGCTGCTGCTGGCGGTCGACGAGGCGCGGCTGGGCGACGCACTGCGCTGGGAGGCATCGCGCGGCGGCGCGCTGTTCCCGCATCTCTACGGCACGCTGGCGCCGGACGCGGTCGCCTGGACCGCGCCGCTGCCGCTCGGCCCGGACGGCAGGCACGTCTTTCCCGCGCTGCCGGACTAGGGAAGCGCCGGCAGCCGGCCGATGGAAAGCCGCTCGATCACACGGTAGGTCTGGCCGTCGAGGTCGACCAGCCGCAGGCCGACATAGGCGCGGGCCGGATTGACCCGCGCGACCTCGGCGCTGAGCGTCAGCACGCCGTAGCTGGGCACGTCCAGCACCACCCGGTATTCCTCGCCGATGCGGAACGCGCGCGGGCTGGCGGCGCGGGCGATGACGCCGACGCCGAGGCCGCCCAGGCTGATGTCGATGATCTCGACCGGCAGGTCGCCGATCCTGGCCGTCAGCCGCGTGGGCCGGCGCCGGTCGCGCCGCCGCTCGATGCGCGCATAGCCGACCAGATGCCTGCGGATCATTGCCCGGTCCTTTCGCCCGAAAACGCCTCATTTGGCCCAGGAGGCGGCCATAATTGAAATGTATATGGGCATCGATTAAGGAACCTTTCACGAAACGGGACAGGGATACGTCAATGATGCGCGACCGGGCCCGAAGGTTGATGGCGACCGCCGGCACCACCGGCCTGGCGGCCTGTGCCGGCCTGGCGGCGGGGCTTGCCGCCGCGCCGGCGGCGGAGGCGGCCCAGCGCTATGCCCTGCTGGTCGGGGTCACCGACTATCCCGCGCTCGACGAACGCATGTGGCTGCACGGACCGGCCAACGACGTCGCGCTGATGGAGCAGGTGCTGCTGCAGCAGGGCTTCACCCCCGACGCGATCACCGTGCTGTCGCAGGGCGAGACCAGCGAGGGCGAGCCGACGCGCGCCGCCATCCTCGGCGCGATCGACGGCTTGATCGACACCGTCGCGCCCGGCGACTTCGTCTATCTGCACTTCGGCGGCCACGGCTCGCAGCAGCCGGCCGCGGCCGATGCGGGCGAGCTCGACGGCTTCGACGAGATCTTCCTGCCCAGCGACGTCGGGCCGTGGGACGGCCGCCAGGGCACCGTGACCAATGCCATCGTCGACGACGAGCTGCAGCCGCGCATCGCCGCGTTGCGCGAGGCCGGCGCCTTCGTCTTCGCCGTGTTCGACAGCTGCCATTCCGGCACCATGCTGCGTGCGGTCAACGCCGGCGAGATGGACCGGCGGCTCGACCCGTCTCTTCTGGGCATCCCCCAAGACGCGATCGCGGCCGCCCAGGCCGCGGCGGTGCACACCCGCGGCGGCGCCGCGGCGGTAGAGTCGATCCTCGACGGCGAGACCGCCCGCGGCGGCGGCGACGCGTCGCTGGGCGGCTATGTCGCCTTCTACGCGGCGCAGACCACCGAGACCACGCCGGAGCTGCGGCTGCCGGCCGGCGATCCGAACCGCCAGACCTACGGCCTGTTCAGCTACACGCTGGCCAGCGTGTTCGCCGCCCATCCCGGCATCACCTATCGCCAGGCCGCCCAGCAGGTGCTGGTCGACTATGTCGCCGACAACCGCAATGCGCCGACCCCGCTGTTCGAGAGCGACGGCGTCTCGCTCGACGCCGTGCTGCTGAGCGGCACGCCGGCCGACGAGGTGCGGCAGTGGCCGGTGGCCGAGGACCGCGGCGGCTGGCGCATCCCGGCGGGCCGGCTCAACCAGCTCGACCAGGGCGCGGTGCTGGCGGTCTATCCCGACGCGCTGGCCGGGCCCGACGACGCGCCGCTGGGTTATGTCGAGGTCGACAGCGCCCAGATCGTGCACAGCATCGTGCTGCCGGTCGCCTATGGCGACCTGCCGGCGATGGACGAAATCCCGGAGGGCGCCTTCGCCCGGCTGGTCGACGCCCATTATTCGGTGGCGCTCGCCGTCGCGCTGCCGGAGCAGCCGGCCGAGGCCGACCCCACCGACGCGCCGGCCTGGGCGGTGCTCGACCGGCTGATCGACGAAGGGCTCGACCAGGTCGCCATCACCTGGGTGCCGGGGACGGAGAGTGCGGACCTGCGCCTGCACATCGCCGACGGCCGGTTGTGGCTGCTGCCGCCGTCGGGCGAGATGAGCGCCGCCAGTGCCTACCTGACCATCCCCGAGGACGGCAACGCGATCGCCTTCGCCGAGTTCGAGGAGGACCTGGAGGACAACCTGCGCAAGGTCGCGCGGGTCAACGCCCTGTTCTCGCTCGCCGACCAGCTGGCATCGACGGCGATCGGCCGCGAGCTGACGGTCGACCTGTCGGTGCAGCGGCGCGACGGCACGGTCGAGGCCTTCGCCCTCGGCGACTTCCCCGCGCTCGCCGACGGCGACGTCATCACCTTCGCCGTCACCAACAGCTCGAACCAGGTCGTCGACCTGACCGCGCTGTTCATCGACAGCCAGTTCGGCATCGAGCCGTGGTTCCCCTACCAGGGCGAATCCAACCGGATGAATCCGGGCGAGACGCTGTCGTCGCAATTGGAAGTGAACGTGTCGACCGTCGGCGTCGAGCGCTTCCTGTTCATCGCCGCCGGCGTCCAGCCCGGCGCGCCGCGGGCGGACTTCTCGTTCCTGGCGCAGGCCGGGCTGACCACCCGCGCGCTCGGCACCTCGGGGCTCAGCGGCGCCACCATCGCCGACGTGCTCGCCGATGCCGGCGTCGACGTGGCGGCCACCCGCGGCGGCGGCCGGCCGGCCATGTCGCTCGCCACCATGTCCAGTTTCAGCTGGACCGTGATACCGGACCAATAGCAGAAATCGGCCTTATCCATGCCATAGAGGCATGCTGGAATCCGAGCATCGGAATCGAAGGGAGCTCCCAGATGAAACGACTCCATACGACAGCCCTCTCGTCGCTCGCCGCCCTGGCGCTGCTGGCCGGCGCCGCGCAGGCCGAGAGCGTGACCAATGCCGACACCGGCGCGTCCCTGGACGACGCCGCCATCGCGGCCGTGCAGGACATGGGCCTGGCACAGCAGCTGGCGGCCCAGGGGCTGGAGAGCGGCGACGCGATCCTGCTGATCGCGGCGGCGCGCATCGCCAATCAGGTCGCTGCGGTCAGCAACGACGACATGGTCCCGCGCGATCCTGAGATGGGTAGCGGCGAGGGCTCGCCGGGCCTGCACACCGCCGCGGAGATGCTGGCGGCGGCGCGCGAGCTGGCCGGCGACCGGCCGGACCTGATCGGCCTGATCGAGGACGCCGAGGCCGAGGGTTCGCGCGGCAGCGTCTACGGCTCGGGCTACTACGACGGCTACATCGACGGCGGCATCAACCTCTACTACGACGAGGCGTTCTACGGCGGTGAGCAGGCGGTGGTGACGCTGCAGGGCCACAACCCGTCGGACATCGACCTGTGGATCTACGACGAGTACGGCAACCTGATCTGTTCCAGCACCGGCTATTCGTCGAACGAGAGCTGCTCGTGGACGCCGCGCTGGACGGGCGATTTCACCATCCGCGTGGAGAACGAGGGCCACCCGCAGGGGACCTACTTCACGCTGTGGACCAATTGAAGGGCCGCGCCCCTTCGTGCAACAGGGCGGGCCCGCACGGCCCGCCCTATTTGTCGGGGCCGGCTCAGCTGTCGGCCCAGCGGCGCAGCAGGTTGTTGTAGGCCTTGCAGCTGCGGTCCGCCGCAGCCTCCAGCGGGCCGGGTCCATGCGCAGTCAGTGCGTCGCGCACCATGGCCAGGTCGGCCAGCAGCTCGCGCCGCCCGTCATCGCGGACATGGCTTTCCACCCAGGTGACCGCGACCAGGCGCTCGCCCCGCTCGACCGGCGCGACCCGGTGCAGGCTGGTCGACGGATAGACCACCGCACTGCCGCGCGGCAGCTTCACCTCCTCGTCGGCGACCGCACCCTCGAGCACCAGCGCGCCGCCGTCGTAGTCGCCGGGGTCGTTCAGGAAGATCGTCACCGACAGGTCGGTGCGCAGCGCCTGGCCGCCCGGCCGCATCAGCGCATCGTCGACGTGCCAGCCATATTCCATGCCGGGCCCGTAGCGCGACAGCAGCGGCGGCGCGATCCGGCGGGGCAGGGCGAAGCGCTGGAACCCGGGGTCGCGCCACAGCGCATCGCCGATCAGCCGGTTGAGCCGGTCGGCCTGCTCCGGCGTCTTCTTCAGCTGGCGGTTGCGCTTGACCCGCCGGGCCAGCGCGCCTGCCGTCTCCCGCCCGTCGACGAACTCGCCCTGCTCGAACGCGGCCAGCACCTCGGCGAGTTCGCCGGGGCGCAGCACGGCATCGAGCAGGGCCATGCGCACGGGGCGTCAGGATCCCGGCGTCAGGATCCGTCCTTCCACTGGCCGTCGCTGTCGCGGCAGGCCGCGTCGCGGCTGGCCTCGCCGCTGCCGTCGCGCATCACCGACACCTCGTACTCGCGGCAGTAGATGCCGATGGCGCTCTGATAGGTCCGCAGCGGCGTCACGGTCCCGTGCATCCCGGTCGCCGGATTCTGCCAGCTCTCGGACTCGCCGCTCGCGCGGGTCTCCAGGGCGAGCTGGATCGCGCCGTTGATGGCGCTGCGGTCGCTGGCCTGGACCACCGGGCCGGCGGCCGGCGCGCCGGTCTGGCAGCCGGCGAGCAGGGTCATCGCGCCCGCCGCCACCAGAGACGTCAGGACCTTGTTCTGGCTTGAGTCGATCATTGTCGCTTCCGCCTTTCTTCTCGTTGTTCCGGACGGCGCATGGCGCGATGCGCGGGCACATGCCGGTGCCCGCGCCGCGCGCCGCGCTCGCGATGCGATGGCGACTATTGCCATCCGCTGCCGATCAGTTCCATCTCCTGCTCGCGCGTCAGGTTGGGCCCGACCTGGTTGAGCGCGCCGGAGCCGGGCACCTGGCCGCCGAGGATGAGGTAGCCGCCGCTGGCGCCGCTTTCGCCAGCCTCGCCATAGGGGCCGGACTGGCCGCTTCCGCCCGAACCGCCGCTGTGACCGGAGCCGCCGCTTTCGCCCGACTCGCCGCTGTCCCCGGACTCGCCGCCGTGGCCGGATCCCCCGCTGTCGCCGCCGCCGGAGCTGCCGCCTTCGCCGCCACCGGAACCGCCGCCGCCCGAGCCGCTGCTGCCGGAGCCGCCTTCGCCGCCGCTGCCGCCGTCGTCATCGCCGCCCTTGTTGTGCACCAGATAGCCGTCGGCGAAATAGCTGTGATCGCCGTCGAGGATCAGGTTGTAGACCCGGGTCGCCGGATCGGCGTCGAAGGCCTCGATCGCATGCAACGACGCATAGCTCAGGCGCAGCTCCGGCTCCGGCGCCAGCACCACCGCGCCGCGCACCTGCGGCTCGCCCAGGCGGACAAGGGCGCGGGCCAGCGCATCGCCGACCTGCAGGCTGCCGACCGCGAGTTGCGCGGTCTCGCGCCGGGTGGCGACCGGATCGATCGCCTTCCAGCCCTCGCGCGTCATGAACGGATGCTCCGCCGTCACGAAGGCCGGGCCGCCGTTCAGTGCATAGAGCTTGCGGCCGTCCAGCCGCGGCCGCTCCACCCGCACGACCCGATTGGCCTTGCCGTTGCGCCCCATGACCAGGGCACCGACCGGGATGCGCTCGATCGCGCAGCTCTGGCCGTTGGCCAGCAGCACCTGCGTGCCGGCCACGAAGCAGCTCGACGCGTAGGCGGTGTTGAAGAAATGGCCGTCGTCCAGCGACGGGACGGTCAGCGGCATGCCGACCAGAACGATCGCAAGCGCGCTGGTCGTCGCCAGCAGCCTGCGCTTGTTACGTGAATTGCTTGCCCGCACCTGCCTGTCCTCCGTTTCACCCGATTGTCACGATTGGAAGATGCCAGGACAACACGGGCGTTAACGAATCCATCCGGCCCGCGGCCGAAATATTGCCGCCAGCGCAAAAAAAAGGCGCCGCCGGCTGGACCGGCGGCGCCGATGCGAGGCAGGAACGCGGTGCCGCTCAGGACTGGTGGCTGGCGATCTTCGCCATCAGCGCGTCGCGCTCGGCGCCCTCGGGGGCCGCCTCGGCCGCGCGCTGCCAGGTCTCGCGAGCCCGATCGACCTGGCCGGCGCCGAGATAGGCGTCGCCGAGCCGGTCGATCACCGTCCAGTCGCCGTCGAACATGTTCAGCGACCGCTCATAGTCGGCGATGGCCAGGTCGTACTCGCCGCGCTGGAAGTGCACATAGCCGCGCGTATCGATGAAGGTCGGCGACGGATGCACGTCGACCGCCTGCTCGGCCAGGTCCAAGGCCTCGTCCAGCCGGTCGTGGCGCGAGGCCAGCATCCAGGCCAGGTTGTTCATCGCACCCGGGTAGCCGTCGGTGATCGCGCGCCGATACCACTCCTCGGCGGCGGCGAAGTCCTGCGGCACGCCCAGGCCGTTCTCGTAGAGGTAGCCGAGGTTGCGGATGGCGTAGACGTCTTCCTGTGCCGCGGCCGATTCGTAGAGCTGCAACGCGCGGGCATAGTCCTGTGCCACGCCTTCGCCGCGCTGGTACAGCACGCCGAGCTTGGTCTGCGCGAAGGGCAGGCCGGCCTCCGCCGCCTCCGAGAACCACTCCGCGGCCTGGCTGAGGTCGCGCTCGACGACGCGGCCCGATTCGTACATCAGGCCGAGATTGACCTGGGCGCGCGCGTCGCCGCTCTCCGCTGCCGTGCTCAGATAGTCGAAGGCCCGGTGCTCGTCGCGCTCGACGCCGCGGCCGGTCAGGTACATCTGACCGATGTAGTACTGCGCGCTCGCATTGCCCGAGTCGGCGAGCGGCGCCAACTCCTCATAGGCGGTCTCGAAGTCGCCCGAGTTGAACGCGTGCACGCCCGACAGATAGCCCGCCCGAGCCGCGACGGGCGTTGCCACGACGAGCATGAGCGCGAGGAGAGCGCGGTGCATGCCTTTGATCCCTTCCAATGATTGGCCACGGCACGTGGCGATGGTGCGTGTTTGCCCGTCCATTGTGGCGGCGTTACGGCACCGCCAAGGTCTTCCGCCGGCAAATCCTCACCAGAGTCTTAATAGAGAAACGCGCCGGGTGTTATTTATAATGTGAGAGAAAGCGGCAATTCGATGCTGCAGCCGTTGCCGCAACAAAATCATCGCCCGGCCGACAATTCGCCTCAGTTGGCCGGCACTCATTGCCGATCAAGACAATGCGCACGGCCCGCCGGCCTACAGAGCGGGCGCGCGGTTCGGTGGAGAACTTTGACATGCTCAAACTGGTGGCGGCTTCGACCCTGGCGCTGAGTGCGCTGGCAGCCTCGATTCCCTTCGCGCATGCCGGCAACGGCCGGCCCGGCGACGACCATTGCGGCATGCAGTTCGCGCCAGCCGCCGACGCCATGCAGGCCCTGACCGCGGCGTCGCTGGCGTCCGCCCGCACGCTTTCGCTGGCCTCCGAGCTGGCGCGCTATGGCACAGCCAACGCTTCGGCCTCGGCCCTGCTGGTGGCGGCCGGCATGATCGAGGATCTCGACGTCGCCGCAGTGCCCGGCTCCGCGCTATCGTTCACCGGCGCCGAGGCGCTGCTGGCCGATGCGCGCACCCTGGCCGGCGAGGACGCGGCGCTGGTCGCACTGATCGACGACCGGCTCGAGGCCGGCGACCGCGGCAGCGTCTTCGACGTCGAGCCGATGACCGGGCAGGGCGGCGAGAGCTGGGTCGACGCCGGCGATTCGTTCCTGTTCACCCGCACCTACGACGACGATACCGATGCGGTGCTGACGTTGATCGCCGGCACCGGCGACGCGCTGGACGTGCGGGTGCTCGGCGCCGACGGCGAACTGCTGTGCGAAGGCGCGCTGGTCGACGGCGCCCACAGCTGCGTCTGGCCCGCGGTGGCCGGCCTCAGCTACGACATCCAGATCACCAACCAGGCCGAGAACTCGGCGGCGTTCACGGTCTGGACGAACTGACGCAGGGGATGCCTGTCTCCCATGCCGGCGCGCGCCGGCCGCCGTCCAGCCCCCGTGGCGGGGCGGCGGGCCGGATGCGCGCAGCCGTGTACCTCGGCGTCGGATCGGCCTGACCGTGGCCGCGCCCCGTTCCCAGGAACGGGGCGCGGCTTTTTTGCGCAGCAATTGCGACTGCCGCCGAATGTTGATAGATCATGCCATTGTAAATCACAGTTTCGGGCCATTCCTCCCTGGATTGTGCCGATTGTCGACACAATCCCCGGTGAGAGTGCTCACAGGACGGGAAGGACGGGTGGTCCACCGTTGCTGCCCAGCGGCCAAGGCTTGCCACCGGTTTCGCGCATGGTCCGCTGTTCGCCAAGACCACTTACTGGAGGTTTCTCGATGAAGACGATGTTCCGCGCGACGGCCGGCCTTGCCATTGCGGTTCTGGCCAGCACCGCGCTGACCGGTCTCGCTTCGGCCGAGACGGCGGTCAACGCGACCGACGACAAGCCGCTCGGCGCCGAGACGGTGCAGCCGATCCACGAGCTGACTCTCGCCCAGCAGCTCGCGATCTACGGCGTCGAGAACCAGGACGCGATGTCGCTGATCGTTGCCGCGCAGATCATGGACAAGTACCTGCTGTCCGACAGCGACGTGCAGCCGCGCGACAACAACGGCGCGGTTCCGGACGGGACCGCTCCGATCATCGCCAGCGTCGGCGACATGCTGACCGCCGCCCGCGACCTGGCCGGCGACCGCCAGGATCTGCTGGCCATGATCGACGACATCGAGCAGGGCGGCTCGCGCGGCAGCGTCTACGGCGAGGGCTCCTACGAGGACTGGATCGGTCCGTACGACTCGGTCGCCTATGACGAGGGCTTCTTCGGCAACGAGCAGGCGATCGTCACCCTGAACGGCTGGGACGACACCGATCTCGACCTCTATGTCTACGACGAGTACGGAAACCTGATCTGCCAGAGCGTCGGCTACAGCTCGTCCGAATATTGCGAGTGGACACCGCGCTGGACCGGCAACTTCACCGTGGTCGTCTACAATAACGGCGGTATCGAGAACAGCTACTCGCTGTGGACCAACTGACCTGTCCGACGGGCGCCGCTGGCCGGCGCCGACGGCGAATGCGCGGGCGGCCTTCGGGCCGCCCGTTTCGTTTCCGGGCGGGAGGTCAGGGCAGGCGGATGATGCGCGGGCCGGTGCTGGCCAGCGCCGGCGTCGAATCGGCAGGCGCCGGCGTCGTCGTCTGGCCGCGCAGCACCTGCGGCGCGCCACCGGCGGCCGGCGCGATGCGCAGCATGTGCTGCGACCCGGCCTCGGCGATCGGGCCGGAGACGGTCGGCTGGGCCGGACTCGAATCGACCACCACCGGCAGGTCCAGCGTCTCCGACGGCAGGCAGTCGAGCGACATGGCGCTGCCCATTTCCTCCAGCCGCGCCGCGACCGCGCAGACATAGGGGCGCTGATAGCGTTGGGCGCTGGAGTGGTAGTAGGCGACCGCGTCGGTCCACGACCCGGTCATCGCATAGAGCCCGAGCAGGAACTTGGCGGCATAGTCGGCGTTGAGCGCGGGATCGAGCCCGTCGGCGGGATCGGCGAACGCGTCGGGGTGCCAGCGCAGGTTGATCTGCATGCAGCCGACGTCGATCGAGGCCATGCCGCCGGCACGGAGCTCGGTCAGCGCCGCCGCGGCACTGGCGCGGTCGTCGAAGAATTTCGGCGTGCCCTCGGCGTTCAGCACGAACGGGGTCAGCCCGGATTCGACCATGCCGATCGCCAGCAGCACATCGGCCGGCACCTCGTGCGCCGCCGCGGCGGCGGCGATCGCCGGCTCGCAGGCTGCAGGCAGGGCAACGCCGGCCGCCGGCGCTTCGGCCACGGTGCCGTCCTCGGGATCGAGCGACACGACCAGCGGATCGGCCGAAGCCGCGGTCACGCAGCCGGTTGCCGCGAACAGGGCGGCGGCGATGCGGGCGAGGACGAGCGGGCCAGGGGTCATGCCGGCACGATGCCGGCACAGGGTTAGTTTTCCGTCAACGCGGCGCGCTCAGCGCTTGCGCGCCAGCGTCAGGCCGTCGCCGACCGGCACCATCGACAGGCTGACGCGGTCGTCGGCGTGCAGCGTGCGGTTGAGGTCGCGGATCGCCAGGGTATCCTCGTCGGACAGGGTCTTGTCGGCGACCTTGCCGCCCCACAGCACGTTGTCGATCATGATCAGGCCGCCGCTGCGCACCAGCGTCAGGCACTGCTCGTAGTATCTCAGGTAGCCGGTCTTGTCCGCGTCGATGAAGGCCAGGTCGAAGCTGCCGGCCTGGCCCGCGTCGATCAGCGCCTGCAGCGTCTCCGCCGCCGGCGCCAGCCGCAGGTCGATGCGCCCGGCGACGCCGGCCTCTTCCCAGTAGCGCCGGCCGATCGCGGTGGTCTCCGGGTTGATGTCGCAGGCGACCAGCAGGCCGTCCTCCGGCAGCGCCAGCGCCACCGCCAGTGCGCTATAGCCGGTGAAGGTGCCGACCTCGATCGCCCGGCGCGCGCCGACCAGCTCGGTCAGCAGCGCCATGAACTGCCCCTGCTCCGGCGCGATCTGCATGCCCGACCAGCGCATCGGCGCCGTTTCCAGACGCAGCCGGCGCAACACGTCGGGCTCGCGCACCCCGTTGGCGAGCAGGTAGGCATAAAGCGGCTCGGTCACATGGATCGTACGGCTCGTCATCGCTTCCCGTTTCCCACCGCGGACACGGCGAATCGCCCTGGCTCGCCGGCATCTTACTGCCGCCCGCCCGATAGGCCAGCCCGGCTTCCCGCCGCGGCGGCGTGCGACCGAGCCGGCGCAACGGTTTGGCTTGTCCGCCTTCGGGCGACTGCTTATCTTCCGCTCGCGCTCGGGGCGTAGCTCAGCTTGGTAGAGTGCTTGCTTTGGGAGCAAGATGTCGCTGGTTCGAATCCAGTCGCCCCGACCAGCGATTGCCGGTCCGACCACGGCCGGCCGAAACCGACCGCCAGCAGGGAACCGCCACGCGATGGACGTCAGGATCTACCAGCCGGCCAAGACCGCCATGCAATCCGGCCGCGCCAAGACCAAGAGCTGGGTGCTGGAGTTCGAGCCGACCGCGCCGCGCACCCACGACCCGCTGATGGGCTGGACCAGCTCGCGCGACACCCGCCAGCAGTTGCGGCTGACCTTCCCCACGAAGGATGAGGCGGTGGCCTATGCCCGGGCGCACGGCCTGATGTACACGGTGTTCGAGCCGAAGGAGCGGACGGTCCGCCCGAAGGCCTATGCCGACAATTTCGCCTACGGCCGCAAACAGCCCTGGACGCACTAGGCGAACCGCATCCGCATCGGGCACACTGCGCCCGCGCCGGCCCCGTAGCTCAACAGGATAGAGCAACGGCCTTCTAAGCCGTAGGTTGCAGGTTCGAGCCCTGCCGGGGTCGCCACGCCCGCCGGCGACACTGCGCCGTCAGCGATAGGAGCGGTCGACCGCCACCGCCTTGACCAGCGCGAACACCGGCTTGCCCGGCGCCAGCCCGAGTTCGTGCACGGCGCGCACCGTCACCCGCGCCCAGATCACCGAATCGCCGCAGGCGATGGCCACGTCGGCCTGAGCCGGACCGAACGGCACCAGGGCGCGCACGCTGCCCGGAATGATGTTGCGGATGCTGAGGCCGCTGGGCTCGCTGACCGCGATCGCCACGTCCTGCGGGTCGATCCGCAGGCGCACGCGCGCGCCGACCGAAGCCGGGAAGCCCGGCACGCGGATCACGCGTCCGGCCAGCCGCAGCTCCAGCATCTCGTGCACCAGGTCCTTGCCGCAGACCTGGGCGTCCAGCACCGTGCCGCCGTCGACGGCGACGAAGCGGGCATGGTGCTCCTCGCTCTGCGACAGGGCGGAGACCGGGCCGGCGGCGACGATGCGGCCGCCGTCCATCATCAGCATCCGGTCGGCGATGCGCGCCACCTCGCGCAGGTCGTGGCTGACGTAGAGCATGGTCAGGCCGAGACGGTCGCGCAGCTCCTCGATGAACGGCAGGATCTGCGCCTTGCGCGCGGCGTCGAGCGCGGCCAGCGGCTCGTCGAGCAGCAGCACCTCGGCGTCGGCCAGGATGGCGCGGCCCAGCGCCACGCGCTGGCGCTCGCCACCGGACAGCCCGGCCGGGCGGCGGTCGAGCAGGGCGGCGAGGCCGAGCAGCTCGATCACCAGCTCCGGCTGCGGTCCGCCAGCGCCGCGCCGCGACCGGCGCCGGCCGTAGAGCAGGTTGTCGCGCACGGTCATGTGCGGGAACAGCCGGCCCTCCTGGAAGACATAGCCGACGCGGCGGCGCTCCGGCGCCAGCCGGATGCGCGCAGCGGCGTCGAACACCACGCTGCCGCCGATGGCGATGCGGCCGCGCGAGGGCCGGTCGAGGCCGGCGACGCAGTTGATCGTGGTGGTCTTGCCGCAGCCGGACGGGCCGAACAGCGCGGTGATGCGGCCGGGCTCGGCCGCGAACGCCACGTCGAGCGCAAACGCGCCGCGCGTCAGCGCGATCTCCGCCTCGATGCCGGGCGAAGCCGCCATCAGCGCTGCCCGATCCGGCGCGCCACCCGGCGGGCCAGCAGTTCGGAGGCGAACAGCGCGGCGAAGGCGACCACCAGCGAGACGATCACGATCCGCAGCGCGGCGTCCTCGCGGTCGGGCTGGTTGGCATATTGGAACAGCAGCAGCGGCAGGGTCTGGGTCTCGCCGGGGATGTTGCCGACGAAGGTGACGGTCGCGCCGAACTCGCCCAGGCAGCGGGCGAAGGCCAGGATCGAGCCGGTGACGATGCCGGGCAGCATCAGCGGCAGGGTGACGGAGCGGAAGGCGTCGGCCCGCCCGGCGCCGAGCGTGCGGGCGGCCTGCTCCAGCCGGCCGTCGACCGCCTCCAGCGACAGCCGCACCGCGCGCACCAGCAGCGGGAACGCCAGCACCCCGGCCGCCACCGCGGCGCCGACCCAGGTGAAGGCGATCTCGATCCCCAGGGTGTCGTGGAGCCAGCCGCCGATCCAGCCGCGGCGGCCGAACGCCAGCAGCAGCACATAGCCGACCACTACCGGCGGCAGTACCAGCGGCACGTGCACGATGGCGTTGAGAATGCCGCGGCCGGGCAGGCGGCTGCGCACGATCACCCAGGCGACGCCGACGCCGAGCGGCACGCTGACCAGGGTCGCGACCGCGGCCACCCGCAGGCTCAGCCACAACGCCTCGGTCTCGGCCGGCCCCAGCCAGTCACCCATGGCAGTGCCGGCGCGGGCGCCGATCGGGCCGGGGGGCAGCGGCGCGCCGCGCTTGTTCACAAATCTGTGATCGCGCGATCGAGGTGACGGCCGGTGGCCTGCGCGACGGGACAAACAGGGTCTCGGCACGCGCCGCGACGCCGATCCCGTCGCCCGCGCGACGCAGTTGCCGGCAGCCGGTCGCCCATGGACATGAAGGCCAATTCATCAACCGCATCTCCGTTCTCGCGACGGTGCCGAAGCCGGGCGCCGACGTCGGCAAAGGCACCGGTCGGCGCGCGGAAACTGCAAAAACCACAGGAAACAGGCCGCTGGCATCCGACGTGCATGTGATTGCCCAAGGTCCGGTCCTGTGATAGGCACGGAACAAGGACGGTCAAAACCAACAAATATCGGCCGTCCGCAACAGGGACAATCGCGAGGGAGCGACATCATGCGAAAATCCACGTGGCTTGCGGCAGCACTCGGCGTCGGCGGAACTTTGGTTGCCGCGAATGCCTATGCCGGTGCCGATCTGGATGCGATCATGGCCCGCGGCAGCCTGGTCTGCGGCGTCAACGTCGGCCTGGCCGGCTTCAGCATCCCGGACAGCCAGGGCGTGTGGACCGGCCTCGACGTGGACTATTGCAAGGCGGTCGCGGCGGCCCTGTTCGGCGATGCCGACAAGGTCAGCTACGTGCCGCTCAGCGCACAGCAGCGCTTCACCGCCCTGCAGTCGGGCGAGATCGACATCCTGTCGCGCAACACCACCTGGACGCTGACCCGCGACGCCTCGCTGGGCATCAACTTCGCCGGCGTCACCTTCTATGACGGCCAGGGCTTCATGGTCCCGGCCGCGCTTGGCGTGACCAGCGCCAGCGAGCTCGACGGCGCCACCGTGTGCGTGCAGTCGGGCACCACCACCGAGCTGAACCTGGCCGACTACTTCCGTGGTGCCGGGATGAGCTTCGAGCCGGTTGTCATTGAAAGCTTTGACGAATCCAAGACCGCGTTCTTCAACGGCCGCTGCGACGTCTACACCACGGACGCCTCCGGCCTGGCCGCCATCCGCGCGGTCGACGCGGCCAATCCCGACGACTACGTCATCCTGCCCGAGATCATCTCGAAGGAGCCGCTGGGCCCGGCCGTCCGCCAGGGCGACGACCAGTTCTTCAACATCGCGAAGTGGGTGCTGAACCTGCTGATCGAGGCCGAGGAATACGGCATCACCTCGGCCAACGTCGACGAGATGATGGGCAGCGACAACCCGAACATCCAGCGCCTGCTCGGCGTGTCGCCGGGCATGGGCGAGCTGCTGGGCCTGTCCAACGACTGGGGCGTCAACGTCATCAAGGCGGTCGGCAACTACGGCGAGATCTTCGACCGCAACGTCGGCCCGGACACGCCGCTGCGGCTGGAGCGGGGCCTGAACGCCCTGTGGAGCCATGGCGGCATCATGTACGCGCCGCCGATCCGCTGACCGGATGAGTGCCCGGGGCCCGTGCGCGGGCTCCGGGCGCCACTCCATATGACCATGATCATATCGCGGCGCGCCGGAACATGACGGACGTCACCCGGCAGACGCGCCCTGCAGCCGGCGGCTTCCTGACCAATCGGGCGGTTCGTGCGGTCGTCTATCAGGTCGTGCTGATCGCCACCGTCTGCCTGATCGGCTGGTGGCTGGTCGACAACACGCTGACCAACCTGGCGCAGCAGAACATCGCCTCCGGCTTCGGCTTCCTGACCGACCGCCAGGCCGGCTTCGCCATCAGCGAATCCGTCATCGACTACGACGAGTCCGACAGCTACCTGCGCGCCTTCGTCGTCGGCCTGCTCAACACCATCAAGCTGGCGCTGGTCGGCATCGCGCTGGCCACGATCCTGGGCACCGTCATCGGCGTCGCACGCCTGTCGCACAACTGGATGATCCGCAAGATCGCCTCGGCCTATGTCGAGACGGTGCGCAACATCCCGCTGCTGCTGCAGCTGATCTTCTGGTTCACGATCCTCGGCGAGGTGCTGCCGCACCCGCGCGAGGCGATGAATCTGCTCGATGCCGTCTTCGTCAGCAACCGCGGCATCTTCACGCCGGCGCCGGTCGATGCGCTCGGCTGGTGGCTGCTGGTGCTCGGCCTGGCGCTGTCGGTCCCGGCGGTCAGCTATTTCCGCAGGGTCGCGCAGGAACACCAGGACCGGACCGGCGAGGCCTGGCATGTGGGCTGGATCTCGCTCGGCATCGTGGTCGGCCTGGCCGCGCTCGGCTGGCTGATCGGCGGCGCGCCCACCGAATTCTCGGTTCCCGAGCTGAAGGGCTTCAACTTCCAGGGCGGCATGTGGATCTCGCCGGAGTTCCTGGCGATGCTGCTCGGGCTGACGCTCTACACCGCCGGCTTCATCGCCGAGATCGTGCGCAGCGGCATCCTGGCGATCAGTCACGGCCAGACCGAGGCGGCGATGGCGCTGGGCCTGAACCGTGGCCGCACGCTGCGCCTGATCATCCTGCCGCAGGCGATGCGGGTGATCATCCCGCCGATGACCAGCCAGTATCTCAACCTGACCAAGAACTCGTCGCTGGCGATCGCGATCGGCTATTTCGACCTGGTCTCGGCGATGAACACCAGCCTGAACCAGACCGGCCAGGCGATCGAGTGCATCGCCATCGCGATGTCGGTGTATCTGGCCATCAGCCTCAGCATTTCGTTCTTCATGAACTGGTACAACGCGCGCGTCGCGCTGAAGGAGCGTTAGGATGGCGACGCAGGACACGGCTGCGGGCCGGCCGGCGCTGCCGGCGTGGGCGCAGTGGCTGCACCGCAACCTGTTCCCGAACTGGTGGAACGGGCTGCTCAGCCTGGTCGCGATCTACCTTGTGGTCGAGCTGGCGCTGTCGCTGCTCGGCTGGGGACTGATCGACGCGGTGTGGAGCGCCGCCGACCCGGAGGCCTGCAAGGCGGAAGGTGTCGGCGCCTGCTGGGCGGTGATCCACGACAAGTACCGCTTCATCCTGTTCGGCCGCTATCCGTTCGACGAGCAATGGCGGCCGCTGATCGCGACGATGATCTTCCTGGGGCTGATCGTTTTCAGCTGCATGAAGATCGCCTGGAAGCCGTGGCTGGCCCTGGTCTGGGTCGCCGGCCTGGCGATCTGCGCCGGCCTGCTGTACGGCGGCTTCCTCGGCATGGAGCTGGTCAACACCGAGCTGTGGGGCGGCCTGCCGCTGACGCTGATCCTGTCGGTGGTCAGCTGCGTGCTGGCCTTCCCGCTGGCGATCGCCCTGGCGCTGGGCCGGCGCTCGGACATGCCGGCGATCAAGGCGGTCTGCGTCGGATTCATCGAGCTGATCCGCGGCGTGCCGCTGATCACCGTGCTGTTCATGGCCTCGGTGATGCTGCCGCTGTTCCTGCCCTCGGGCGTCACCATCGACAAGGTGCTGCGCGCGCTGGTCGGCATCACCCTGTTCGCCTCGGCCTATCTGGCCGAGGTGATCCGCGGCGGGCTGCAGGCGATGCCGCGCGGGCAATACGAGGCGGCCGATGCGCTGGGGCTGAGCTACTGGCAGAAGATGGGGCTGATCATCCTGCCGCAGGCGCTGAAATCGGTGATCCCGCCGCTGGTCAACACCTTCATCGGCACCTTCAAGGACACCTCGCTGGTGGTGATCATCAGCCTGACCGACCTGCTGCTGGCGGCCAAGACGGCCACGGCCGATCCGAACTGGCGGCAGTTCTTCGTCGAGATCTATGTCTTCGTCGCGCTGATCTACTTCGTGTTCTGCTTCTCGATGTCGAAGTACAGCCAGTGGCTTGAGAAGGACCTCAGCCGCGGCCAGCGCCGCGACGCGCGGACCAAGACGGTGACGCAGAAGGTCAAGGACGACCTCGCCGCGCGCGGCGAGGGCCGCATGATGCCGTGAACGGCGCGGACGGGAAGGGGGAAAAGGCAGCATGAGCGCAGTCGAGCAGGCACCGGCACCGGAATTCGAGACCGCGATCCAGTTGGTCGACGTCAACAAGTGGTACGGATCGTTCCACGTGCTGCGCGACATCAACCTCAGCATCGCCCGGCGCGAGAAGGTGGTGGTGTGCGGACCGTCGGGTTCCGGCAAGTCCACGATGATCCGCTGCGTCAACCGGCTGGAGGAACACCAGTCCGGGCAGATCATCGTCGACGGCATCGAGCTGACCAACGACCTGAAGAACATCGAGGCGATCCGCCGCGAAGTCGGCATGGTGTTCCAGAGCTTCAACCTGTTCCCGCACCTGACCGTGCTGGAGAACCTGACGCTGGCGCCGCGCTGGGTGCGCAAGACGCCGCGCAAGGATGCGGAGGAGGTGGCGATGCACTACCTCAAGCGGGTCCGCATCCCGGAGCAGGCCAACAAATATCCCGGCCAGCTCAGCGGCGGCCAGCAGCAGCGCGTCGCCATCGCGCGGGCGCTGTGCATGCAGCCGCGCATCATGCTGTTCGACGAGCCGACCTCCGCCCTCGACCCGGAGATGGTCAAGGAGGTGCTCGACACCATGGTCAGCCTGGCGGAGGAGGGGATGACGATGGTCTGCGTCACCCACGAGATGGGCTTCGCCCGTCAGGTCGCCGACATGGTGGTGTTCATGGCCGACGGCGAGATCGTCGAGATGGGGCCGCCGGACAGCTTCTTCGACAACCCGCGCGAGGACCGCACCAAGCTGTTCCTCAGCCAGATCCTGCACTGAGCGCAGGACCGGCCGGCACCTTCCCGGCCAGCAGCCCGAGCCAGCGCTCGAGCCGGCGCCGGTTGGCGCCGAGGTCGGAATAGCCGATCCGCGAGCGGCTGTAGAGCGCCAGCGTGCTGGCGCCGCTGCCGAGGTCGACATAGGCGACCGCGATGTCGTCGGCGAAGCGGAACACCGCCGTGCGCTGGACCAGGTCCATGCCGTCGGCATCGTCGTGCACCACCTGCAGCCGCGGTTCGCCCGCCAGCACCGCCCGCCACGCGTCGCGCAGGGCCGCGACCGGCAGCGCGAACGTCGGCGGCAGGCCGTCCGGCGCGCGGTTGCAAAAGCCTGGTGGCGCGATCAGCCAAGAATTCGGCCGGTTGCGTTCGGGGATGGCGTGCCAGTCCACCGTCGTCGCCTCCCTCAGTGCGGCGGCGGGCCGAGCTCGGCGTAGTCGGCGTCGAGCCGGCGGATGACCGCGGCGGGATCGTCGATCGTCGCCGTCTCGCGGCGCACCGCGACGAAGCCGGCCCGCTGGTACATCGCCAGCGCCCTCGGGTCGTCGAAGCTGCAGGTGTTGACGGTGACCTTCGCGGTGTCGCCCTGCCATGCCTGCCTGATCGACCAGCCCAGCAGGTAGCGCCCGAGCCCGCGGCCCTTGAACCCGTCCATGAGCCCGAGAAAGCGGATGTCGGCGACGCGGTCGCGGCGGCGGTCGATCTCCATGAAGCCGGCCGGGTTGCCGCGCACGTAGAGCACGAACACCTCGACCCGCGGATCGTGGATCACAGCGCACAGCCCGGCGCGGTCGAGCAGCCTGCGCTCGTACCACAGCCATTGGCGGCCGATGGTGTCGTGCAGGAAGCGATAGAATACCGGGTCCGGCTCGTGCAGGCGCAGGATCGCGTGCGGCACCGCCGGCACCGGCAGCGGCAGCGCCGCCGGCGGCGCCTCCATCTCCAGGTAGGTCACGGTGACCTCGCGCTTGCCGGCCGGGTCGGCCGCCGCCGGCGCCTGCAGCCAGCGGTGCATGACGTTGTGCGCGTTCAGGCCGTAGCCGAGCGCGCGATAGAAGCCCTCGGCCGGGCGGTTGGTCGCCCGCACCATCAGCTGGCACTTCGGCATGCCGCGCTCGGCCAGCCAGGCTTCCGCCGCCGCCACCATCCGGCGGCCATAGCCGCGGCGCTGCCGGTCGGGCCGCACCGCCACATAGTAGAGCCAGCCGCGGTGGCCGTCGTGGCCGACCATGGTCGACGCGACCACCTCGCCCAGCGCCTCGGCGCCGACCAGCAACGCGCCGTGGCCGGTCTCGCGCAGCCGTTCGATATCGGCCTGCGGCGGATTCCAGGCGGTGATCAGGCCGCAGTCGCGCCACAGCGCGGCCAGGGCCGCGTCGTCGGCAGCGGTCGCCTCGCGTACGGCGAAGTGGATCGGCGCCACGCTCATCGCGGCCGGCCCGCCGCGGCGGTGCGGGTCACGGCTCGACCGGGTTGGGGCCGGGCAGCCCCCACTCGGCCCACGAACCGTCGTAGACGGCGCCCCGGTCCTGCCCGACCAGGAAGGCGCCGAGCGCGAGCGCACAGGCCGTGATTCCGGATCCGCAGGAAAACACCGGCGGCGCGTCGAGGTCGACGCCGGCCGCTGCGAAGCGCCGGCGGATCGCCTCGGCCGGCACCAGCGTCTTGGCGACCGGATCGATCAGGTCGGTGTACGGCACGTTGCGGCTGCCCGGAATGTGCCCGCGGCGCCGGCCCGGCCAGACCTCCTCGGCGGCGCCGGCGAAGCGCTCCGGCGCGCGGGCATCGACCACCGCGCCGGCATCCGCGGTCCGCTGCGCCTTGACCGCATTCATGTCGCGGACCAGTTCCGAGCGATACTGCACTGAAAAAACGCGCGTTTCTACGACCGGCAGTTCGTCGCTCACGCGCCGGTTCTCGGCCAGCCACTTCGGCAGGCCGCCATTGAGCACGGCAACCCGGTCGTGGCCGAAGACGCGGAACATCCACCATGCCCGCGCCGCCGACATCAGGCCGTAGACGTCGTAAACCACCACCATACTGCCGTTGCCGACGCCGAGGGCGCCGACGGCCGCGGCAAAATCCTCCGGCGACGGCAGCATGTGCGGCAGGGGCGAGCCGCGGTCCGAGGTCGCGTCGATGTCGAAGAAGCGAGCCCCGGGAATGTGCCTTGCGCCATATTCCGCCCGCGCGTCCCGCTTCGCCGCCGGCAGGTGGTAGCTCGCATCCAGCACGCAGAGATCGGCATCGCCGAGGTGGTCGGCCAGCCAGCCGGTCTCGACCAGCGCTTCCGGACGGTCGTAGCCCGCGCTCACGCCAGATCCTCCGCGAAGGCGACCGTGACCCGCCGGTTCTGCTTGCCCTTGCTGGCGATCTTGACCACGGCGACCGCGCCGATCTCGCCGGTGCGCGCCACGTGGGTGCCGCCGCAGGGCTGCAGGTCGCGCCCGGCGATGCGCACCAGCCGCACCCGGCCGCCGCCGACCGGCGGCTTCACCGCCATCGTCTTCACCAGTTCCGGCTGCGCGGCCAGTTCCGCATCGCTGATCCATTCCGTCGTCACCGGGTCGTCGGCGCCGATCAGGGCGTTGAGCCTGTCGGTCAGCGCGTCCTTGTCCGGCGGCGCGCCGTCCATGTCGAAGTCGAGCCGGCCCTTGTCGGCCGCGATCTGGCCGCCGGTGACCGGGTAGGGCAGCAGCGCCGACAACAGGTGCATGCAGCTGTGCATGCGCATGTGCCGGTGGCGCCGGTCCCAGTCCAGCGCCATCGTCACCCGGTCGCCGGCGGCGGGCAGGGCCTGGCCTTCCGCCGGCACCAGCACGATCTCGCCCGGCGCCTCGCCCTTGACCGCGGTTGCGATGGCGACGGTGCGGCCGTCGGCGAGCGTCAGCGTGCCGCTGTCGCCGGGCTGGCCGCCGCCGGTGGGATAGAAGATGCTGCGGTCGGTCACGATGCCGCCGCGGTCGTTGACCGCCAGCACGACGGCCTCGGCGCTGCGCAGATAGGGTTCGGCGGCAAACAGGGCCTCGGTCACGGCAGCCTCCCGCTCATTCCATCCAGTCCGGCACCGGCAGCTTCTTCTCGCGCAGGAAGGCCGGGTTGAACAGGCGCGACATGTAGCGCGATCCGGAATCGCACAGCATCGTCACGATGGTGTGGCCGGGCCCCATCTGCCGGGCCAGCCGGATCGCGCCGGCGACGTTGATGCCGCTGGAACCGCCCAGGCACAGGCCCTCGTCCTTCAGCAGCGCGAACACCTGCTCGACGATCTCGACATCGCCGATCTGGTAGGCCTCGTCGATCGCCGCGCCGTCCAGGTTGGCGGTGATCCGGCCCTGGCCGATGCCCTCGGTGATCGACGACCCCTCCGCCTTCAGCTCGCCGTGCTTGACCCAGCTGTAGATTGCCGCGCCGAACGGGTCGGCCAGCGCGATCACGACCTCCGGGTTGCGCGCCTTCAGCGCCGCGCCGACTCCGGCCAGCGTGCCGCCGGTACCGACGGCGCTGACGAAGCCGTCGACCTTGCCGCCGGTCTGTTCCCAGATCTCCGGCCCGGTCGTGCGTTCGTGGCCGCGGCGGTTGGCGGTGTTGTCGAACTGGTTGGCCCAAAAGGCGCCGTGCGGCGCGGAGGCGGCCAGCTCCTCGGCCAGCCGCCCGGACAGCTTCACGTAGTTGTTGGGGTCGCGATAGGGCACCGCCGGCACCTCGCGCACCTCGGCGCCGCACATGCGCAGCGTGTCCTTCTTCTCCTGGCTCTGGGTGTCCGGGATCACGATCACGCTCTGCAGCCCCAGCGCGTTGCCGACCAGGGCGAGACCGATGCCGGTGTTGCCGGCGGTGCCCTCGACCACGATGCCGCCGGGCTCGATCTGCTTGCGCTCCAGCGCGTCCTGGATGATCGCCAGCGCGGCACGGTCCTTGACCGATCCGCCGGGGTTCATGAACTCGGCCTTGCCGTAGATCTCGCAGCCGGTGATCTCCGAGGCGCGCGCAAGCCGGATCAGCGGTGTCCGGCCGATCGCGTCCAACAGGCCGCTGCGCACGCCGAGGTCGGTTGCCGTCATCGCCAGCGCTCCTTCACTTCGTCCAGATGCAGCGTCAGCCACTGCAGGCCGATGATAGCCAGCGCATTGGCGATCTGGCCGGTGTCGATCCGCCGCATGGCGTCGCGGCGGTCGAGCACATGGACCCGGATGTCCTCGTGCTCGTGGTCGAGGCCGTGCACGCCGCCGAGGCCCGTGGAATCGGCCCGCGCGCAGATGAAGGTGACGATCTCGTTGGTTCCGCCCGGGCTGGTCAGATAGCGGCAGACCTCGATCGGATCGTGGATCGCGCAGGCGGCCTCCTCCAGCGATTCGCGCCGGGCCACGTCGACCGCGTCCTCGCCCGGCTCGACCAGCCCCGCGATCACCTCCAGCTGCCACGGCGACAGGTCGGACAGCAGGGCGCCGCTGCGGAACTGCTCGATCAGCACCACCGCATCGCGGGCGGGGTCGTAAGGCAGCACGGCCACCGCCGGCCGCCGCACGAAGATCTCGCGCTCGATCTCCGCCGTCATCCCGCCACCGAACAGGCGGTGGCGAAGATTGAGAATATCCATCTGGAAGAAACGTTTATAGGCCGTTCTTCGCGCAATGATCTCGACGTCGGGGCCGTTGCGGGCCATCGTCGCGCCTCCTCGTCGCCGCCGTCGCGCCGGCCCGGCCTACGCCGCGGCGAACTCGCGTTCCAGCTCCGCCAGCTCGGCGCCGCCGGCCATCAGCGTGCGGATTTCCTCGCCCTTCAACTCGTCGGCGGTGCCGGCGCCGATCACCCGGCCGCGGCTGAGGAAGGTGAAGCGGTTGGCGATCAGCTTGGCGTGCAGGTCGTTGTGGGTGATCAGGATGATCGCCACGTCGCTGTGGTCGTGCACGCGGCGGATCATGCGCAGCACCTCCAGCTGCTGTTTCTGGCCCAGCGCCGAGGTCGGCTCGTCCAGGATCAGCACGTTGGCGCCGAAATAGACGGCCCGGGCGATGGCCAGCGTCTGCCGCTGGCCGCCCGACATGGTGCCGATCGGCTGGTTCGGATCGGCCACGTCGATGCCGAGCTTGGCCATCTCCGCCTTGGCGATCGCGGCCATCTGCGGCATGTCGAGCCAGCGCAGCGGTCCGGCGCCCTTCCTGATCTCGCGGCCCATGAAGAAATTGCGGGTGACCGACATCAGCGGGACCAGGGCCAGGTCCTGGTAGACCGTGCCGATGCCGGCCGCCGCCGCCGCACGCGGCGAGGTGAAGTGGACCGGCCTGCCGTCGATCAGGATCTCGCCCTGGGTGGGCTCGTGCACGCCGGACAGCGTCTTGATCAGCGTCGACTTGCCGGCGCCGTTGTCGCCGAGCAGGGCATGCACCTCGCCGCGATAGGCTTTGAACGAGACGTCGGCCAGCGCGATGATGTTGCCGAAGCGCTTGCCGACGTTGCGCACTTCGATCAGCGGAGTGTCGGCCATGCTCAGCTCCCCCCGGTGATGCGCCGGCGGATGAAGGTGTTGAACGCCACCGCCATCAGCAGGATGCCGCCCAGGAACACGCGGTACCAGTCGCCGTCGATCGAGGTGTACTGGAAGCCGAGGTTGACCATGCCGTAGATCAGCGCGCCGAGGCAGGCGCCGATCACGCTGCCGTAGCCGCCGGTCAGCAGCGCGCCGCCGATCACCGAGGCGGCGATCGCCTCCAGGTCCTTGAGGTTGCCGCGGGCCGCGTCGACCGAGCCGCCGTCGAAGGCCTGGATGGCGCCGAAGATGGCGGCGCACAGCGCGGTGAACATGAACAGCGCGATCTTGACCGCGTTGACCGGCACGCCGACCGAGCGGGCCGAGTTGGCGTTGCCGCCGGAGGCGTAGATCCAGTTGCCGGCCCGCGTCCGCGCCAGGATCCAGGTCGCGGCCAGCGCCAGCACCGCCAGCCACGCCAGCGACATCGGGATGCCGACCTCGATGATGTTCTCGCGGTTGCCGCGCACGAACACCGTCTCGACCGTGAACAGGTCGCCGCCGAACAGCCAGGCGAAGAAGTCCTCGTCGCGCATGTGCGAGATGCCCTCGACCTGGGTGTCGCCGTGGAACAGCCGCATCGAGACCAGCATCAGGCCGCGCAGCAGGAACAGGAAGGCCAGCGAGACGATGAACGAGGGCAGGCGGCTGACCACGACGATCGTGCCGAGCACGAAGCCGATACCCATCGCCAGGCTGAACGCCAGCAGGATGGCCAGCCAGGACGGCAGGCCGCCATTGACGATCAGCATCGCCAGGATGGCACTGGAAAAGCCGATCATCGAGCCGATCGACAGGTCGAACTCGCCGCCGATCATCAGCAGGCAGGCGCCGATCGCGATGATGCCGAGCTGCGCGCAGACCTCCAGCCAGTTGAACAGCCCGCTGATCGAGAACATCCGGCTGTCGGCCGCCAGCAGGAAGAAGACGATCAGGATCACGGCGCCGGAGACGGCGCCGAGTTCGGGCCGGGCCAGCAGGCGCGAGGCGAACGATGGCTTGTAGATCCGCTCGTCGGCGGCGGGCTGGGCCGCCGGCGCGGCCGCGGTAGCTTGGCTCGACATGTGTTTCACCCGGCTTGCCTGCACGATCTCGTGCGCGGCGCGTCAAGGTCGCGCCGCGGCGCCCGGCCGGCGTCGACATGCGACGGCGCCTGCGGTGGCGCACGCCGGTCGGCCGGGGCGCCGGGGCGGCGGCACTGGCACCGCCCCGGCAGGGGTCATGTCCGCGACGCGTGCGTCAGCGGTAGGTGCCGGCCAGATCCATGACCATGGACGCGTTGTCCTTGGTCACGAAGCCGGGGCCCGACGGGATGTCGGCGCCGGGCAGCAGGCCGTACTTGTTGTAGAGGTCGAGCACGATGATCGGCAGGTAGCCCTGCAGATACTGCTGCTGGTCGATGGCGAAGGCGACGTCGCCGGCCTCGATGCCCTCGACCACGCCCGGAGTCAGGTCGAAGCAGCCCAGGTGGACCTGCCCGGCCAGGCCGAGTTCCTGCAGCGCGGCGCGGGCGGCCTCGCACACATGCGGGCCGGCGGCCAGCAGGCCGTCGATGGTCTCGTCCGACGACACGGCCGCCGCGGTGCGGGCCTTGATCTCGGCCGGATCGTTGGTCACGTCGATCATGTTCAGCTCTTCGCCCAGGCCGTCGGCATAGCCCTGGCAGCGCTGCTCCAGGGCGACGTTGAACGCCTCTTGGTTCAGGCACAGGCCATGGGTGACGCCCTCGGCCTTGGCGCGCGCACCGCCGGCGGAGCCCGCCTCGTATTCCGGCTGGCCGACATGCATCAGCACGCCCAGCGAGGCCGCGACGTCGGCGCCGGAGTTGATCGAGACCACCGGGATGCCGGCGGCGACGGCCGCCTTGATCGGGCCGCCGAGGATGTCGGCGTCCGGGATCGAAACGACGATGCCGTCGGGGTTCTGCGCGGTCGCGGCCTCGACGATCTGGCCCATCTCGACCAGGTCGCCGGCCGACGGGTGGCGGTATTCCATCGTCGCGCCGACCGCGGCCGCGGCATCCTCGGCCCCGCGCTGCACCACAGGCCAGAACGGATCGGTGCCGGCGGTGTGGGTGATCACGATATAGTTTTCGGCGGCCGCCGCACCGGCGAATGCGACACTCAGCGCCGTCGCGGCGCACAGCCTCATCGAGAGCTTCATCAGACTACCTCCCATTGCAGTCGGTGGTTGTTGTGGCGTTCGATCGGGACGTTCCGTGCCCGGTCGCGGCCGGAACTGTCAGCAATCTGGCCGGCTTGTAAACCCCATTTTTGGCTTGCCGCGAAGCGTAAGACAAGCGGGTGCGGATGCCGGCCGCCGCCCCGCACCGCCGCACCCGCATCGCGATGCGGTCACGGTCGCGGTTTGACAGATCGGGTTCGGCTCGAAATAATCCCCCCTGGCGAGACGAGGCGCCCGTGCCAAATCCCTCGCTCGAACCCACCCCGATCAGCAAAAAAGAACGACAAGCGTGACAGAGACGAGTTCTTTCCGGATCGGGCGAATAACATCGGGATGCTATCGCCCCTCCATGAACTCGCAGACAAGCCCCATACGAGTCCTCAAAACAGGAGACGTCGATGTCTGAGAAACCCTGGTGGAAATCTGCCCATCCCGCGCTTCCGGAAGTTGCCGAGCAGCTGCGACGGGAAGAGATCGGCCGGCGGGAATTCGTTCGGACCGCGACGCTGCTCGGCATGAGCGCCGGCGCGGCCTATGCGCTGGCGGGCGAGCTCTCCGGCACCGGCATCGCCGGCAAGGCGCAGGCGCAGGACGGCACGCCGCAGATGGGCGGCAGCCTGCGCGTCGGCATGCGGGTGCAGGAGATGAAGGACCCGGCGGTGTTCGACTGGACCGAGAAGTCGAACCAGGCGCGCCACATTCTCGAATATCTCGCCCACACCGACGAGAACAACGTCACCACCCCCTATCTGCTGGAGAGCTGGCAGCCGTCCGAGGACCTGAAGACCTGGACGCTGAACCTGCGCCAGGGGGTGAAATGGAACAACGGCGACGACTTCGTCGCCGAGGACGTGGCCCACAACTTCCGCCGCTGGATCGACCCGGAGACCGGCTCGTCGAACGCGGCGCTGTTCTCGCCGCTGCCTGAATCCGGCATCGAGGTCGCCGACCCGCACACCGTTGTGCTGCACCTCGACAAGCCGCTGCTGGCGGTGCCGGAGAACCTGTACAACTACCCGACCGCGATCGTGCACCGCAGCTTCGACGAGATGGGCGCCGACCTGGAGGCGAACCCGATCGGCACCGGGCCGTTCGAGCTGGCCGAGTTCGCGGTCGGCGGCATCTGCCGCCTGCGCAAGCGCAACCCGGCCGACTACTGGGGCGACGAGGTCTATCTCGACGAGATCGTCTATTCCGATTTCGGCGAGGGCACCGGGCCGACCGTGCAGGCGCTGCTCGCCGGCGAGGTCGACACGGTCTACGAGATCGGCATCGACGAGATCGCCATCGTCGAGGAACACGCCGACCTGGAGGTGCTGCAGGCGATCACCGCCCAGACCGGCGTCGCGCGGATGCGGGTGACCGAGGCGCCGTTCGACGACGTGCGCGTGCGCCAGGCCGTCGTCGCCTGCATGGATCACGCCCGCCTGCTCGACGTCGGCTACCAGGGCCGCGGCGCGCCGGCCGAGAACCATCATGTCTGCCCGATCCACCCGGAGTATTTCGCGCTGCCTCGGCTGCGCCAGGATTACGACCGGGCCCGGGCGCTGTTGGCCGAGGCCGGCCATGGCGACGGCCTCAACATCACCATCGACGTGCGCAACGCGCCCAGCTGGGAATCCAACACCATGCAGGCGTTCAAGGAGATGCTGGAGCCGGCCGGCATCAACCTGACGCTGAACGTGATGCCGGACTCGCAGTTCTGGGAGATCTGGGACAAGACCCCGTTCGGCTTCACCGCCTGGACCCACCGCCCGCTCGGCGTGATGGTGCTGAACCTGGCCTATCGCAGCGGCGAGGCCTGGAACAGAGCGCCTATGCCAATCCGGAGTTCGATGCGGCGCTCGACGTCGCCAACGGCATCGTCGACCCGCTGGAGCGGGCCAGGCAGATGGAAGCGGTCGAGACCATCCTGCAGAACGACGCGGTGGTCGCCCAGCCGCTGTGGCGCGCGGTGTTCACCGCCGCCAACCGGCGGGTGATGGGCGGCGCTGCCACCCGACCTTCTACCACCAGTTCAACAAGGTCTGGCTGGGCGCGTGACCGCCGCCGCGCAAGCGGCGAACGCCGGCGGCGCCGCGGCGCGCCGCCGGAGCGGCCCGGCAGGACGCGGGCCCCGCCGCCATGCATTCGGGTTGCACGCGGGGCCGGGCACGGCCCGGCCGGCACCGCGGCGGGCTCGGTCGATGCGATGATCGCGCTGATCGTCCGCCGCATCGGCCTGACCCTGCTGACCATGCTGGTGGTCTCGATCCTGCTGTTCCTGATCTTCGAACTGCGGGTCGACCAGGTCGCGTTGAAGGTTCTCGGGCCATACTCGTCGCTGGAGCAGCGGCAGATCTGGCTCGAGAACAACGGCTATTTCGACCCGCTGTGGCAGCGCTACCTGCGCTGGCTGGGCGGGGCGCTGGTCGGCGACTTCGGCGAATCGGTCCAGTTCAAGCGGCCGGTCAACGAGGTGCTGTGGCCGCGCCTGGGCAACACCGCGCTGCTCGGCGCCGTGGCGATGGCGGTGATCATCCCGCTGTCGCTGGCTCTCGGTGTCCTCGCCGGCATGCGCGAGGGCTCGGTGCGCGACCGGGCGATCTCGGTGACCGCGATCGTCACCACGTCGATCCCGGAATTCGCCAGCGCGATGTTCCTGATCGCGATCTTCGCGGTCGCGCTCGACAACGTGCTGCCGGGCACCACCAGCATGGCCGACGGCATCAGCGCGCGCGAGCTGGTGCTGCCGGCACTGGTGCTGATCCTCTACGACTTCGGCTATGTGGCGCGGATGACGCGGGCCTCGATGGCCGAGGTGATGACCACCCACTACATCCGCACCGCGGTGCTGAAGGGGCTGCCGCGCAATCGCATCATCATCAAGCACGCGCTCAGGAACGCGCTGATCCCGCCGTTCACGGTGATCATGCTGCAGTTCAACTGGCTGCTGTCGGGCGTGATCGTGGTCGAGGTCGCCTTCGCCTACAAGGGCTTCGGCTACCTGCTGTTCGAGGCGGCGAAGAACGACGACCTCTACGTGATCCAGGCCTGCACCATGGTTGCCGTGCTGGTCGCGGTGGCGACCCAGACCATTTCCGACATCGGCTACGGGTTCCTCAACCCGCGGATCCGGTTCGGATGAGGGCCGCGCCATGACCACGCAGGAGCATCGCCTGTCCGACGGCACCGTGGCCCGGCCCGGGGGCAGCGGCCGGCGGGCGCTGGCCCGGCTGTGGGCGCAGGTCGCGCTAATCCGCGAATCCCGGGTCGGGCTGGTCGGCGTCGCGATCATCGGCTTCTGGATCGTCGTCGCCTGCCTTGCCGACCTGATCGCGCCCTACGACCCGAATGCCAGCGTCAGCAGTCGGTTTGTCGACGTGTTCTCCAGCGCGCCGATCAGCCCTGGCGCCTACGACAGCCTGCAGGTGCGCGTCGACGGACTGCCGGCGGGCTATGCGCTGTCGCAAGGCGCCGCCGCGGACGGCGGCTGGATCGTGCCGGGACGCGACGCCGCCGCGGCGACGCTGACGCTGCCTGAGGGCGCCGGCGGCACCGTGACGCTGACGCTGGCCGCCCGCGACGCGGACGGCCCGGTCAGCGCCGGCAGCGTCACGGTCGACATCGACGCCGCGCTGGCGGCGCGCACGGCGGAGCAGGCGGAACCGGACCCCTATGCCGCCTATGGGCAGCAGCAGGGTCAGCAGCAGGGTCAGCAGCAGGGTCAGCAACAGGACTACAGCAACGCATACGGCCAGACTCCGCAGCCGGACGAGGCGGAGCAGGGGCCGGCCTCCATCGCCGTCGACCTGACCCAGGGCCTGCCGATCTGGTTCGCCTTCGGCACCGACCACCTGGGCCGCGACATCCTCTCGCGCATCATCCACGGCTCGCGCACCGTGCTGATCTACGCGCCGCTCGCCACCTTCTGCGCCTATGTCGTCGGCATCCTGCTCGGCCTCGCCGCCGGCTATTATCGCGGCTTCATGGACACGGCGCTCAGCTTCGTCGCCAACGTCATCCTCGCCTTCCCGGTGCTGGTCCTCTACATCATCACCATCAGCCTGATCGGCGCCTCCGGCATCAACATCGTCATCGCCGTCACCTTCGCCAGCGCGCCCGGCATCATGCGCATCGTGCGCGGGCTGACCCTCGACCTGCGCAACCGCGAATACATCGCCGCCGCCCAGACCCGGGGCGAAAGCGCCTGGTACATCATGCTGGTCGAGCTGCTGCCGAACGCACGCGGCCCGCTGATCGTCGATGCCTGCCTGCGGCTCGGCTATGTCACCATCACCATCGGCGTGCTCGGCTTCCTCGGCCTCGGCCTGCCGCCGCCGGACCCGGACTGGGGGGGCATGGTCAATGCCGCCCGCGAGAACGGCGCGCTCAGCAACATGCACACCGCGCTGTTCCCGTGCCTGGCCATCTCCTCGCTGGTGCTCGGCCTCAACCTGCTGGCCGACGGCCTGCGTGAAGTCTCGTTGAAGGATTGAGCGGAATGGCCGAACGGACGGGACCGCCGCTGCTGGAGATCGAGAATCTCTGCATCTCCTATTTCACCCGGGCCGGAGAGATCCCGGCGGTGATCGACTTCAGCCTGACGCTGGACGCCGGCGAGGCCGTCGGTCTGGTCGGCGAGTCCGGCTGCGGCAAGTCGACCGTGGCGATGGCGGTGATGCGCTATCTCGGCAAGGCCGGCCGCATCGTCGGCGGGTCGCTGCGCTTCAAGGGCCGCGACATGCTGGCGATGTCGGAGGAAGAGCTGCGCCAGCTGCGCGGGGCCGAGATCGCGATGGTCTATCAGGAGCCGATGGCGAGCCTGAACCCATCGATGAAGATCGGCGAACAGCTTGTTGAAGTACCGATCTTTCACGAGCGGATCGGACGGGCGGAAGCGCGGGATCGCGCGCGCCGCATGCTGGCCGACGTGCGCCTGCCCGACCCCGACCGGGTGATGGATGCCTATCCGCACCAGATCTCCGGCGGCCAGCAGCAACGCGTGGTGATCGCGATGGCGCTGCTGTCCAACCCGTCGCTGCTGCTGCTCGACGAGCCGACCACCGCGCTCGACGTCACGGTCGAGGCCGGCATCGTCGAGCTGATCGCCGAGATCAGCGAGCGCTTCGGCACCGGCATGCTCTACATCTCGCACAACCTGGGCCTGATCCGGGAGACCTGCGACCGGCTGTGCGTGATGTACTCCGGCCAGGCGGTGGAAACCGGCAGCATCGGCGCCGTGTTCGACCGCTCGCTGCACCCCTATACCCGCGGCCTGTTCCGCTGCATCGCGCTGCCCAGCGCCGACCGCTTCGCCCGTCCGCTGACCCCGATCCGGGGCAACCTGCCGCTGCCGCACCAGCGGCCGCCGGGCTGCTTCTTCGGGCCGCGTTGCGACCACTTCGAGGCCGGCCGCTGCGATGCCCGGCCAATCGACATGGAGCGCGCCGGCGGCAGCCACGCCGTGCGCTGCCTGCGCTGGCAGGAGATCGACTGGACTGCCGGCCAGGGCGAGGCGGTGGCGTTCGAGCCGGTCGACCCGGGCCCGCCGGTGCTGCAGGTGCAGGCGCTGAGCAAGCACTATGCGGTCGGCGAGGCCGGCATGGCCGCGGTGGTTGGCGGCGGCGCCGTGCGCACGATCAAGGCGAACGAGGACCTGACCTTCACCGCCCACCAGGGCGAGACGGTCGCGATCGTGGGCGAGTCCGGCTGTGGCAAGTCGACCTTCGCCAAGGTGCTGACCGGGCTGGAGACCGCGACCGACGGCAAGCTGGTGTTCATGGGCGAGGACATCGCGCAGACCGAAGTGCAGAACCGCTCCTCGCAGCAGATCAGCGATCTGCAGATGGTGTTCCAGAACCCGTTCGACACGCTGAACCCGAGCCAGACAGTCGGCGCCCAGATCGCCCGGGTGATCCGCAAATTCGGCATCGAGCGGGATCCCGGCAAGGTGCGCGGCCGCATGCTCGACCTGCTCGACCTGGTCAAGCTGCCGCGCGACTTCGCCCGGCGCCGGCCGCGCCAGCTCAGCGGCGGCCAGAAGCAGCGCGTCGGTATCGCGCGGGCATTTGCCGGCGAGCCGAAGACGGTGATCGCCGACGAGCCGGTCTCGGCCCTCGACGTCTCGGTCGCGGCCGCGGTGACCGGGCTGCTGCTCGACCTGCAGCGGCGCAACCGGACCACGCTGCTGTTCATCAGCCACGATCTCGGCGTCGTCCGCTACCTGGCCGACCGCATCGTGGTGATGTACCTGGGCCGGATCATGGAGCAGGGTGCGGCGCAGCAGATCTTCGAGCCGCCCTACCACCCCTATACCGAGGCGCTGCTGGCCGCCGCGCCGGTGGCCGATACCCACGTCGACAAGCGCCGCATCATCCTCGAGGGCGCGCTGCCCAGCCCGCTGGATCCGCCGAAGGGCTGCCCGTTCGCCAGCCGCTGCCCGCGCAAGATCGGCGCCGTCTGCGATACCACGCCGCCGCCGGTGCAGGAGGCGGCGGCAGGGCATCGGATCGCCTGCCACATCCCGTTGGACGACCTGCGCGCGGTGGCGCCGGTCTTCACCGTCGCCGGCGAGCCGGACCTGGCGGCGGAATAGCCCGCCGGCCGTTCACGCGTAGGGCGTTCCGTCCTTGCGCCGGAAGGTGCCGCCGGCGTTGCGCTGCGGCAGGTCCAGATCGATGTCGGAATAATGGGCGTCGTCGTCGGCCTTGCGGCTGCCGATGTCCAGGAAGACGACCGGCTGGTCGGTGCGGTTGACCAGATGGTGCCCGTTGGCCTCGCCCGCCTTGAATCCGGCGCACA